>DATBHM010000186.1:0-27328 GCA_036557505.1 Actinomycetota bacterium | reverse complement strand
CTGTTTGGTCATCCGTCGGACCCCGCGGGACACCAGCGTTCGCAGCTCTCCCGCCAGCCGCAGCCGCTCGCCCGCCACGGCCTGCGCTGCGATCCGCTCCCGCTCCGTTCGGAGATCCACGGCGCGCGTCTCGAGCTCCCGGGTCAGCAACCGCCGACGTCGCTGGGTCCACCCTGCGAAGGCCGCGAAGCCGTAGATCGGGAGCGCGTAGACGGCATCAGCGAGGAGGACGAGATACAGCGGGAAACCGGAGTCTTGGGACAGGACGTCACCCAGCCACCACCAGAGGCCCACGGCCGCGACCACCGAGATGAGCGCCACCGGCGTCGGGGCCCGGTCCGCCACCGAGAAGACCAGCACCGTCGCGAGGATCTGTTCACTCTTGCCGCCGATGTCCAGGTGCGCGAACGTCGCGACGACGACTCCCGCCGTGATCACCGACGCGGCAATCCACACGTTTGCGCGACGGGCAACGAGCGCGAGGGACATGAGGGCGAAGATCGCGAACGACCAGCCACTGACGTGGATCGGAGGGGCTTCCGGAGAGCTGAACCACGTCAGCTCGATGACACCGACCGCGAAAATCGCGAGCGCCAACGCGGCATCCGCGGCGATCGGCGGAAGCCTCCGGACACCCTGGCCGAGGCGTTCGAAACCGCCCACGAACCGGAAGGCTACGCCAGCGTCCTGCTTGGGTTCCTCATCCGTGAGAGTGAGACCGCGTCGGCGGCCTATCACATCTCCCGGCGGCCCTCGAGGGCCTGGCCCAGCGTGATCTCGTCCGCGTACTCGAGGTCGCCACCCACGGGGAGGCCGCTCGCCAGGCGGGTCACGCGGACGCCGGCCGGCTTCAGCAGCGCGGCCACGTACATCGCGGTGGCATTCCCCTCGAGGTTGGGGTTGGTGGCGAGGATGACCTCGGCCACGTCGTCGCGCTGCACCCGGTCGAGGAGCTCCTGCACCCGGAGGTCCTCCGGACCGATCCCGTCCAGGGGGCTGATCGCGCCGCCCAGCACGTGGTAGCGGCCTTTGATCACGCCGGCCTTCTCGATGGCGGCGACGTCCTTCGGCTCCTCCACGACGCAGATCGTGGTGACGTCGCGGCCGGGATCGCGGCAGATGCGGCACCGGTCGCCCTCGGCGACGTTGCCGCACTCGTCGCAGAACCGCATGAGCTCCTTGGCCCGGACGATGGCCGCCGACAGCCGGCGGGCCTCGTCCTCGGGCGCCTTCACCAGATGGAACGCCAGCCGCTGCGCCGACTTGGGCCCGATGCCGGGCAGCCGGGCCAGCTCGTCGATGAGCTCCTGGATCGGTCCCTCGTACATGCGCTCACCAGCCCTCGGGCTCGGGGGCCTCGGTGGCGTCGAACTCCGCCTTCAGCCGCGCCAGCACGGCCTCCTCGCCGAGCGGCGGAGCCTCCTCGACGACCTCCACGGCCGGCGACGTGCCCCCGCCGGGATCCCGCACCGAACACTTGATGCGAGGGGAGATCCCGAACAGCTCCTGGAGCACGGCCCTGAGATCCGCCTCACGCTCCTGCACCTTGATCACGCGCATCCCCATCGAGGCCGGGAACGCGAGCTCCAGCGTCGAGTCGTCGAGCGCAACCGGGGTCGCGGTGCCGAGGACCGCCTTCATCATCCCGGTGAGCCGTTCGAGGACGTCCTGCCACGACCGCCGCAGCATCTCGACGTCGACCGCGGCGGTTCCCGACGGAGCCGCTGCGGCCGGAGGCGCGGGCGATGCGGCCGGCGTCCGGGCGGCCGGTGCGGATGTGGGTTCGCCCGCCGTGCCGGTCGCTCCCTCGGGCTCGTTGGCCTCCTCCGCAGGAGCACGCGTCTCGGGACGGGGGGCCGGCTCGATGGCGGCCTCGGGAACGCGCACGGGCTGGTCGACCGGTGGGGCAGCCGACCCACCGTGCACGCCGGCCAGGCGTTCGAGCCGCTCCATGCGGGCGATCAGGGACTCCGGCGCCGGATCGGTCTCCGGCATCGTCGCCCGGACGAGCGCGAGCTCCAGCGTCAGGCGGGGCGACGTCGTCCACCGCATGTCCGTCTGGGCCGCGAGCAGCAGGGCGATCACTCGCGACAGCTCGGACGGCGTGAACTTCGCCGCCTGCGCCCGCAGGCGTTCGTAGTCGTCGGCCGTGACGTCGACCAGGTCGGCCTGGCCGGGCGCCGTGTTCGCGAGCAGCAGGTTCCGGAAGTGCTGCAGGCACTCGCTGGTCACGTGGCGAACGTCCTGGCCCTCCTGCACCAGCCCGTCGATCCGCGCGAACACCCCCGCCGTGTCGCCCACGGCGACGGCGTCGGCGATCGCATACTGGACCTCCTGCCGCGGCGTGCCGAGGAGCTGCTCCAGGACCTCCTCGCCGATCTCCTCGCCCCCGAGGACCGTGGCCTGGTCGAGCAACGAGAGCGCGTCCCGGGCGGAGCCCTCCGCCTGACGCGCGATGGCCTCGGCCGCCGGCTTCGTCAGGGTGACCCCCTCGCTGCGGGCGACCTCAATGAGGTGTTCGGACAGGACGTCGCCGCCGATCCGCCGGAAGTCGAACCGCTGGCACCGACCGACGATGGTGGCCGGCATCTTGTGCGGCTCGGTGGTGCAGAGCACGAACCGGACCCCCTGCGGTGGCTCCTCGAACAGCTTCAGGAGCGCGTCGAACGCCTCCCGGGAGAGCCGCTGGGCCTCGTCGAGGATGTAGACCTTCTCACGGCCCATGGCCGGGGCGGTGGGGGCGCGTTCCCGTAGCTCCCGGGCATCGTCGACGCCGCCGTGCGACGCCGCGTCGATCTCCACCACGTCGAGGTGGGAGCCGGCGGCGATGCGCAGACACTGCTCGCACTCGCCGCAGGGCTCGGCGGTCGGTCCGCGCTCGCAGTTGACCATCTTGGCGAGGATCCGCGCGGTGGAGGTCTTGCCGGTCCCCCGCGGCCCGCAGAACAGGTAGGCGTGGGCCATGCGGCCCTCACGCACGGCGCCGACCAGCGCGCGGACCACGTGCTCCTGGCCGCGGACCTCGTCCGGGGTCTGGGGGCGGTACTTCCGGTACAGCGACTGGTACTCGTCGGCCACGGCCTCAGGGCCTCCCTCTGCTTCCCCACGCGACAGCCCAAAAAAGTGGTGACCGCGCAACCGTCGTCGACCTCACGGAGGACTCGGGCGCTCACCGGGCCGGCGGCTCCGGCCAGGCGTCCCTGCGGCACCCGCCAGCGCCTGCTTACCGCTGCTTCCTTCCGGACCTGACGGGATTCGCAAGTTGGCGTCGCGCAGGACCCAGCCATCGACGCCCCGGTACCCAGGGCGGCCACGGACCCTCCGGGCCTCGGACGGTATTCAGCCCCGCTAGAGCGGATTGCGGGTTCAGGGCACCGCTAGCTCCCCGCCTAGCGCGGTCACCACGGTCGAGTATACGCGGCCCCCCGGACACGACCGCATGGGCGGACGGACCGCGACCCGCCCGGCTACACCGGGCGCTTGAACACGCCCCGCGCACTCGCCGCATACAGGACGTGGCCGTTCGAGCTCACCGCGATCTCGTCACTTCCACGGCGTCGGGGCCGCCCGGGCCGTACCGCCGCTCCCGACAAGCACCAGCACGAGCAGGGCCCATCGAATCGGGAACCGTCGCAACTCCGGCGTCGGCGGGAGCCGGGAGCGTGGATTGGGCCTGTTCAAGCGGCTCGGCCGGTGCGATCATTCGAGCCGCCGTGGGCAGCGCCCGCCAGGGAGGGGTGATGGTGATGCGCGCACCGACTCGGTCGAGGACCTCGGGGACGATCCGATCGGGTGGGGAGCTCCGACGGCTCCGTCGTCGTGTCGCCGCCGTGCTCACGATGGTCGCGTTCGCGTCAATCGTCGGCGCCACAACGGCGAACGCCGTGACATCCGGTGGCTGGTCCTCACTGGGCACCGGAGGCGGCCCAACGACCCCCGCACTCAACGGCAGGGTCAACGTGGTCACGTCGGTGGGGCCGAACGTGTACGTGGGCGGCCTCTTCCTGAACGCCGGCGGTCTTCCGGGGGGCGACGACATCGCGATGTGGAACGGCTCGCATTGGTCGTCGTTCGGTGCGGGGTTGAACAACGCGGTGTACGCGATCGCCGTGAGCGGCGGCACGGTGTTCGCCGGGGGTTCGTTCTCCAACGCTGGCGGCGACCCGCAGGCGGACAGCCTCGCCATGTGGGATGGCTCCCACTGGACGTCGGTCGGGGGCGTGTCGCTCGACGGCCCCGTGTTCGCGCTGCAGGTCGTCGGTTCGGACCTGTTCGTCGGCGGCGGGTTCGATAACGCCGACAACATCGCAGCAGCCGACGGGATCGTCGAGTACGACATCGTCGGCCAGGGATTCTCCGCGATCGGCTCCGTGTCGACCGTCTCGTCGATGGCCGTCAGCACGGACGGGGGGCTCTACGTGGGCTCGGGCGGCATCGACATGAACGGCATCGCGAATGCGGACTTCCTCGCCCGGTTCGACCTCACGTCGCACACCTGGTCGGCGGTCGGGGCGCCCGGGCCCTCGATCTCGGCCATCCAGAACCGCGTCCGGGGGGTCGCGACCTCCGGCACCGACGTTTACGTGGTCGGTGACTTCGTCAACGCCGACGGGATCGGCGCCGCCGACAAGATCGCGAAGTGGAACGGCGTCGCGTGGTCGGCGGTGGGGAACGACGGAGCGGGCGGTGGGTACTTCGGCGAGGGGGCGACCTCGCTGTACACCGTGATCGTCGACCACGGGAACGTGTTCGCCGGCGGGAACTTCCTCAACGCCGGCGGCAACGCCCTGGTGGACGTGATCGCCGGGTTCCGAGGCGGTCACTGGACGAACGTGGGGACGAACGCGACCGGCACCAACGGGCCGGGATCCGGGACGGTGTTCTCGCTCGCCGTGAACCACAGCAAGCTCTATGTCGGGACCCTGGACACCGCGTTCGGCGGTAGCGCGATGAACTGCGGTTCCGCATCGTTCAAGCTCCGGCAGCCGGACGCACGTATCGCGGTCGGGCAGGGGCCCGCGGCCGGGAACAACGTCTACAACGTCACGGCCGCCCACCAGGGCAAGGGCACGAAGACTGACCGCGGCAAGACGGCGACCTTCGCGATCCCGGTGCAGAACGACGGGTTCGAGACCGACACGATCGCGCTCAAGGGCCCCGGCTCGAGGACCGGGTTCATGGTTCATTACCTGGCCGGGGCGCACGACGTCACCGGAGACGTCGTCGCCGGGACGTTCACGTTCGCCAACGTGGCTGCGGGGGCGACGAGGAGTCTGACATTGAAGGTCGCCGTTGGGGCGCACACCGCCGTGGGGGCGTCGGGCTCGTGGCTCGTCACCGCCTCCTCCCAGGGGATCGTGCCTGCCGTGAAGGATGCCGTGAAGGCCACGGTGACCGCGACCTGACCCGGAGCGGAGGACTTCCAGCGCTCAGGGGTACGGGTCGCCGGTTCGACAGGGTCGCGCGCCGGCGATCGCTCGTCCGCCCCGAGCGGCGTTTGCGGGCGGATCACCCCTCGCCTATGGTCGCCCCGGTCCCTGTTCCGCCGAGGGCAAGGAGGGAACCGTGGCCGACGAGTACGACCTCCTGGTGATCGGGTGCGGGCCCGCCGGGCAGAAGGCGGCGATCCAGGCGGCGAAGCTCGGCCGCCGCGCGGCCATCGTCGAACGCCGTCAGGTGGGCGGCGTCTGCGTGATGACCGGCACCATCCCCTCCAAGACCCTTCGCGAGGCCGTCGTGTACCTCACCGGCCTCAGCCAGCGCGGCATCTACGGCCAGAGCTACCGGGTCAAGGAGGACATCACGATCGAGGACCTCCGGGCCCGGGCCAACGAGGTCATCCGCCGGGAGATCGACGTCATCCGGGACCAGCTGGCGCGCAACCATGTCGCGCTGCTGGAAGGGTCGGCCAGGTTCACCGACCCCACGACGGTCGTGGTCGAACGGGAGGACGGTGGCGAGCGGAAGGTCGGGGCGGCGACGATCGTGATCGCCACGGGCACCAAGCCGGCCCGGCCGGGGGCCGTGGAGTTCGACGAGCGGACGGTGTTCGACTCGGACGGGCTGGTGAACGCCGAGCGCATCCCGGGGGCGCTCGTGGTCGTGGGCGGTGGGATCGTGGGGATCGAGTACGCGTCGATGTTCGCCGCGCTCGGAACCAAGGTCACGGTCGTCGACATGCGCCGACACATCCTCGAGTTCTGCGACGACGAGATCGTGGAGGGTCTGTTGCACCAGCTCCGCGACCTCGGGGTGACGTTCCGGCTGGGCGAGGAGGTCACGACCGTCGACGCCCTCGACGAGGGGGCGCTGGTCGAGCTGTCGAGCGGCAAGCGAATCGCCTCGGAGGCCGTCCTGTATTCGGCGGGCCGGGAGGGCGCGACCGACGGGCTCGGCCTCGACAACGCCGGCCTGCAGGCGGACGAACGCGGCCGGATCCGGGTCGACGCGCGGTTCCGGACGGCCGTTCCGAACATCTACGCGGTGGGCGACGTGATCGGGTTCCCGAGTCTGGCGGCGACAGCGATGGAGCAGGGCAGGATCGCCGCGCTCGATGCGCTGGGACAGGACGTCGTCGACATGCAGGACCTCCTGCCGATCGGGATCTACACGATCCCCGAGATCTCGTTCGTCGGGAAGACGGAGGCCGAGCTCACCGACGAGGCCGTGCCGTACGAGGTCGGGATCTCCCGCTACCGCGAGCTGGCCCGGGGGCAGATCCTCGGCGACTCCTACGGGATGCTGAAGATCCTGGTCTCGCAGGAGGACCGGCGCCTCCTCGGCGTCCACGTCCTGGGGACCGGCGCCACCGAGCTGGTGCACATCGGGCAGGCCGTCATGGGGAACGACGGGACGCTCGACTACCTCACCGGCGCCGTCTTCAACTACCCCACGCTCGCGGAGTCCTACAAGGTCGCCGCGCTCGACGCCCACAACAAGCTGCAGGCGATCAGCCGCCTCGCCGGCTGAGGTCCCCCAAGGAGCGACGACCGGTCGGGGCGAAGACCGCCGCTCAAGCGAGGTACCGGGCGACCGTGAAGTGGCCGACGCCGGACACGACCACCCGTTCGCCGGAGCCCACCTCATCGAGGGCCACCCCCGTGGCGAGGCTGTAGCCGGGCCACAGGACCTTGCCGTTTCCGCTGAAGGATGGATCCAGACGACCGCGCGCGGTGAGCCGGACGATCGCGGCCCGTTCCTTCCCGAACTCCGCGCAGTTGAAGGTCTCCCCCACGACGACGATCCGCCCGTCGGGCTCGATCGCGACGTCCATCGGCGTGTCCTGGCAGCTCAGGTGGACCTCGGTCAGGCCCGTGCCGCCGAAGGTCCGGTCGATATGGCCCGTGGGCGTGAATCGGATGACGGCCCATGGGCCCGGCAGGTCGGCGGTCGTCCCGACGACGACGATGCCTCCGAGCGGCCCGATGGCGACCGCCGGGGCGCCGAGCAGTCCCCGCGGGAGCTTCGCCGTTCCGCTCCGGCCGAACGTCGGATCGGCCCGGCCGTCGGGGAGCAACCGGAGGACCTCGTCGGCTCCGGCCGCCACGATCCGGCCGTCGGCGTCCTGCACGGCCGAGGAGGCCTCGATCGGACAGCACTCCCCTTCACGATGGGTGACCAGCCCGTCGTTCCCGAACGAACGGTCCAGGGTGCCGTTCGCGTTCCGGCGCTCGATCAGGAACCCGCCCGACCAGACGCTCAGCACGACCTTGCCGTCGCGCTGCACGGCGATCCCGGGATCGTTCGAGCAGAACGGCCGCGGCGAGCAGGCGAACACCTCGGCTCCGTCGTCCCCGAACGTCGGATCGCGGTGGCCCGAGGCCGTGTACCGGACCAGCGCGTAGCGCTCCCTCGAACAGCCGTCCGTCCGGCAGATCTTGCCGCCCACGACGATGGCTCCCCCGGGACCGAGCGCCACGTCGGTCGCGCCGCGACTCCTCCATCCTGTGAGGTCGGCGTGCGCCACCGCGTTCCGGCCGAAGCGGGAATCGGGAGCGCCGCTCGGCAGCAGGCCGGCGACCGAGAAGTCCGTGCCGGCAATGACGATCCGGCCTCCGTCCTGAACCACGACCCCGCCGTCGGTGCCCGGCTGGAAGCCCGCGATCGACACCACGACCCCGTGATCCCCGAAGGTCCGGTCGAGCGTCCCGGCGCTGCCCCCTGCGACGGCATCCCCACCCAGCACGGGGACAAGAAGCATCGAGACGAAGCCCACGACCGCCGCGGCGTGCCGGCAGCGGCCCGGGCATTCGTGGCGGAGAGCTCCGCCGACAACGTGCACCATGGCGTTCCCGCTCTCCCGGTCCTGCGGAGGCCATCGACCGCGAACGTATCCGAAGGTCCGGGAACGCTGCTCTATCCCGCGGGGGAGAAAAGGGCAAGGCCGGGCTGGCTCGTCAGGGAAGGAACCTGGCGACCGATGCGTCCGCGCTCCCCACGCCGGCCACCACGATCTTGCCGTTGCCGGCGATGGACATCCCGACATTCCTGACGTCCGCACCGAACGTCGTGGTGCCGAATCCCCCGGAACCGAACGTCGCCTGGAGCGCCCCGTTGGGCCCGTACCGCGCGAGGAACATCTGCGACGACGTCGAGCCGATGGATCCGCTCACGACGATCCGGTTGTCCCCGTCGACGGCCAGGTCGTCGAGCTCCTTCGCATCCGTCCCGTTTCGGGTGATCACCACGCCGTCGCCGCCGCCGAACGCCGCATCCGGCTGCCCGTTCGGCAGCCGGCGGATCATGACGATCCGGTTGCTCCCATCGAGGAGCGCATAGTCGCCGACCACGATCCTATCGCCCTGGATGCCCAGGCCGTCCGCGTAGTCGTCCTCCCCTTCGATCACGTTGACCATGAGCTTCCCGTCGCCGCTGAACGCGTGATCGGGCTTCCCGTCGGGCGTATACCTGGCGATCCCGGTGTCGTAGGGGTCGGTGGGCCCCTCCCGCGCCCACCCCGCGACGACGATCCGGCCGTGCGCGTCGAGGGCCATCCGCCATGCTCCATCCTCGCCGTGACCGAACTGCGTCCGGACGAACCCATCGCCGCCCCCGAACGTCGTGTCGGGCGACCCGTTCGGGTTGAGGCGGACGACCATGAACTCGGAGTCCTGGTCAGAGAGGTAGAACTCGCCGCTGACCAGTAGCTTGCCGTTTGGCAAGGCGATCATGTCGTACGCGGCGAACGGCATCCCGAATCCGACGAGGAGCTTGCCGTCGCCCCCGCCGAACGTGGTGTCCGGGTGGCCCGACGGCGTGAACCTCGCGAGGCCGAGCCTGTCGTTGCCCGTCCCGTGTGTGTCCACGGCGACCACGATCTTCCCGCTCGGGAGGACCACCATCGCGTTGAAGACGTCCGTGACCTGGAGGAAATGCATCGTGACCAGGCCGTCGCCTCCGCCGAACGTGGTGTCCGGGTCCCCGTTCGCGACCAGGCGGGCCAGCGCCAGGTCGGCGGCGACGTTGTCCTGGCCCGCCAGCAGGATCGTTCCCCCCGCCGAGGCCAGGACGGTCCCGATGTCCTCGGCGCCGCTCGACAGGCTGAACGTGGCCATCCCGTCGCCGCCGCCGAAGCTGGAGTCGAGGTCGCCGGCGCTCGCCGCCATGGCCACCGACGGCGCGAACAGCGCGAGCATGGCGAGCAACACGACGAGGGTGAACGTACGACGGAACGCGTGGCGCACAATGGCCCCCTCCCTGACGCGGAACGCATGCTACCGAGCGGTCGTTCGACGGCACAAGTCGGTCGGTTGACTCGCCGAACACGGTTCGCCGGCGACGGCCGGCACACCCCTCCACAACCACTGGTCAAGGCCCCAATCTGATGTACTCCGGGGGTTGTGCTGGCCGGAGTCGACGACTAGCTTGGGGCCAGTTCCGGGGAGGAGTTGCGTGGCCCAGGTGGACCGGATCCGAGCCGTGGCCGTGGTCGTCGCCCTGACGGGCACGGTGGCAGTTGCCGCCTCCGGGGCCCGAACCGGCGGACACCACCCGGTCCGTCATCCGACCCTGGGCAAGGACGCCGCTGCCCTGTCGCAGGCCCACGAGGCCCGAGCGATGCCGCGACCGGCACCTTCCGCCAGGCCGGGGAGCAGCTTCGCCCTCATCCAGGCGGACCGGATCGCAGGCCTCGTCGGAGCCGCGGATGCCTGGCGCCTGGTGGCCGAGTCGCTGTTCGCTCCCGACCAGTTGCCCGACCGGTACCGTGGCGCCCCGATTCTCGACGGCACGATCCAGCTCCTCGACCTGCGACGGGCTCTTCCCACGCTCCCGGCCGGGCCCGATCGGCGCGAGATCGAGCGACTGTTGACCCCTACGAGTGGTTCCTTCACCTGCGCTGCGTACCGGGTCCCTCTGCCCCATGCCCATTCGACGGCCCACTTCCTGATCCGGTACGGCACACTCCACGGGCTGACCATCGCCCAGTACTCGGCCGCCCTGGAGCTCGCCTGGCACACCGAGGTCTCGACGTTCGGGTGGGCAGCGCCACCTGGCTATCCGCCCAACCCGGTACCCGGGGGGAAGTACCCGGTGCGGATCCAGTCGCTGACCACGGCTGCGGGCATCACCGACGACAAGGGCACGCACGCCGGGCCCGTGTCCGACAATCCGAACACGCCCTGGCGCGGTCGAGCCTCGGCGAGCTGCATCGTCCTCGCCAACAGCTTGTCGGGATTCGGCTACCCACCGAACGAGTTGCTCAAGGTCACGGCGGCCCACGAGTTCAATCACGCGCTCCAGTTCGGCTACGGGGCGATCGGCCAGAGCGTCGACGAGGAGCCCGACGACAACTTCGTGGAAGGGATGGCCACCGTCATGGAGGACGAGGTCGTCGACGGGGCAAACCAGCTCTACGAGTACCTGTGGCCCCAGTTCACCAAGAGCATGGGCGCCCATCCTGTCAGTGGCACCGAGGAGTATGCCTACTGGCTGATCTGGCGGGCCATGATCGAGCCGTACGGGACCACCAGACCGGCCGGGGCGGAGCAGGTTCTCCAGGACTTCTGGGCCTCCGCGGGGCGCGGCAGGGAGGAGTTCCCGGCGTTGGATGCGGCGCTCCCCGGGAGCACGACGATCGGGAAGGCGTACCACGCCGCCGCCATCGCCATTCGGTTCCTCCACGCCTGTACGGGGGGATTCGCATACCCGTACTGCCTCGAGGAGGGGCCTGCCTACATGAGGAAGGCTGGCAGCTTCCCGGCCACCGGCTCGGTTCAGTTCGGGCATCCGTATCAGGGCCACATCCAGGACGACTACACCCTGAACTGGATCAAGCTCCCCGCCTCGTCATCCCCCTACACCGTCACCCTGAAGAACACGGGGCCGGGACAGCTGCGAGGCACCGCCGCATGCGTCACGGGGACCGGCCTTCGTCGGGTCGCGCTCGGTGCCCTGCTCGGCCCGAACCAGACCGGGGACGGGTCCTTCCTCCAGAAGGGGTGCCAGGGGAACGCCTACGCGGTGATCACCAACGAGCACACCACCTCGGGCAACCCCGACACCTCGCCGCTCCGCCCCTACACGCTCGAGGTACAGGGAGCCCTGCATGGCAACATCACCTGGACGTACACGATGACGGACACCGATGTCGCCGACGAGATCGACATCGTCACGTCGGCGACGGAGCAGGGGTCGATGCACCTCGAGCTCAAGCGGGATCCTGCATTCGACGCGACGTTCAAGCTCCTCGACGACGGCAGCACCTTCGAGTACACGTACTCGGCCACCAGGTCGGGCACGTCGGGCGACTGTTCCATCGACGGGCAGCAGACGGGTTCGGGCTCCGGGGCGTTCGCGACCTATACGGATGGGTCCCGCTCGTCGTCACTCGAGGCGGACGTGATCCCGAGCTTCGATCCTCCCGCCATCGACGAGCACACCCGGTGGCTCCAGGTCCTGGCATTCATCCCGTTCGTCGCCACGGGTTCCACGACCTCGGTGTGCCGGGATGGCACCGTGGTCGAGCCGTGGAACACGCCAGCGGCCAGCGGCCCGTTCTGGTTCCTCTTCTCCGCCAACTGGGAGTGCGTCCCGGCCGGCACGGATACCTCTTCCGGCCCGCCTCCCGGTGGGCAGTGGCTGGTGGGACGGTGGGACAACGACATCCATACGTTCACGTTCGACTGCTCCGAGCAGCTCGACGACGGCAACCACCTGTCGGGCTCCCTGAGTATCTCCGGCTCCGTCGTGTCCGGCGCCTGACCTGCTTCGGCCACGTGCCGGTCGGGGCGAGGCTGGCGGGTTGGCGTGCTGGCTGGCGGTGGCTCCGGGATTCGAACCCGGGAGGGAGTTGCCCCCCTACACGCTCTCCAGGCGTGCCCCTTCGTCCGCTCGGGCAAGCCACCGGGCCGATTGTACGGAACGGGCAGGCCGGGCTCAGTCCCACCCGGTTCGGCGTCGGAGCCACGCGACGGCCTGCACGCCCTGCGCCGCCTGGAACGCCCGGAGCGTGGGGAGCCCCGGCGGCGACGGCAGCATGCCCCGGACGTGGAAGTACCCGGCCAGCGCGGCAACGACGGCGTCCACCGCCCTGGCGGGCGCGGCCCGTGCCGAGGGATGGCCGTCGAACAGCACCTCCGGCTCCGGCCCTCCCTGCATCGCGACGCTCGGCGCCAGGAACACGAGGTCGACCCACGGCGCCCCGAGCGCGGCGTGCGGCCAGTCGACGAACACCACCCGGTCGGGCGTGAGCAGGATGTTGTCCGCCCGGAGGTCGCCGTGGAGCAGCGTGTCGCCGGCCGCGGCCTCCTCCCATCGGGATTCCAGCCCGGCCAGCCGTTCGAGGTTCCGCACCGCCCAGGGATCGGTCGCATCGGCGACCGGGAACCGCCCCGACGCCAGGTCGCGCCAGTTCCGGAACTGCGAACCCAGCCGATCCCCCAGGCGCGGCGCGTCGACGGGCGGGGGCGTCAGCGCTCCGTGGAGGTCGGCCACCGCGGTCAGCACCCGCCCGAGCTCCTCCGCCTCCCACGGCACGGCAGGTTCCCCTCCGTCGACCGCCTCCAACCCGAGCGCGACCCAGTCCCCGTCGTCGTGAAGGAAGAGGAACCCGGGGACGGGCGCAGTGGCCGGCAGGGCGGCCGTGATCCGGGCCTCGGCCCGGTGCATGTCGGGCGAGCTCGGGTTGAGCTCGCCGGCGACCGCCTTCACGAAGGCGGCGCGGCCGTCGGCGAGCCGCAGCCGGGCGGCCGCACCCGGCGAGAACCCGCCCGGGCGGTCGTGGGCCTGCACGATGCGCGAACCCAGCCGTTCCTCCACCGCGGCCACGATGCGGCCCGGCAGAAGCGACCACGCCAGGCGCGAGCCGGTCGCAGCGGGGAATCCGGCCTGGTCCATCCAATGATTGTCGGGGCTTCCGCGAAGCGCCCACAGATAACGGGCCGTGATCAGGACAGGGCCGCCGCCCCGGGGGGTTGGGACGGCGACCCGGCGGGCCGGCGGAGGCGGCGTGATTCGAACACGCGAGGGGCGGTCAAGCCCCTAACCGCTTTCGAGGCGGTCCCGTTCGTCCGCTCCGGCACGCCTCCGCGGGCGAGTCTAGCAGCGGCCGGGAGTCCGCTTTCCCCGCGTCGTCAGTCCGGCCTCCGGCGTTCGTGGAAGAAGGCGCGGAGCAGGTCGCCGCACTCCTCGGCCAGGATTCCGCCGGTCACCTCGGCCCGGTGGTTCAGACGGGGGTCGCGGATCAGGTCACCCAGCGATCCCGCGAACCCGGCCTTCGGGTCGGTCGCGCCGAAAACCACCCGGGGGATCCGAGCCAGCACGATCGCACCGGCGCACATCGCGCAGGGCTCCAGCGTGACCACCAGCGCGCACCCGTCGAGTCGCCACCCGCCCACGGCGGCGGCCGCCTGCCGGATCGCCAGGACTTCCGCATGGGCGGTGGGGTCGCCGAGGCGTTCCCGCTGGTTGCCCGCGGCGCCCACCACGGAGCCGTCGCGCACCACGACGGCGCCGATCGGCACGTCGTCCCATCCGAGGCAGGCCCGCGCCTCGTCCAGGGCGAGCCGCATCATCCAGACCTCCTCCGGGGGAGGCGCGCTCTCAGGCACCGCTCGAAGGCGATCCGGCCCGGGTCACGGCACCAGGAAGAACCACCGGAGCGTCAGCACGTCCCCGTCGAGCCCGGACTGGAGGATGGTCGCCTTGACCGGACGGAGGTTCGCGGTGACCTGCTGGAACCCCGCCAGCTCTCCCGACGGCACCTGCGCCTCGACCGCGTCGAGGATCTTCGAGACGTCCGCGTAGAACAGGGAGCCGTTGTCCAGGTCGATCCGGGCGGCGGCCTGGCGGAACGTCGACGACGAGGTGATGTCGTTGCCGGCGTGGGCGTCGATGGCCGCCCTCACGTCGTCCGGGGTGGTCCCGACGATCGCGACCCCGTCGGTCACGGCCCAGGAGGGCGCCAGCGTCGGGCCGACCCGGATCGACTCGATCGTCACGCCCTTGTAGGTCACGGACGTCGGCTTCGCTCCGCCGTCCGGAGCGAGCTTGGCGGCGACGGCGTCGAGGGCCGATCGCATCCTGCTCTCGTCCTTCACCGCGGCGACCAGCGCGCCGCCGGGGCGTCCCTGCGGGCCTGGGCCGACCGAGACCGCCATGTCGCCCGACAGATTCGACAGCACGTTCCCGATCCCCAGCTGGTCGAGCCGGCGCCGGACGTCGGGCCGGCACTTCCCGAGCCCCGAGAGCTCGGTGTTCACCAGGCCGGCCCCCTCGAAGGCCACGACCCCGTACGAGTTCTGCGGGACGAACGACAGGGCGGCGTTCCGATGGCCGCTCGAGGCCGCCGCGGTGGCCGCGCCCGAAGGCAGCTTCGACCGGTCGATGGCGAGCCCCATGTCCAGCTGCAGGCCGTCCGTCTGCGCCGTGGCCGAGACGGCCAGACCGCGGAACGCCCGGAGCGAGTCGAGGCCCTTGGCGACCTGGTCGCCGCCGCACCCGCCCGGGAGGCCGGCGAACCCGATCCCCGCCTCGAGCTGGGGCAGCACCTGGTCGATCACCTGGCCGACGTTCACGTACGCCATCCCGAGGACCTGGTCCGGCAGCGCGTCGCGGGCCTTCTGGAAGCCGGGGTCGTCGGACAGCACGGTCCCCCGGCCCTGGTCGGCGTCGACGATCCCCTCGAGTGCGGCCGGGGTGCTCGCCACGACCAGCGTGTGGTCGACCACCGCGTAGGCCGGGTTGCTGCCGAACCCGCCGAGCGGGCTGCCCGATGCGTCCTGCTGCGGAGCGTGACCGATCCGGATGATCACGCCCCGATAGGTCTCCGAGCTCCAGGTCACGTTCGCGTTCGACGACAGCCCCTCCAGCCGCTTCATGGTGTCCAGGGCCTGCTGGTCGTTCTTCGTCGCGATCATGATCGCGACGTTCGGCTGCCCCCCGTTCTCGAGCGTTCCCGCCACCGCGATCTGCGAGCCCAGCCAGGGCTTGACGTCGTCGGCGTAGGAGAGGCCGGCCGGCTTCAGGGCCTGTTCCAAGGCCTGGTCGACCTGCTGCGCGGGGTCCTTGCCCTGCATGGCCGGGAACCGCTGGAGCAGGTCGCGGAGGTTGAGCTTCTGGTCCGTCCCGGGATCGAGGTACGCGGTCACGTACAGCTGGTCGGTGGCCGGCACCATCTTCGCCATGGCGTCCGGCGCGGCCGAGGTCGTGTCGACGAGCATGACCCCGGCGATCGCGACCCCGCCGAGGAGCAGCACGCCGATCACCACCAGCGCCACGAGCTTGACCGGGCTCCGCCGCCGCCGCTCGGGCTGCGGTGGCCCGAACGTCGACCCACCGCCTCCACCGGGAGGCATCGGCGGCGGCCCCACGATGGGGTGCTCGACGGTGGGGCGCTGCGACTCGTCGCCGTCCGGCGCGTGGTCGCCGGCCGGCACGTCATCGTGATGGTTCATGGTGTGGTCCTCTCCCTTGCGTCGCTCGGGCCGCGCGCGGCCGGGGCCCCATTGTCCCCGACGGCAACCGGCCGCGGCACCCAATCAGGCCGGTGCAACCGAAACCGAACGAACCCCCCACGTGCTCCAGCGCGGGGCGCTCCCGACGGCCACGAACGAGATCAGGTTGGTCGCCGAACGGTGCAGCATCGCCGCCGGGATGACCCGCTCGCGCAGCCCGCTCCACGCTCCCCTCGGTCCGCGCCAGATCCACCCGAGCACCCGGTTGTTCACGTCGATCTCGACCTCTTTGGCACCCACGTCGAATCCCTGGAACTCCAACCGGATCGGCGCGGACTGCCCACCGATTGAGAAGAACGCCTCCTTGGGATGCCGCCGGTCGCCGCCGGGGAGGTTGCCGACCCCGCCCGGGAACGGCAGCGGCGCCGGGGACGGAGTCGTCACCCCCGGTTGCACCGGCATCTGCCGGAGGGCCGCCCACTGCGCGGGGGTCGTGTCGCCGTACTCGTACAGGCTGACGCCTGTCACCCCGCGTTCCCTCGCGGCCTTCACGACGGCCGCGGCCTCGTACGGCGACGTGTCGGCCGTGAGCCCGCCGATGGGGTGGATCGGGATGTCGGGGCGGCCGGTGCGCTGCCGGATGATGCGGATGTTGTCGCTGATGTAGCGGTGGGCGGGTCCCGCCCCGTCGTAGTGGAACGTGTAGTACGACATCGGCAGGATCACGTCGTAGTACGTGGGGAGCTCCGCATAGGGGAAGTTCGGCCAGTAGTCCGGGACCCGGATCAGCCCCCGCGGCGACGGGATGATCGCGCCGAGCGCGTACTCCGGCCCGACCGCCGAACGGATCCGCGCCGACAGCGCCAGCAGGTGCCGGATCCGCGTCACCGGCTCGACCTCGGGCGCCTCGATGTCCAATCCGAACGAGTCCGCCCGCTGGCCGTGCCGCGTCGTGAACCGGATCGAGCGCATCACCCGCCGGAAGTCGGTCTGCACGCTGGCGAACTCCGGCAGGTACCAGGTCACGACCTTCATGCCGCGCGCGTGCGCGGCCTCGATGAGCTCGCCGTCCTGGCGGGGATGGATCACGGGGTGCGGATGCCGCCAGTTGCCGGTCTCGAGGTACAGCGTCCGGATGCCGTTCCTCGCCATGGTCGCGACCGCCCCGGCCGGGTCGGAGAGCGCCCTCGTGTCGAAGATGTCGACCCACATGCCCGGCCCGGCGTACGGGCGGAGATCGGGGAATGCCGCCGCCGCGAGCGCGGCCCGCGGCCGTGCGACGCGCTCGGAGGCGGGCCGGCCACCGGAGGCGGCGAGCAGCACGACGAGCGCGACGGCGGCGATTCGACGGACGGACATGGGCGCTTCCTGGGTTCGGGCGGAGGCTCCGATGCTAGGGGCTCGCCGCATGCCGGTCCACCCTTTTCGGTCGATTCGCATCGAGGTGCCCGATCGGCCACCGACGAAGGATTCGTGCTCCCGGAGCCGGGTACAGGGTGAGGACGGGACCACGGAGCGAAAGGGAGCACCGGATGGACGCCATCACGCTGTTGAAGGAGGACCACAGAACGGTCAAGGGGCTGTTCGTGAAGTTCGAACGGGCCGGCGACCGCGCCTACGCCACCAAGAAGAAGCTGGTCGATCGGATCACCGAGGAGCTCTCGGTGCACGCGGCGATCGAGGAACAGGTCTTCTACCCGTCGGTCCGCCACGCGATCGAGGAGACCGAGGACGACGTCCTCGAGTCCCTCGAGGAGCACCACATCGTCAAGTGGACCCTCTCGGAGCTCGAGGGCATGGACCCGAAGGACGAGCGCTACGACGCCAAGGTCACGGTCCTCATCGAGTCGGTTCGCCATCACATCGGTGAGGAGGAGGGGGATATGTTCCCCAAAGTCCGCAAGGCGCTGTCGCGGACCCAGCTCGCCGAGCTCGGCGACCTCATGGAGCGGGCCAAGCTCGCCGCGCCAAAGCGACCCCACCCCCGGGCGCCGGACGAGCCGCCGGGCAACGTGATCGGCGGGCCGATCCTCGCGATCCTCGACGCAGGCAAGGAGGCCGTGAGGAAGGTGACGGGCCGGGGCCGACCGAAGGCGTCGTGACCCCGCGGGCGTCGAGGTCCGCCGCCCTGCTCGACGTCGACGGGACGCTCGTCGACACGAACTACCAGCACACGGTGGCGTGGCTCCGGGCGTTCCGGTACCACGGCGTGTTCGTTCCCGCATGGCGCATCCACCGCCACATCGGGATGGGCGGCGACCACCTGGTCGCCGCGGTGGCCGGCCAGGGCGTCGAGGACGAGCACGGTGACTCGATCCGGGACGCGGAGGGGGTCCTGTACCGGACGCTCATCCACGAAGCCGAACCGCTGCCCGGGGCGAGGGACCTCCTGCGGGCGCTGAAGGCGGAGGGTCACACGGTGGTCCTTGCCTCCTCGGCCAAGGAACACGAGATGCAGCGGTACCTCGACGTGCTCGATGCGCGAGAGGTGGTCGACGCCTGGACGACATCCGCGGACGTCGACCGGACGAAGCCCGACCCCGACCTCGTCCACGCTGCGCTGGAGCGGGCGGGGACGGACGAGGCCGTGTTCGTCGGCGACACGAGGTGGGACTGCGAGGCCGCGGCGAGGGCCGCCATCCCGTGCGTCGCGCTGCTGTGCGGCGGGTTCGGCGAGGCCGAGCTGATCGCCGCGGGCGCGGTCGCCGTGTTCGACGACCCCCGCGACCTGCTCGACCACCTCGACGAAGCTCCGTTCGACGCGGGCTGAACCGGTCAGCACAGATCCGCGAGGCGTTCCGCGACGAGGCCAGCGTGGGGCACCCCGGCCTCGGCGGCCTCGCGTATGAGCTCCCGTGTCGATGCGGCGTTCGCGGCTCGGAGCTCTTCGGGTTCGAGCGAGGGGACCCGAGCGTCGGCGAATCGAGCGAGGGTCCCTGCGGAGAGGTCGTCGTAGCCGCGTGCCTGGACGGCGGGCACCCGCTCGCGGAGACAAGCGAGCGAAAGGCCATGATCGCGCACCGCGCCAACGTAGTGTTCGGCCTGCCAGCCGCGCCCCCGCTCGATGCACGCCCGCGCGTGGAGCGCGTAGATGACGCCCCAGCCGAAGATCTCGTCCGTTCCCGCCGGCGTCCCGATGAAGAGATCGCCCACGGGGGTGGGAACCGCGGTGTCGTCCGAGGCGGTCTCGCCGAAGAGCAGCCGGAATCGCGGTCCGGCTGGACGGAACCTTTCGGCCGGCGTCATCGACACATCGAGCTGCAGCGCCTCCGGCAGGAGGAGGACGCGGTAGACGGCCGGCCCTCGTTCGAGGTCGACGAGCCGCACCGCGTCGAGCTCACCGGCGAGCGTGTGGGTCAGGTCGTCGAGCACGTCGCGCACCGGCACCCGGTCGGCGATGCCGAACGTGAGGTCCAGGTCGGAGAAGCGGTCGCCCGCATCGACGGCGAACGATCCCACGACCGCGCCGGCCACGATGCGCTCGTCCTCTCCCGCAAGCTCGAGGAGACGCCGGCGGACGGCGTCCCGCTCCTCGACGGTGAACATCGAAGCGCGATCCTAGTCAGGCAGCGCAGGGGGCGCGGCCACCGATCGCGGCAGCGACGACAATTCGCTGATGGGGCACGTCAGGAGAGGGAGGGCGCCATGGGTGCGGGCAAACCGCTGATCCGGGTCGAGGTGGTGGCCGACGGCGAGGGGTTGAAGGTGCGCCTCGCCATCGCACCGTCGGTGCTGACCGAGGTCTACGCGCGGGACGGGCTGGGGCTCTTCGACCGAGATCGGGCGAACATGGTGGTGGACCTCCGGGACCACCGGACAGGCGGGACGTTCGAGCGCCGCCCGCTCGTCGTCGAGTTCTCGCCGGCGTCGGAGGAGGCGGAGGAGTTCGCGCCGAAGTTCCGCCCCGGAAGCCCGTTCGAGCTCTCGGACGGTTGAGGCGCAAGGGTTTCGGCGCGCCGTCGGCGGGGCAGGACAGAACTGGCTCCCATTGGCGGGAAGCGACGTCATGTTCACGAACTCGATCAGCGACCAGCTCTCCGGATCGTTCGAGGAGCTGATGCAGGAGATCCGCGCGATGCGGAAGGAGCTCGAACGCATGCGCGTCGCCCTGGAGGGACTGAACGCACCGGCCGCCCCGCCGGCCCGGGCGAAGCCGGTGCGGACGCGTCGCCACCCAGCGACGCGCACGACATCGCCAGCCGCCTAGGGGGATCGGGACCGCTCGGTCCGCGCCGCGCGCCGGGTTTCCGTGGTGCCGGGGAGACGAACGGAGGGGCCGGTGGAGCCCTGGGCCTGATCACAGCCTCGTCACCAGCTCGATGGGGAACGGCGGCTGCGCCAACGGCCGGACCGCGAGACGCAGGAGCAGCAGCGGGTTGTCGTCACCGGCCGAGCGGTTCAGATGGACGGTGCCGCAGCCCCCGCAGCGGTGCACCAGCACCCACTCGCCGTCGCCCCGCACGCTGATCGCGATCGGCTCCATGGACCCGCCGCAATCGGCGGCGCGATCGCCGGGTCTGTCGTCGTCGAGGTGGCGGCTCCACAGGCAATTCGGACAGTGGTTGCGGTGGGCGGTTCCGGGCGCGTCCAGGGGGACGTCCAGGCCGCAATGTGTGCAGCGGAACGAGCGCCGGCCACCGCGCCGGGCACGGTGGAGCTGATCGCGTGACATGACGGGTGCCTCCCGAGGTCGTCAGACGGGCATGGTCGAGCGCGCCCCGACCGGGAGGTCGATCGCGTGGCGTGCACCGTCGACCGCGTCAGCGCGAGCGGCGAGGGTGCGTCAGCGCGAGCCGGACCGACCCGGATCGGGGCGCGCGTGAACGACCGGGGAACACACGGTCATCGGCCACCTCCAATCGGGTCGTCGGTCGCCGGCGGGCCTCGCCGGCGCGACGAGGGTACCAACGCGCTTCCTGCCGGGCAAGCGGTCGCCCATTGCGGGTGGCGCATCGGCCGGCGGCCGGGATAAACTGAACAGTCAGTCAATGTTGCGGCCCGGCGCGCCGATCCCCGGCGAGGCCGCGAGTCACGGGAGACACCATGACGTATCCGATGAGCGACGAGGACCGCGAGCTGCAGACCCGCGTCCGCCGCTTCGTCGACGACGAGCTCATCCCCCACGAGGTCGAGGCCGAGCTGAACGACGGCAGGCTCCCGGCGGAGGTCGTCGACCGGCACCGGAAGCTCGTCCGGGAGCTCGGCATCGGTGCGATCACGATGCCGAGGGAGCTCGGCGGTGACGGCCTGAGCATGTTCCAGCAGGTCCTGGTGCAGGAACAGATCGGCCGGGTGACCAACGGCATCGGGTGGGTCGTGCACACGCCACCGGCCTGGCTCCCGAAGGTCGCCACCGAGCACCAGCTCGAGACCTGGGTCAAGCCGTCCATCCGCGGCGAGCGCGTCGAGTGCTACGCGATCACGGAGGAGGGCGCGGGCTCGGACGTGGGGGCGATCGAGGCCACGGCCCGGCATGACGGCGACGAGTACGTCCTCGACGGCGAGAAGTGGCACGTCACCTCGGCCAACCTCGCCGACCACGTGTTCTTCCAGGGCGTGCTGACGGAGGGGGTGCACGCCGGGACGCAGGCGCTGTTCGTCGTCGACATGGACACGCCGGGCGTCCGGGTCGTGCGGACGCCGCGCTACTCGCACACGCTCGCCGACGAGCACCCCATCCTGGCCTTCGAGGGCGTCCGGGTCCCGGCCGCGAACCTGATCGGCGCCGAGGGCGACGGCATGCGGTTCGTCTACGAGTGGTTCCGGTACGAACGGCTCATGATCGCCGCCCGGTGCTGCGGCGCCGCCGAACGCCTCGTGGAGGAGGCGACGGCGTTCGCCAAGGAACGGGTGGCGTTCGGGTCGCCGATCGCCGAACGCCAGGCCATCCAGTTCATGCTCGCCGACTCGGTGGCGGAGCTGTGGGCGGCCAGGCTGATGACGTACGAGACGGCGCGGGCCATGGACGCCGGCGCCGACGAGAAGTCCCAGCACGGCCAGTGCTCGCTGGTGAAGCTCTATGCCAGCGAGATGGCGGGCCGCGTCGCCGACCGGGCGGTGCAGATCTTCGGCGGCCGCGGCTACATGCGGGAGAACCCGGCCGAGCGGTTCTTCCGGGAGCTCCGGGTGGAGCGGATCTGGGAAGGGACGTCGGAGATCCAGCGCATCGTGATCGCCGACCAGCTGTACAAGCGGGGACTGGCCCCGCTCGTGGGATAGGAGCGCATCGTGGCACGCACAGGAACGGACCAACGCACCTCGATCGACATGCTGATCGAACGGGAGGAGGCGCGGTTCGTCGAGCGGCAGCCCCGGTCCCGGGCCCTGGCGGAGCGGGCTGACCGGTCGCTGGCCGGCGGCGTGACGTCGAACTGGCAGATCCACCGGCCCCAGGCCGTGTGGATCGACGGGGGCAGGGGGTCCCGGGTGTGGGACGTCGACGGGAACGAGTACGTCGACCTCCACGGCGGGTACGGGGTGAACGCGGTGGGACACGCCCATCCGGCGGTCGTCGCGGCGGTCTCCGACCGTGTCCGGCGGGGCACCCACTTCGCGCAGCCCACCGAGGACGCCATCGCGGTGGCCGAGGACCTGTCCCGGCGGTTCGGCCTCCCCCAGTGGCGGTTCGCCAACTCCGGGACCGAGGCCACCATGGACGCGGTGCACCTGATGCGTTCGATCACCGGGCGCCCCTGCATCGTCAAGGTCGAGGGCACATACCACGGCCACCACGATTCGGTGCAGGTGTCCGTGTACCAGCTGATCGAGGAGCTCGGGCCGTCCAACCGGCCGTTCAGCGTTCCCGCATCGAGCGGGATCCCACGCGCGATCACCGACCTCACGCTCGTCGTGCCGTTCAACGATCCGGGCGCGCTCGAGTCGCTGTTCGACGAACGCGGGCCCGACATCGCCGGCATGATCATGGAGCCGGTGATGATGAACGCCGGCATCATCCAGCCCGTCCCGGGGTGGCTGGAGGCGGCCCGTGACGTCACCCGCGCGCACGGGTCGCTGCTCGCGTTCGACGAGGTGAAGACCGGCTGCACGATCGGACCGGGAGGCGCCACGCGCCGCTACGGCGTGACCCCCGACATCGTGTGCCTCGCGAAGGCCATCGGCGGCGGGGTGTCCACGGCGGCCGTCGGCGGAACCGCCGAGGTGATGGAGCACATCGCCACCGGGGCCTACGAGCAGGTCGGGACGTTCAACGGCAACCCCCTCGCGGTGGCAGCGGCCCGGGCGGCGCTCACCGAGGTCCTGACCGACGAGGCATATGCGCACTTCGACCGGCTGCGTTCGATCATGGTCGACGGGTGCCGGGAGACGATCGACCGGTACGGCCTCGAGGCCCACGTGGTCGCGCTCGGTGCGAAGGGATGCATCGTGTTCTCGCCGACGCCGATCCGGAACTACCGCGACTTCCTCGAGATCGACGACCGCTTCAGCCACCTCCACTGGCTGATGCAGCACAACGGCGGGGTGTTCCTGCCGCCGTGGGGCAAGGCCGAGCAGTGGATGCTCTCGGTGCAGCACACCGAGGACGACGTCCGTCTGTTCCTCGACAACTTCGCGCGACTCGCGCAGGCGGTAGGGTCCTCCTGACATGGCTGGGGGCGCGGTCCGGCTCGTCGAGTTGCGCAAGGGGTTCGGCGAGGTCAGTGCGGTCGACGGGATCGATCTCGACGTGGCGTCGGGGGAGTTCTTCTCCCTGCTCGGCCCGTCGGGGTGCGGCAAGACGACGACGCTCCGGCTGATCGCCGGGTTCGAACGGCCGGACTCGGGCGCGATCCTGCTCGACGGGGTCGACATGGCGCATACCCCGCCGCACAAGCGGCGGGTGAACACCGTGTTCCAGAGTTACGCGCTGTTCCCCCACATGACGGTCGCCGACAACGTGGCGTTCGGCCTGGCCTATCGCAACGTGTCGAAGCAGCAGGCGACGACGATGGTCGGCGAGGCCCTCGAGCGGGTCCGGCTGGGCGGCTACGAACGGCGCCGCCCCCACCAGCTCTCCGGCGGGCAGCAGCAGCGCGTGGCGCTCGCACGGGCCCTGGTGCTCGACCCCGAGGTCCTCCTGCTCGACGAGCCCCTCGGCGCGCTCGACGCGAAGCTCCGCAAGGCGCTGCAGATCGAGCTGAAGGCGCTCCAGGAGGGCGTGGGCAAGACGTTCATCTACGTCACCCACGACCAGGAGGAGGCGCTCACGATGTCCGACCGGCTGGCCGTGATGTCCAGCGGCCGCATCGAGCAGATCGGGGCGCCCGACGAGGTCTACGAGGAACCGACCACCGCGTATGTCGCCGACTTCCTCGGGGTGTCCAACCTCATGGAGGCCGAGCTGGTCGGTGATTCGCCCGAGGGCCACCGGGTCCGGACCGGCGAGTTCGACATGGTGGCGAGCGGCGGCGCCGGCATCCGCGGCGAGGTGAAGATCACCATCCGCCCGGAGCGGATCGTGCTCGAGCCCCACGGGACGACGGGCGAGAACCGCATCCCGGCGCTCGTGGAGCGCGTCGTGTACGTGGGATCCGTCATCCAGTGCATCGCCAGGCTGCCCGGCGGCCAGACGATCCAGGCTTCCGTGCCCAACCAGGGTCAGGGCGTGGGGTTCGACCACGGCGAGGCGATCGCGGTGCACTTCCCGCGGGAGGCGCTCCGGGTCCTCCCCGCGACCTCGGATTCCGGCCCGGCCGAGGGGCCGTCCTCCGAGGGCGACGGGGATCCGGTCCCGGAGCAAGCCGGGTCGCCGTCCCCCGCCGGTGCTCCCCACCCCGCCGAGTAGCGGGGTTCGTCACATCTGCGCGGCGAACTCCGACATCGCGCTGCGCTGGCCCCGAGTGGCCCGGCGGTACAGCAGCGTCCCGAGCGCGATGACGATCAGCGACGAGAACAGCAGGAAGCTCGCGGCGGCGTTCACTGCCGGCGTCGGTGATCCCCGCGCGGCGTTGTAGATCTTCACGGAGAGCGGCTCGCTGGAGGCCGCACCCGACAGGTACCGGACGGTCACGAAGTCGTCGATCGTGTCGGCGAACACCAACGCGGCGCTCACGAAGATCGCCGGCCACAGCATGGGCAGGAGCACGCGGCGCACGGACTGGTTCGGGGACGCACCCAGGTCCATGGCCGCCTCCTCGTACTCCCGTCCGATCGACAGCAGCCTGGCCCGGACGATGATCACGGGATAGGAGATCTGGTACGTGACCAGGCCCAGGATCTGCGCGGTGGTCCCCAGGAGCACGAACTTCAGCAGGTAGGTGATCACGAGGAACATGGCGATCCCGACGATGATCTCGGGCAGCACGAACGAGAACAGCATCAGGAAGTTGGCGGTCCCCGACCCGCGCCCCCGGTACCGGTCGAGCCCGATGGCGAACATCACGCCCAGCGGCACGGCGATGGCGACCGTTACCACCGACAGGAGCAGGCTCTGGAACAGGGCGTGGTGCAACGCCGCATCGTGGAACAGCGACTGCGAGTCCTTCCACCACCACCGGAACGAGAACCCCTGCCATGTGCTGATCGACCGGCCGCCGCTGAACGACATCAGCACGGCGATGCCCACCGGCAGCAGCGACCAAAGGATGTATCCCCACGTGACGAACTCGAGCGCCCTCGGCCGTCGCCACGGATCGCGGCCCCGGCGCCGGCCGACCGAGGCCACTGACGGCCGGTCCGTCGCGCGTTCGGCCGGGGCGCCGGCGACGCCGATCTCGCTCATCGCTCCCCCACCGAACGGGCGGTGCTGCGCAGGTAGTAGATCATCGGGATCATCAGGATCACCATCAGGACGAGGACCAGCACCGCCGCCTGGGGCCCCTGGCCGGTGCTCTCGATGCTGTCGTCGAGGAGGTTCCCGATCATCGTGGTGTGCGGCGACCCCGACAGCAGGTTGTTCGTGTAGTAGTCCCCGAACATCGGCAGGGCCACGATGATGCACCCGGCCAGGATCGCCGGGCGGGACAGCGGCAGCGTGACCCGCCGGAACGTCTGCGCCGGGCTCGCCCCCAGGTCGCGCCCCGCCTCGATCAACCGCTGG
Source organism: Actinomycetota bacterium (assembly GCA_036557505.1). GTDB lineage: Bacteria > Actinomycetota > UBA4738 > UBA4738 > JACQTL01 > DATBHM01. The sequence goes on along the minus strand of DATBHM010000186.1, from coordinate 1,399 downwards.
TCGATCCGGTCGAGGAACGCGTACAGCGGCAGGATCATGTACGGGATGTAGCCGTACACGAGGCCGAGGATCACCGTGATGGGCTTGCCGGACAGCCAGTTCACGTGCCCCGATCCGAGGTGCAGGAACGACAGCACCTTGTTCACGTAGCCGTCGGTCTGGAGCAGGTTCACCCACGCGAACATCCGCATGAGGTAGCTCACCCAGAACGGCGACAGCAGCAGGACCAGCAGGAGTGTCTTGCGCTTCCCCCCGTACCGGGCCACGTAGTACGCGACCGCGTAGCCCAGCACGAGGCAGATCAGCCCCGCGAAGATCACGTACACGAACGTCCGCGCGAACACCGGTTCCAGGTACGCGTGGGATCCGATGATCCTGCCCAGCACCCGACGGGCGTTGTAGTAGCTCCAGTACCAGGGCTCGTAGACGGGGAGGGGGCTCTGGAAGATTGGGTCCACCGTTCCGAAGGCGACCGACACCACCACGTAGAACGGCAGGACGAACAGCACCAGCAGCCAGATGGTCGCCGGCGCCGCGAACGACGGCCAGTACCACCGGGGGTACCACGCACCCCGGCTGGACTCGCGTTCCTCGCGCTTGACGTCGCGCTTCGGCGTCGGCCCGTCCGGCACCTGCTGCCACGGTTGGACGTCGACGCTCATCGCGACCCCCTACCCCGCACCGGCCAGGAACTCCTGCCAGGCGTCGTGCCACCGGTCGTCGACGTGCGGAGCCAACTCGAGCTCGAGATACCCCTCCTTGAAGTCCTCCTGCTGCACGACCGCCCTCGACATCGTCGGGAACACGTACGGCTCGCCGAACGCGGATTTCGTCGTGGTGAGCGTGGAAGGGTCGGCGCTGTTCTGGGGCGGCTGGTAGCCGTTCCAGCCGAAGTTCTTGAGCGCCACCTTGGGGTCCAGCAGGTAGTTGAGGAACGTGTGCGCGAGCACGGGATGCGGCGCGTCCGCCGGCACGACGAGGAGGTCGTTCGCGATCGGCCCCTTGTGGGTCGAGGGGAACCAGTAGCCGAACGCCGTGTTGGGCGTCCCCTTGCTCTTGTACTGCCACGCCGCGACCATGTCGCCCGACCAGGCCTGGTGCACGGTGAACTTGCCCTGGGGGAGCCCGCTATATGCGCCGTTCGTGTCGATGCGGATGTCCATCGTGTCGCTCAGGGTCTTCAACCGCTCCGTTGCCCGGGAGATCAGGGCGTCGTCGCCGGTGTTGAGGTCGGTGACGCCGTCGTACATCAGCCCGAGGCAGATCCCCTCCCGGTAGTCGTCGTAGATGCCGGCCTGCCCCGAGTACCTGCGGTCCCACAGGATCCGGTAGGGGTTCTCCATGCCGTCGATGACGTCGTCGGGGATGTGGTCACGGCGGTAGCCGACGCCGGTCGTGT
>DATBHM010000185.1:0-8074 GCA_036557505.1 Actinomycetota bacterium | reverse complement strand
ACCGGGACGTTGATGAAGAAGATCCATCGCCACGACAGGTAGCCCACGATGATGCCGCCGAGCAGCACGCCGGCCACACCGCCGAACCCGGCGATCCCGCCCCACACGCCCAGCGCCCGGTTCCGCTCGGGGCCCTCCGCGAACGTCGTGACCAGGATCGACAGCGCCGCCGGCGAGATGATGGCCGCGCCGATCCCCTGGATGGCCCGGGCGGCGATGAGGATGCCGCTCGAGGTGGCGAGCCCGCACGTCAGCGAGGCGGCGGAGAACACCACCAGCCCGATCAGGAACATCCGTTTGCGCCCGATGAGGTCGGCCGTCCGCCCACCCAGGAGCAGCAGCCCGCCGAAGGTGATGGCGTAGGCCGTGGTGACCCACTGGAGGTTCTCGAACGAGAACTTCAGCGCTCCCTGGATGGTCGGCAGCGCCACGTTGATGATCGCGACATCGAGCACGACCATGAACTGGGTGGCGCCCAGCAGGATCAGGGCGAGGAGCTTCCGGCGCTGCGAGAGCTCCTCGTGAACGGTGGCTTGCATCACGCTTCCCCCTTGCGTTCTCCGCATCACCGATGCAGCAGGTGATCGGGCAGATCCTTTCACAACCGCCCGACACGCCCGGGAATTCCGAGCTCGATCACGTGTGCTGCAGGAGCTCGCGGTGGAGGGCGCGGGTGGGGGGGCTGGGGTCGACCCCGAGCTCGTCCCGAAGCAGCGTGGCCAGGCGATCGTAGGCCCGAAGGGCGTCTGCGACGTTCCCCTGCTCGGCGAGCGCGCGCATCAGGATGCGGTGCCCGCTCTCCCGGTACGGCTCCCGCTCGACCAGGCGCCGGGCGGTCCGTTCGGCCCCGGGCAGCTCGGTCCCGCCCAGCCCGAGGCCGGCGGCCGCGTAGCACTCCAGGGCCCGGAGCTCGAGCTCGGCGAGCTCGCGGCGGAGCCGTTCGATCCAGGGCGCGTCCTCTCCCGCCAGGATGCCGCGCCGGGCCGTGAACAGCGCCACCTGTGACGGCCCCCATGCCCGGGCCCAGTCGCCGGCCGCGACGGCCGTCTCGGCCCGATGGACGGCGTCCCGGGCCGCTTCGAGGTCGACGTGCGCGTCCCCGAGGTTCAGCCGGTAGCCGCCTCCGCGGCCGAGGACGTCCGCCCCCACGGCGCGGCGGACCTTCGACAGCAGCGTCCGGAGGGTCGCATCGACCCCGGGGGGCTGGTCGCCCGGCCACAGCTGCTCCGCGAGCTCGCCCCCGGTGAGATCGGTGGTCCTGTGGACGACCAGGCAGACGAACAGCACCCGCCCCTTGCGGCCGGGGAGCTCGGACTCGACCCGACGACCCCCGATCTCGACGACGAGCCGGCCGCAGATCTGGATCCAGGAACGGGGCGCCCGCGACAACGTTTCGTCAACATAGGCGCCACGGTCGGGTCGTACAACGGCGCCGACCCGAGGAAGGAGCGGCGCGATGGCCATGATCATCAACTGCGAGTGCGGCTTCGTGGCACGCGGCGAGTCGGAGGAGGAGGTGATCGCCAGGATCCGCGACCACATGCGCGAGGACCATCCGCAGCTGCTGGAGACGGTCTCGCACCAGGACCTCCTCGGGTGGATAGAGCGGGAATGATCCACTCGAGAAGCACTGCAGGAGGGACACCATGAGCAGCACCACGACGTCCGCGTTCGATCCCGTGGCCTACAAGCGGACGACGAAGCAGCAGTGGCAGAGCGCGGCGGCCGCCTGGGACGCGTGGGGGCCGACGATCGAGGACTGGCTGGGCCGGGCGACCGGGATGATGCTCGACCTGGCGGGCATCGAGGAGGGGAGCCACGTCCTCGACGTGGCTGCGGGGGCCGGCGGGCAGACGCTCGCGGCCGCCCGCAGGGCCGGTGCAACCGGGGCCGTCCTCGCCACCGACATCGCTCCCGACATCCTGGACTACGCGGCCGCCGAGGCCCGTAGGGCCGGCCTGGGGAACGTCGCCACCCGGGAGATGGACGGCGAGGACCTCGACGTCGACGCCGGCGGGTTCGACGCGGTCATCTCCCGGGTCGGGCTGATCTACTTCCCCGACCAGCAGCGCGCCCTCGGCGGGATGCACCGGGCGCTGCGCGACGGCGGCAGGGTGGCCGCCATCGTGTACTCGTCGCCGGAGCGCAACGGGTTCTTCTCGGTGCCGGTCTCGATCGTCCGCCGCAGGGCCGAGCTCCCGCCGCCGGCGCCCGGCCAACCCGGGCCGTTCAGCCTCGGATCGCCGGGCGTGATCGAGGAGGCGTTCGAACGGGCCGGGTTCCACGACGTCGTCGCCCGACGGGTCGACGCGCCGCTCCGGATGGCCTCGGCCGCCGAGTGCACGCGGTTCGAACGGGAGTCCTTCGGGGCGCTCCACCAGATGCTCTCGGGCCTGCCCGAGGCCGAGCGCGAAGCCGCCTGGGACGAGATCGAGTCCGAATTGGGACGATTCGAGGGGCCGGAGGGGTTCGAAGGGCCGTGCGAGCTGGTCGTCGCGGCTGGGACCCGGTAGGCGCTACCGGGCGTGCTTGACGGGCTGAGACGCGGCTCGCTTGAGCTGCTTGGCCCGGAGCACGTCGGCGTCCCGTGGGTCGAGGGGGAGCGGGCGTGGGTCATCCTGCCTCCGCGAGGAGCGGTGCTGGATGTGGATGCGCCGCATGTCCGTTCCCTCCGACCGATCCCGGTGTGGGACTTCCGTCCTCACCCGGATCGGTAGGAATGTCCCCCGACTTGAGCCGTTGCACACGGCCTTGTCGAGGACGCGTTCGGTCGTCAGGATTCGCCGCATGGCGTCGCCCGTGCACCGAATCCCCCGCCCGGCGGCCGTGCTGGGCCTGCTGGCAATCGCGCTCGGCCTCCTCGAGGGACCGGCTGCCGCACAGACCACCTCTCCCTCACCCCCGGGAACCCCGACGATCACCGCCACCGGAACGGCGGCGGGTCAGCTGGCGGTCGGGTCCACGATCGACGTCCGCCTGCGCGTGACCGACACCGGAGGCTGGCAGCGCATCGACACCATCCACATATCGCTCGAGCTGCACGGCGCGCCGCTCGACCTGATCGAGATCGTGCCCACGGCGTTCTCGATCGCCATCGTGGGGTCGGCGGCGCCCCCAGCGACGATCGGCGACAAGGGCGTCGTGAAAGGGACCTACATCCGGGTCGACAACGGCAAGGCCTCGGTCGCCGCGCAGGCCGACCGGTACACGTTGACGTTCCCCATGCGGATCGCCCTGGACCCGCCGCCCGGGGCCCGTCTGGTCCTCTCGGCCCAGGACACGATCGGCATCTCCTCCGACGACGTCGCGCTCACGCCGCCGGTCGTGAAGCAGAACCAGGGCTTCCCCTGGGGCACGATCGGCCTCGCCGTGGCGGCGGCGCTGTTCATCGGGGGCTTTGTCGGGAACATGTTCTCGACCCGCCGGGCCAAGGCCCGGCCGAACGTCTACGCCACGGTGGCCCGCCGGCTCGACGAGGAACGGTCGAAGCGATGACCGAGGCGCCCGCCACGACCACGTTCTACGACCGGCTCGACCAGGCCATCGCCGTCGCGCCGGAGCCGCAACGGGACGTGTGGCAGCGGCTCGGGGACCTGGTCGACCCTGCGCAGTTCCGCCCCAAGCTCGCACCGGACATCGAGCGCAAGGTCCAGCACCTCAAGTGGGGGAACTCCTACGCGGTGATCGCCAACCCCCGCGATCAGATCCACATCCAGCTCACGCCGAAGGATCTCGAGCTGCTCGACCTCATGGACGGCACGAGGACGGTCAAGGAGATCGTCCTCGAACGGTTCCAGGAGGAGGGTTCGCTCGAGCTCGAGAGCGTGGCCGACATGGTGCGGAGCCTGTACGAGTCGAACTTCCTCGAACAACGCTACTTCGACGCCGACGCCGTGGTGAAGGACGCCATGGACCCCGCGTCGACCGCCCGCAAGAAGGCGCGGATCTTCGCCAGGACGCTGTCGATCTCGTGGAACGGCGCCGACCGCCTGGTGCAGTGGCTGTACCGGTACGGGCTGAAGGTCTTCTTCAACCGCATCGTGCTGGTGCTGACCGCGCTGGTCGCCGTGGCCGGGTTCGTGGCCTTCGTGGACGTGGCGAACTCCCACCGGTTCGGCCTCGCGGGGAAGTCGCTGGCGCTGGCGTTCATCCTGCTGCTGTTCCTCGACTACGTGATGGTGTTCGTGCACGAGCTGGGGCATGCGCTCGTGCTGGTCCACCACGGGCGCCACATCAAGAGCGCCGGGTTCATGATCTATTTCGGGTCGCCGGCATTCTTCGTCGAGAGCACGGACGTCCTGCTGCTCGACAAGAAGGCCCGCCTGGCGCAGTCGGCGGCCGGGCCGTTCGCCGACATGGTCGTGGCGGCCGTCGCCTCCCTGATCGCCTGGGCGTACCCCCATTGGGTGTTCAGCGAGGTCCTCTACAAGTTCGCGGTCCTCAACTACATCTCGATCCTCATGAACCTCATCCCGCTGCTGGAGCTCGACGGGTACTGGCTGCTGTCGGAGGCCATCGACGTGCCGGATCTCCGGCCCCGGTCGCTCCGGTTCCTGCGCCACGACCTGTGGCACAAGATCAAGACGAGGGAGCACTGGTCGCGGTCCGAGGTGGGGCTGTTCACCTACGCCGTGCTCGGGACGCTGTTCACGGTGTTCTCCTTCTACACCGCCTACTTCTTCTGGGAGACGATCTTCGGCGGGCTGGTCACGCGCCTGTGGCACGGGGGGCTGATCACGCGGATCATCCTGGTGGCGCTGGGTCTCTTCATCCTGGGGCCGGTGATCCGGGGACTCCTGGGCCTGCTGCGCTCGGTCTGGAGGCAGCTGCGGGCGCTGGGGCAGCGCGTCCGGTTCCGGCTGCAGCTCAAGTGGCGCGTCGAGGCGGCGGAGATGATCGACGCGCTGCCGGCGTTCCGCGACATCCCCGGCGAGGTGCTCAACGACCTTGCCGGGCGGGTCCAGCTCAAGCAGTACCCGGGCGGCAAGGCGGTGTTCCGCCAGGGCGACGAGGCCGATGCCTTCTACGTGGTCCGCAAAGGCGAGATCCAGATCGTGGAGGAGGACCCGGCCGCCGGGACCTCGCGGGTGCTGAAGACGCTCCATCGCGGCGAGTCGTTCGGCGAGCTGGCGCTGCTCATGGAGGCCGACCGATCGGCGACCGCGCGGTCGACCGTGGACAGCGAGCTGTTCGTGGTCGACCTGGCGACCTTCGACCGGCTGCTGGCCGACATGGCCGAGGTGCCCGAGTTTCAGCCCACGCTGCAGCAGCTGGCCGAGCTCCGGGCCATGCCGGCGTTCGGTCACCTGGAGTCCGCCCAGCTCCAGGACCTCATGCAGCACGGGGAATGGGTCACGGTCGCGCCGGGCGAGGTGCTGATGCAGGAGGGGGAGGTCGGGGACGACTTCTACGCCATCTCCTCGGGCAAGGTGAACATCCTCCGCGGCGACGAGGTCGTCGACACCGCCGGGACGGGCGAGTACGTGGGCGAGGTGGCGCTGCTGTTCGACGTGCCGCGAACCGCGACGGTCGTCGCCTACACTCCCGTCCGCGCGTTCCGACTGGACCGCGCCGGGTTCGACCGCCTGGTGGCGGCGCGGTTCCGCAAGGGCCTGCTCCAGCCGGCGACGAGCGCCGACCGGACGCAGCACCACTGAAGGGGTTGGCGGATGGACTGCTGGCACTGCAAGCGAACCGCGGTGGGTGTGTGCCGCTTCTGCGGCCGCGGCATCTGCGAGGACCACGTCCAGGTCCACCCGTTCATCCTGGACATGTTCAAGCAGCACGAGACGACGAAGGTCCTGGTCGTCGAGGACGCCCTGTACTGCGGCGCGTGCACGCCCCGCCCCGACCCGCTCGACGTCCCCGAGCTGAACTGACCCGACCACCCGTGTGACGCGCGTCACATGGGACGCGTGACCGGAGTCACCTGCGGTTCGTGACCGAGGACACCCCGGTTCCGGTGACGGCCGTCACCGACCCGGGCAGGCCCGGAGGTCAGGATTCGCGCATCGAAGTGAACGGCCCCACGGGGCCCGGGACACTCGAGGAGGTGACACAGAATGGCGGACAAGAAGGTGACTCCGAAGGCCCCATCGGCCTCGAAGTCCGAGAAGAGCGACGACAAGAAGCCGGCTGCGCGCGTCTCGCTCAAGAAGATGAAGAAGATGAAGAAGATGTAGTGCCTGCCGCACCCAACAGCAGAGATCTTCCCGTTCGCGGGCCCGGAACCTGAAACCCCCTCCGGGCCCGCGACGGCGTTTCAGGAGGGACGACGTCCATGCAGGTCGCGGGCCACGATCCCGATCTGGCGGGGACGGGGCCCGGGCGCTACGCTCCGCTGGACATGCCGCCCGGAGGGGATTCCTCGCCCGAGTCGTTGCAGCGCGCCATGAGCGGCACGCCGATCCTCGGCGCCGTCGAGCCCGCCACCGTGCTCGACCTCGCCGGCAAGGGCACCGTGCGCCGGTACCGCCGCGGCACCTACCTGTTCCACCAGGGCGACGAGGCGCCGAGCGTGTACTTCCTCGTGAACGGGCGCGTGGAGATCTCCTCGCTCTCCGTCACCGGCCACCGCCAGCTGCACACCACGCTCGAGGGATCGCAGTTCTTCGGCGAGCTCGGCGTGCTCGGGCAGATGCCCAGGACGGCCACCGGCGTCGCCCTCGAGGACACGGACGTGTGGGCGGTGGAGGGGGAGGTGTTCCTCGACTTCCTGAGCGCCCATCCCGAGGTCTCCCGAGCGCTGCTGCTCGCCCTGGCCCGGCAGGTCCAGGCCCACGAGGCCTTCGTCGAGGACCTGCTGTTCCTCGACCTCAAGGGGCGGGTGGCGAAGCGCCTGCTGCAGTTGGTGTCGCCGTCGCTCGACGACCTGCCGGACGACGGGGTGGAGCTCCCGTCGGTCGTCCGCCACGCGGACCTGGCCAGCCTGTGCGGCGGCTCGCGCGAGAACGTCACCCGCATCCTGTCGGAGTTCCAGCGCCGGGGCCTCGTCGAGAAGAACGACCGCCGCTACGTGCTGTCCAACGTCAACGGCCTGCGGAAGCTGGCGCAGCTGTAGCCCGCTCGCCGGGGGCCGGTCCCGCGGAGCCTTTCCTCGCCGGGGTGAGGCGAACACAATGGCCGGATGGACGGCGCTCCCACCCCCGACGCCGACATTCGCGAGGAGCGAAAGGTCGTCACGGCGCTGTTCGCGGACATCGTCGGGTCCACCGCGCTCGGTGAACGGTTCGATCCCGAGGACGTCGTGGAGATCGTCGGCAGGGCCGTCTCCCGGATGGTCGAGGTGGTCGAGGAGTTCGGCGGAACGGTCAAGGACCTGGCCGGCGACGGCCTGCTCGCGCTGTTCGGGGCCCCTCGGGCGCACGAGGACGACCCGGAGCGGGCCGTCCGGGCGGGGATGCGGATCGTCGAGACCATCCGGGCCCACGCGGCCGAGGTGCGCCGCGAGTGGGACGTCCGGGAGTTCGGGGTCCGCGTGGGGATCGAGACCGGCCTCGTGGTGCTCGGCGCGGTGGGGGGCGGGTCGCGCGTGGAGTACGGGGCGACCGGGAGCGCGCTCAACACCGCCGTCCGGCTCCAGGCGAAGGCGGATCCATTCAGCATCCTGGTCGGGCCGGCGAACCACCGACTGATCGAGCCGATCTCCAGTGGAGCGAGCCCCGCCATCTCGACCTGAGGGGGAAGGCGGACCCCGTCGATGCCTTCGAGGTCATCGGGTTCCGGGCCGAACCGGGGAAGCTCCGAGGCCTGGCGGGCGTGACCACGCCGCTGTACGGCCGCGAGCTCGAGGTCCGGGTCTCGGGGGATGCGGGACGATCCCTGCTGGCGGGTCGCGGCGGCATCCTGTTCGTGATCGGCCAGCCGGGGCTCGGGAAGACCCGCCTCCTCTCCGAGCTCCGGGACCTCGTGCGCGCCGATGGCGTGGTGACCTGGCTCGAGGGGAGATGCGTCTCGTACGGGGAGGCCCTCCCGTACTGGCCGTTCCAGGATCTGCTGCGGCGGTGGCTGTCCGGCGGCGTCGTCGGCCCTCCTGATCCCCTCACCGACGAGCTCGCGCACCGCATACGGAAGC
>DATBHM010000184.1:0-5015 GCA_036557505.1 Actinomycetota bacterium | reverse complement strand
GGACAGCGGGGCCGTCTCGGAGGGCTTCAACACGACGGAGTTCCCGGCCATCAGGGGGGCCGCGATCTTCTGCGACGCGAACATGATCGGGTGGTTGAACGGCGTGATGCGTCCCACCACGCCGAATGGTTCCCGGCGTGTGTAATGCAGGTTGGCGGGGGTCACCGGGATCGTGGCGCCCTGGAGCTGCAGGGCGGCGTCGGCCATGAGATCCATCATCTCGGCGCCGAAGTCGACGTCCGTCCGCATCATGGTGAAGGTGTTGCCCGCATCGACGGCGTCGAGCGTGGCCAGCTCGTCCCGATGCTCCCGAAGCACGTCGCCCATCCGTCGGAGCAGGGCGGCCCGCGCACGGACATCCGTTCTGCTCCAGGAGCGGAATGCCGCAGCAGCGCTCTGGACGGCGCGATCGACGTCCGCACCGTCGGCATCGGGAACCTCGCAGAGCGGACCCTCGGTGGACGGGTTCTCCTTCGTGAACGTCTGTCCGGATGCCGGTGCCACGACGTCTCCGTCGATGACGAGCCCCCACGGATGGTCCGGCACCCAGCCGGCGTCCACGACGTCGACCGATCCGCCCTCCGACTGCATCCTCGGAACCCTCCTCACCAGTACCAGTCCGCGGGACGCCCACGATCGGCCACGTCGTGGTAGTGGCTCCTGAAGAACACGAGCGGGGCGCCGTCGCGACCCTCGCAGCCGACCACGAGCGCCAGGACGATCTCGTGGTCGCCGGCGGGGAGCCTCCGCTCGACGCGGCACTCCAGAACCGCGAGCGCCTTCGGAACGTACGGCAGCCCCGCCGCCGTCCGATACAGCTCGAGGCCCCCGAACCGGTCCTCGCCGCGTCGAGCGAACCGATCCGCGATCGCGTCCTGCCGTTGTCCGAGGACACTGACGGTGAACTCGCCCCGTTCCGCGATCGCGCTGGTCGTCCGGGCGTCGTCCTTCATGCAGACGAGCAGGAGCGGCGGGTCGAGCGAGACCGACGTCAACGAGTTCACCGTCATCCCGAACAACCCGTCGGGCGTCTCCGTGGCGACGACCGCGACCCCCGTCGAGAACGCGCCCATGGTGCCGCGCATGCGCTGCGGATCGACCCCGCGCGCGGTGTCCACGGTCATGAACCTGAAGCCACGGTTTCCTGAGGTCGTGCGGGTCCGGCGGCATCGGCATCCGGCAGCGCGTACGACCCGAGGAACTCGTCGACGGCGGCGGCCGCTTCGTCGTACCCGAAGTTCCGGTAGGCATAGCCCTTCGCGACGAACGGCGCGCCCGCGTAGAACATCTCGTACTGGTGGTGTCGTCCGGCGAACTCGGATCCGGCCAGGTCCCACGCGAGCTTGAACAGCTTGACCCGCTCCTCTGCCGGCACCCCCGGCGAGTGGACGTAGCGGTCCATGTCCTCTCGGAACTCCGGTACCAGCAGCTCGTGGACCGAGGACGGCAGCTGGAGCATGCCGCCGCCGGCGAGCTCTCGGAGGATGTGCAGCGCCCGTGGATAGGTCAGCGCCTGGTCGGCGATGGCGCTGTACAGATACCGGGGATTGGGACGCTGGACGCCGTCGCCGTCGGAGAACGACGCGGCCTCGGCCGCGACCACGAGGCCCTCCACGGTCCCGACCAGCGCGGCGAGCTCCCCCAGCTTCTCCTGGACGCTCGGGATGGCGTCGATCTGGTTGACCTGACAGATCTTCCTCGCGACCCCGGCGAGGAACTGCAGCTTGACGGCGAACCGGATCTGCGCCTGCATGTTGCCCAGGAGGTGGGCGGCCGTGCCGAACCACTGCGGCATCAGCGCTCCGACGTCCCGGCAGACGAACACGTCCTCCCACGGCACGCGCACGTCGTCGAACACCACCAGCGCATCGCTCTCGTCGAAGCGCGACGACAGGGGGTAGTCGTACGAGCTCGGTATGCCGACGGCGTACGGCCGGCGGCAGTAGATCTTCACGCCGGAAGCGGAGATCGGCACCACCGCGGTGACGGCATGGTCGGCGTCGTCCGGCGTGAGTGGCTTGATGCACGACACGAGGACGAAGTCGGACACGGCGGAGCTCGTCCCCAGCATCTGACTCCCGCGGAGCACGATGCCGTCGTCGTCCTCGTCGACGACACCCACCTGGATGAAGTCCCCCTCCCATCCGCTTGCGGTCGTCGCGCGGCTGACCTGGGGCGGCACGATCACGTAGCTGAGGAACGGTGACTCGTCGAGCATCCGCCGGTGCCATGCGGTGACGTGCGACCCGAACGCCCGGTCGGCTCGGTCGAACAGGTCCGGCTTGCCGGCGAACCCGGCCACGAACGCACCCACATGATCCGGGCTGCGCCCCAGGAATCCGTGCGTGAGGCGGGCCCACCGCTCGACCGCCTGCCGCCACGATCGGAGGTCCTCGAGCGAGCGGGGAACCATGAACGGCTTCAGCGCCGTGCGCCCGGTCTCCGGCGCGGTGAACTGCATGTCGTTGGCCGGGTCGGCCGCGAAGTCGTAGAGGGATGCGACCGTCGTGACGACACCGCGGAAGGCGGGATGGTCCGGGACGCTCTCGACGACGTCTCCGTTCACCACCACCCGGCGCCCGTCGCGGAGGCTCGCGAGGTAGTCCTGACCGCTCCGCATCGGCGTCATTCGCGTGCCGTCACGGGAACCGAAGGCGCGAACGACGCGACCACCTCGTCGACTGCGGCTCTCCCGCGTTCGAAATCGCTCTGACTGATGGCCGGGAGGAACTCGACCTCCGCGTCGAGGCCGAGCCAGAGGGCTTCGGCGATCCTCGGCAGCTCGTGCGTGCCCGCAACGGTCAACAGGAAGTAGATGCAGCGCTTGCCGTGCTCGATGACGAAGTAGAAGTCGTCGGCGTCGACCCACGCCATCGCCCGCTGCAGCCGGCCAGCGAGCTCGGGGTTGGTCTTCTGCTCGTTGCCGGCGGCCACCGAGATCGTGGCTCGGACGAGGAATCGGGTCCGGCCCAATGCCGCGTGGCCGTCCATCGTGTCGATCTGCGCGTTCGGTTCGGACATCCCCCTCACCCTCTCTTCGACGGCATGGCCCCGACCCTCACTGCCGGTCCTGGGTGATCCTGCGGTGCCCCCACGTGGACGTGACCGTGAGGGCGCCCACCTCCCACCTGTTCTCGTCGACCTCGAGACTCCCGAAGCCGTACTCGATCTCGAAGCCGGATGGGGTGCGGAGATAGAACGAGATCGTCCGGTCGTTGCTGTGCTGGCCGATCTCCGACAGTGCGATCCCCCGCTCCTCGCAGAGCGCGAACGTGCTGTCGACGTCCTCCCGGGCCGCCACCTCAACCATCAGGTGGAGGAGGTTCGGGCGATCGTTGACGTAGACCGCCAGGCTGTGGTGGCGTTCGCTGCACCGGAGGAACGCGAGGTGCAGTCCCCGCTCCTCGACATCGATCCGGTCGCTGAGGCGGAACCCCATCGTCTCGGTGTAGAAGCGGACCGCGGCCTCGCGGTCCGGCACACCGACGACCGCGTGCCCCACGGCGAGAAACCCGGCGATCCCACGCGACGGCGAGAAGGGGGCGTCGGACCCGTCGGACGGAACGACGAGCTCGTGACGGTAGCCGAACGGATCGCGGAAGGCGACGATGTCGCGTTCCCCCGAGCTCCAGCCGTGTCGCCCCGTCCACCGGGGATCCAGCCCCTGGGCCTCCAGCAGCGCGAACGCGTCCTTCGCCGTGCCGTCCGGAGCCAGCTCCCATCCCAGCGCGACCAGCCCGTCGGTGGCTCCGGGCCGCACGGCGATGCGGTGATGGCGCTCGTCGAACCGCACCTCCACCTCGCCGGCCGGCGAGTCGGCGGCGATCGGGGCGCCCAGGACCTCCGGGGCGAAGGTCGCCCACCGCCCGGGTTCGACGGACTCCGTCTCCACGTACGCGAGCGCGGACACGTTCACGCGCGCTCGCCTTCGAGATCCCGGGTCAGGAAGTCGACGACGTGGTGATTGAACTCCTCGACTCGCTCAGCCATCACCCAGTGCCCGCACCTGGGGAACACCACGAGCCGGGAATTCCGGATCCCGCCGAGGAATCCCAGGGCGTGCTCCAGTGGGACGAACCGGTCCTCACGGCCCCAGATCAGGAGCGTCTCCGCAGCGACCTCGGGAAGGAGGTCCACCAGGGACGAGTGCTGACCCCGTTCGAGCGCCGCCTGCTCGAGGGCCGGATCGAGGCTCGCCTCGTATCGAAGCCGGACGAGATCCTCGAAGTCCCGTCCGCTGGAGTCGTAGACGAACGACTTGATGAGCCAGCGCATCTTGTCGAGGCTGGGGCCGGGGTAATAGGAGCGGATCAGGCGCACCCCCTCGGACGGCGACGGGTTCAGCAGACTCGACCCGTACCCCGCGGTTCCCATCAGCACGAGCCGGTCGACCAGCTCGGGCCGGTGCGCGGCGATCACGATGCTCACGCCGCCGCCCGTCGAGTTCCCGATGAAGTGCGCGCGGTCGATGCCCAGCTCGCCGATCAGGGCCTCGACGACCTCGGCGAAGAACTCGAGCGGGCGCGGGATCGGCGCCGGCGCCGTGGATCGCCCGAAGCCCGGGAAGTCGACCAGCAGCAGCCGGAAACGCCGCGCGAGGCCGTCGACGTTGCGGGAGAAGTTCGTCCAGCCGGTCGCCCCCGGCCCGCCGCCGTGGAGGCAGACCACCGTCGGGCCGTCACCCACCGACTGGTAGTGCAGTCGGCACCCCGCGACGTCCGCGAACCGACTCTCCGGCTCGCCGATCTCGGTCGCCAGGCTCAAAGGAGCTCCGTGAAGTCGTCCGGGAGGACGTTCATGTCGATGACCGCGTCGTGCCGTCGGAGCAGCAGCCCCGCCGGGGTGCGGTCGAACTCATCGAAGTACTCCCCGGACGCGTGGAACATCGTGTACCCCTCGCGGTCGGTACGGAACACGGTGAACTTGCTCCGGGCCTCGACCCGCTCCTCGGACGCCGAGGTCACCAGCACGTTGGTCACCGAGTGCAGCGTTCGGGCCCGGGGGACCTTCCAGTA
>DATBHM010000183.1:0-25687 GCA_036557505.1 Actinomycetota bacterium | reverse complement strand
GCGCTTCTCGTGGACCTGCTGTTTCCGCTGGTCGCACAGCGTTTTCAGGCCCATGCTGTACCGGAACCTGATGGCCCGCCGTTCGGCCTTTTTCTAGGTCTTCCTGCCCCTTTCCGCCGGGAGCACGGATGAAGCCGCTTCACCCTGCTTCATCCAAGGAATGACGACTTGGTTGCTTCACCCAGCTGGGAGCGACACATTCCCTGCGAACAGGCCCGTTGAGCAGACCGGTGTCGTGCCCCATGGAAAGGTTCGCGTTTTGGGTTCACGAGAAGAGGGGTTTCGTGAATCCCCTGCCCGTCCCAATTCACCGCACATTAGTCCAGAGGCCGGTATCCGAGTTCATCCATTAGTGGGCGGAATTCGCCCTCGATGGCCCTCCTGGCTCTGGGAGGCAGCTCGTCCTTCCACCCATCTATCCTGCCGTCGCGAACAAACCAGTTCCCTTCGGTGGCACGGTAATCGTCCCCAAAGTCAACGAGATACGGTTCCGCGCCGACCCGCCCCTCTTCGGATCTCATGGCCTCAAAGCGGCCCCTTCTGGCAGCCAATTCGATGGCTCCTTCAGGAATTGTCGCGCCACAGAACTCTCCGACTCTTCCGAGGACCCTCACGCGGTCCTGATGGAGCGCTTCGTAAGAGAGCATGAAGACGGACGCTCGGGACGCCCGTTCCAGCCATTCGGATACCTGCTTGTCCCAACGAACTGGCCTCCAGTCAAACGCATCGACATCATCGGTCATGTACTTGTCGACGAAGGCCCCCAAGGTCATACGCTGATCCTCGGATCGGACGAGATAATGGTGATACAAGGAAACGAGAACGGAACGAGGATCTCGGACCACGTAGATGGTGTTGGGATAAAGATCAGGATATGTTGGGGCGTGTTGACGAAAGATCCTTGGATTGGGGAGAGACTTGCTCTTCAAGACCTCGGTGGGGTGGTCCCCGTGTATCCACGGTATGACCGTCTTGAGATTCGCCATGGTGACCCGGCCTTCCCTATCCCCCCCTCGCAGGGCGATAGCGAGCATGTACGCGAGCCATGTGTTCCCTGACTTTGGGTGTCCGACCAGGAAGACATCGCTCGGACGTATCGCCGCGCGAAACGCTGTCTCCCTGACGACGTCCAGGACGGGGGGAGGAAGGCGTCGAACGTAGCGTCGAAGTGCGCCGTGCTCATCGAGCATCGTCCACCGTAGCATCCCTGGCCCCGGCCGAGGATCGCGGCGAGATCGAGGACGTCCGCGCCGCACGGGTTGAGGGGCTGACCGGGCAGGATCTCGATGTCGCCACGACGCGACGTCGGCGCAGCCTGCCATCCGAGACTGTCGACGCGGAGGCAAGGCGCCCAGGGCGGAAGTTGGGCATCGTCTGACGGGTCCCAGCCGCCGCCGGGCGGCGACGCGGGCCAGGCTCACGGCTGTCTTCCTGGCGGCGGTCCGCGTTCCTCTCGTCCAGCCTCAGCCTCGCTCGTCCCACTCGGATCGGAGGATGCCGTAGACGACCTGGTCCCTTGGCTCCCGGCCGGGCGTGGCGTCCCTCAGGCGAAGCGTTCCCTCGAGCGTGAAGCCCAGCCGCTCGGGAATGGCCCGGCTCCGCTCGTTGTCGACGGCACACATGATGACCACGCGGTTCCTGCCGAGCTCCTCGAAGGCGAATCGAGTGAGGGCCTCGGTCGCACGGGTCATGACGCCGTGGCCCTGCGCGTCCGCCGCGAGCCAGTAGCCCACCTCGGCCTCGCTCGCGTCATCGGCCAGCCCGAGGCTGATGCTCCCGACGGCCTCGCCGGCGGCGACGATCGTGAATCCGTACTCTCGGCCCTCCTCGAACTTCCGCACGACGGTTCGGAGGTAGGTCCGCACGTCCTCGACGGTCACCGTGAGGTCAACCCATGGCATCCAGGGCCGCAGGTGGTCACGGTTCGCGTCGGTCAGCCTGAACAGCTCGTCGGCGTGCCGCTCTTCGTGCAGCCGGAGGAACACCTCGTCGTCGACCCGGATCCCGATCACGGCCTCAGTCTAGAGAGGACGAGCTCGCGGCCCGCCGGAGGGGCGCTTCCCTCGGCAAAGGTGATTGGATCGACGCCGCAGATCGGAGGTGTCATGACCTCGAACGACATCGGATGGCCGGCGTGGATCGGCATCGTCTGCGAGGACCTGGCCGCGCAGCGTTCGTTCTACGGCGGAGTGCTCAGGATGCGCGAGTCCGATGCCGGCGACGGCTGGGTGCAGTTCAAGCTCGGTGACGGGCTGCTCGAACTCGTCCAACGCGACCGGAGTCCGCAGTACGACCGGGTGCGCTATCAGGTGGGGTTCTCGGTGGGAGACATGGAGACCGCGCGTCGTCGAATGATCGACGCGGGAGCCCAACAGATCGGCGACGTCGAGGGCGGCGGCGAGGCCTCGGGCCGGTGGTGCTACTTCCGCGATCCCGAGGGCAACGTGTTCGAGATCAAGCTGAGGACGTGACCAGGCGGCGGGCGCCTACGGCGTCGCGCTCGGTGTGCCGCAGGCCCCCGGCGTCGGCTGGGCGCCGGCCCTGCTCGGGCCGCAGTAGCGTGGGACGTCCTTGTTCCCCAGTGAGAACTGGTAGATCGCCGCCCCGATGAGCAGCAGGAACAGCACGATCACCGCGATGAGGGTTCCCTTTCGCACCAGCCCGAGGCTAGCAGCAGGTCGTCACTGCCCGAACCGGAGGTCGTGCCAGTGCGGGATGAGCACGGTGAGGAACACGGCCAGCCAGACCAGCCCCATCGCGAGGCCCACCCAGCCGAGCACCACCCCGGCCACCGCCAGGCCACGCCCGGTCTGTGTCCCGTGCGACTCGTCGATCTCGCGCATGGCTCGATAGCCGAACACCAGCGCCAGGATCGAGCCCACCAGCATGTTGACGATCCCGAGCACGAGCGACGCGACGGCGAGCGGGTTGGTCCTCGGAGGCGTCGACGGGTACCCGTACGGCGAGGGGGCGGGCATCGTGTTGGTCCTGAGGTCGTAGTGGCAGAACCGGCAGATCACGGCCTCGCGGCGGATGGGCTCGCCGCACGCGGGGCACGGGCGGTACGCGGACTCGGTCGGGAACGGGCCGTCGCTCATGCCGGACAGGATGCTTGCCCGGGGGACCGCGGGCGTCAACCGAGCGCGAGGCTAGCGACGCGCGATCTGCAGGCCGAGCGCGGCCTCGCTGAACTCGCGATTCCGCACGAGGACCTCGGTCAGCGCGTCCTCGTCCTTGATCCACGGCCGGAGGTCGAGCTCCAGGGCGATCGACCCGGCGAACCCATCCCCGGCCACCGTGTCGAGGAACCCGCCGACGTCGAGCACGCCGTTCTCCGCGTACACGGGCAGGTGGGAGTCCCAGCCCTTGCCCGCGTTGTTCGACAGGTGGACGTGCACGAGCTTGTCCCGGTACCGCCGGTACACGTCGACGACGTCGATGCCGGCGACCGCCGCGTGCGAGGTGTCGAGCACCATGTACGGGTTCCGGTCGAGCTCCTCGAACTCCTGGGCCGAGTGGAACGACATCCCCCGCTCGCCTGGCAGCTTGACCGGGAACATGTTCTCGACGGCCACGGTGACGCCGGTTCGCGCGGAGAACTCGGCCAGCTGCTCGGTGACCCACCGCCGGTACCGGACCTGCCACCGGTAGGGCGGGTGCACGACGACCAGTCCGGCACCCACCTCCTCCGCGAGCTGCGCCGACCGGTAGATCTTGCCCAGGGGGTCCGTCCCCCAGACGCGCCGGGTGATGAGCAGGAACGGCGCGTGGATCGCCTCGATGGCCAGGTCGTTGGCCTGGGCGGCCTCGAGCATCAGCCTGGCGTCCTGCGTGGCGGGGTCGTTGGTGACCATGACCTCGACCGATCGGTAGCCGGCAGCGGCCACGATCCGCATGGCCTCGCGCAGCCCCATCCGGTAGAACGGGGCCGTCGACAGCTGCAGTCGTGGCCCGCCGTTCATCGGCGGGATCCTCCGAAACCGGACGTGGGGTGCATGTCGGCCAATTCTATCGGCGGCCCCCGGGCGGGCCGGGGGGCCCGGACGTGAAGATTCGGTGACCGCTCGGCGGCGTCGGCTATCCTCACCGGCGAGTCGGGTGGGGCTCGAACGAGGGAGGAAGTCGCCATCGAGCGCGACAACGAGCCCGCGTGGGACGGCACGCCGGGGTACTACGAGGTCTGGTTCCTGACGCTGTCGGACGGGCACACCGCCTACTGGATCCGATCCACGCTGCACGCGCCCACCGGGGCGCCTCCTGAGGGCCGGGTGTGGTTCGCCCGGTTCGACCGCGACCGTCCGGAACGCATCCTCGCGATGAACCGGGCCTGGCCGATGGGCGCGGTCCAGGATCGTCCGGACCCGTTCGAGGTCCGGATCGGCGACGCCGAGTTCGTCTCCGGGCGCGCCCGGGGCCGCCTGGAGGGACCCGACCACACGGCGGAATGGGATCTCACGTGGCCGACCGGCGACGAGACCCTGAACCTCCTGCCCGACGCCTTCTCCCGGGGCCGCCTGGCGCCCACGAAGCCGTTCTCGCCCAATCCGGCCGCCCGGTTCACCGGCACCGTCACCGTGGACGGTGAGGCGGTCATGGTGGAGGAGATGCCGGGTCAGCAGGGCCACCTGTACGGCACGAAGCACGCCGATCGATGGGCCTGGGCCCACTGCACGTCGTTCGAGGGCGGGGACGACGTCGTGCTGTCGGCGCTCACGGCGCAGAGCAGGCGTGGCCGGCTGATCACGCCCTTCACGACGTTCGTCTCGCTCCGGTTGAACGGCCGGTGGATCCGGTTGGTGAAGGTGTCGGGCAAGCGCCAGACCACGCTCGGGGCGTGGCGGCTCGACCTCGGCGACAAGCGGTTCCGGCTGACGGGCCGCGTCGCGGCCGACCCCGCGCTGATGGTCCAGGCCCGCTACCTCGACCCCGACGGTACGCCCCGATGGTGCCACAACAGCGAGGTCGCCTCCAGCCGGCTCGTCCTGTTCGAACGACACCAGGGCGGCTTCGAGGAGATCGCCAGCCTGTCCTCGGTCGGCACCACGCACGCCGAGTGGGCGGGCCGCACGCCGGCGCCCGGCGAGTTCGTCCACCACCTCGATCTGGGCCGGCCGGGCGAGCGCGCGTGAGAGACTCGCGCCGAGCATGAACGTCTCGACCCTGCTGGCCGAGCAGGCCGCCCGCCGACCCGACGCGCCCGCGATCGTCTTCCACGGCAAGGTGATCACCTATGCGGGGCTGGACGACGCGGCCGGGCGGGCAGCGGCCGCATTCGTGGCCGCCGGCGTCGAGCCGGGCGACCGCGTCGCGCTGGTCGTCGGCAACGTTCCGGAGTTCGTCTCCGCGCTGTACGGCGCGTGGCGGGCCGGTGCGGTGGCGGTGCCGCTCAACGTGATGCTGACCAGCGAGGAGCTCCGCTACATCCTTGCGGATGCCGGCGCCAAGGCGATCGTGACCCAGATGCAGCACCTGCCGAACATCCTCGACGTCCGCGACCACCTCGAGGGCCTCGGGACCGTGTTCGTGGTGGCCGGACCGCCCGTCCCCAGCGGAACCGTCTCCTTCGAGGCCGCCATGGGCGCCGAGCAGCCGGTCGCCGAGGACACCGACCCCCCGGACGGCCTCGCCCTCATCCAGTACACGTCCGGCACGACGGCCGATCCCAAGGGGGCCATGCTCGGCCACGACAACCTCATGGCGAACATGGACCAGATGGAGCAGGTCCCGTCCATGCGGATCGTCGCGGACGACGTCGTGCTGCTGGTGCTGCCCGTGTTCCACATCTACGCGCTGAACGTGATCCTCGGCATGACCATCCGGGAGGGCGGCACCGCCGTGCTGGCGGAACGGTTCGACCCCAAGGAGACCCTGGACATCGTCGAGCAACAGGGTGTCACGCTCCTGCCGGGGGCCCCGCCGATGTACGTGGCCTGGCTGGAGCAGCCCCAGGGCCGGAAGAAGGCGTTCGCCACCGTCCGGACCGCGGTGTCGGGCGCGGCGCCCCTGCTGCCGGAGACGTTCCAGCGATTCAAGGACCGGTTCAACGTCACGATCTGGGACTCCTACGGGCTGACCGAGGCCGGGCCGGCCGTGACGTCGAACGCCGCGGGGGATCGGGCCCGGGGGGGCTCGATCGGACTGCCGATCCCCGGGCTCGAGGTCCGGCTGGTCGAGGAGCACGTCGCGGAGCTCGAAGACGTCGAGGAGGGCGACCCGGGGGAGATCGCCGTTCGCGGGCCGGCCGTCTTCCGTGGGTACTGGGGGAAGCCCGACGCCACCGCCGAGGTGCTGACCGGAGACGGGTGGTTGCGCACCGGGGACGTCGCGTACGCCGACGAGGACGGCTATCTCTACCTGGTCGACCGGACGAAGGATCTCATCATCGTGAGCGGGTTCAACGTCTTCCCGAAGGAGGTCGAGGACGCGCTCGTCCGGCTTCCCGGCGTCGCCGACGCCGTCGCCCTCGGGGTGCCCGATCGGCGAACGGGCGAGGCGGTGAAGGCGCTGGTCGTGCTGCAACAGGACGCGGACGCCACGGCGCGGTCGTTGATCGAGGGCGTCGGGCGGTACCTGGCGCGCTTCAAGGTCCCCCGCGAGATCGATATCGTCGACGAACTGCCCCGCCACCCGACCGGCAAGGTCCTCCGCCGCGCGCTCCGCGGCGAGGAGGTCCTGGGCGGCGGCGAGGCCCCGTCGTAGCGAGATGTGGGTCTTCCCGCTCGCGGCGGCGATCGTCGCGGTGGTGTTCGCGGCGCTGGTGGCGAGGGAGCTCGTCCGGCGGCGGCGCCCCTACCTGGCCTGCTGGACCATCGCGCTGGCGATGTTCGCGGCGGCGTCGTTCGCGGCGTTCCTCGGCATCCTGAACGGGTGGACGCCGGCCGAGTACCGCGTGTACTGGCTGTTCGGCGCCATCCTGAACGTGCCGTTCCTGGCGGCCGGTGAGGTGCTGCTGCTGTTCCGGCGGCCGTGGGTGGGAACCGCGGTGCTGCTGGTGATGCTGTTCGTCACGGCGTTCGCGTTCAACGTCGTTCGGACCGCCGAGGTGAACCCGCTGGCGCTCCGCCTGCACGACCTGCCGCTCGGCAAGGACGTCTTCGTCGCCACGGTGACCACGCGATCGTGCCCGCCCCCCGGCCCCTGCGTCCGGGTCTCCCAGGGGACCGCCTACCGGCTGGCCCAGTACTTCTCCTACACCGCCTACGTCATCCTCGTCGCCGGGGCGATCTGGTCGGCGATCCGCATGCGGGGCCGGCCCGGGCTGCGCGACCGGTTCCTCGGCACGCTCGGCATCGCGATCGGCGCCACGATCGTCGCCGTCGGGAGCGGGGTGGGGGCCGGGCTCGACGTCGTGCCGGTGTTCTCCATCTGCCTGGCGCTCGGCATCGCGGTGATGTTCTGGGGCTTCGTCCGCGCGTCGCGGCCCCCGGTCGCCACCACCAGCCCGTCGCCCGAGCCGGCCGCGTAGGCCTTTTCTCGTCTCCGGCTGATCCGACCGCGGCGCCGCCGCGAACCATGCGTGCCGTCGGGATCGACGAGAGATCGAGACCGCGACATGTGGGGAGGTGATGCCAACACCCTGCGACCGGACGTGGGTACCGGCCGCCTGGATCCCGGCGGCGACAGTCACCGGATGGACGAAGGAGTCACCTGTGAACAAGCGATACCGCAGGGCGGCGATCGCGGTCGGAGCCACTATGGCGCTCGGGGGAGGCCTGTTCGCGGGCCTCGGACCGGTCGCCGGCGTGGCGTCCAGCCACCGCGAGGCGCCGTTGGTGGCGGCGGATCCGCAGGTCGACGGAACGGACCTCTACGCGTTCCGGAGTCCTGACCAGCCGAGCACCATCACGTTCGTCAGCAACTGGATCCCGTTCGAGGAACCCGCCGGGGGGCCGAACTTCTACCCCTGGGCCGACGGGGTCCACTACGACATCAACATCGACAACAACGGGGACGCCAGGCCGGACCTCACGTACCGGTGGACGTTCACCAACCACTACCGGAGCAAGAAGACGTTCCTCTACAACACGGGCGTCGTGAACTCGCTCTCCGACACGACGCTGAACTTCTACCAGACCTACGACCTGGACCGGATCACGCGTTCCGGCGGGCACGTCGTCGACAAGACCGTGGTCCACGACGCGATCTCGGCGCCGTCCGACGTGGGTGACGCGTCGATGCCGGACTACGACGCGCTCGCCGACTCGGCCATCACCACCTTCGGGTTCCAGAACGCGTCGAAGGTGTGGGCGGGGCAGGCCGACGACCCGTTCTTCCTCGACCTCCGCGTGTTCGACCTCGCCTACGGGGCGAACCTGTCCGAGGTGGGCCAGGACACGCTCAACGGGTTCAACGTGAACTCGCTCGTGCTGCAGGTCCCGAGGGCCTCCCTCCGGGGCACGTCGTCGGTCATCGGCATCTGGACGACGGCGCAGCGCCGGTCGGTCCGGGTGGAGAACGACCAGGGCCAGGTGACCCGGAGCGGGAAGTTCGTCCAGGTCTCGCGCCTGGGCATGCCGCTCGTGAACGAGGTCGTCGTCCCGGTCGGCAAGAAGGACTACTTCAACGCGTCGAAGCCCAAGGACGACGCGCAGTTCCTGCCGGCGGTCCAGAACCCGATTCTGCCGCACGTGCTGCACAACATCTACGGGCTGCCGGTGCCGGACTCGGATCCCGGGACTCCCGGCGTCCAGCGTTCCGACCTGATCTCGGTGTTCCTCACCGGGCTCTCGGGCCTGAACGAGCCTCCGGGGGGCACGCCGTCGGAGATGCTGCGGCTGAACATCGACACCCCGCTCTGCACGTCGAGCTGCAGCACGCTCGGCGTCATCGGCGGGGACAACCAGGGGTTCCCGAACGGGCGCCGTCTGTCGGACGACATCATCGACGTGGCGCTGCGGGTGACCGAGGGCGTGCTCCTTCCCGGCCACCCGTCGATCGTGGACACGCTCGGTGACGGGGTGGACGCCAACGACCTCCCGTTCCAGAGCGACTTCCCGTACATCGCGTACCCGCACAGCGGGTCGGACCCCACCCCGCACTCGTAGGACGGAAGGGGGAAACGAACATGGGCGCGATCGGAGGGGTCCGGGCCGGTTCCAAGGCCCGCAGCGGCGCGGGCCCCTCCGCGCCCGTGTCCCCGGAGCCCCGGCGCCGCCGGGGCATCCGGAGGTCGGCGACGGCGATCGGCGTCGCCGTCCTCGCGGTGGCCCTGCTGGTGGTCGGGGGCCTCGGGCCCTTCCACCGGGGCGCCGACGTGGACCGGACGACCGTCCTGGGGACCGATCCCGCAGGGTCGCTCGAGGACCACCCGGTGGTGCTGTCGGGTTCGCTCCAGCAGGCCATCGCCAGCCTGCAGGCCCGTCTGCAGCAGATTCCTCAGGACGCCGACTCGTGGGCGACGCTCGGACTGGCGTACGTGCAGGAGGCCCGGGTGACGGCCGACCCGAGCTACTACCCCAAGGCCGAGGGCGCGCTGCGGCGGTCGCTGCAGATCGAGCCGTCGAACAACTTCGTCGCCGACACCGGGATGGGTGCGCTGGCGGCGGCGCGCCACGACTTCACCGGCGCGCTGTCGTGGGGGGAGCAGGCCCGCGAGATCAACCCGTACAACGGCAACGTCTACGGCGTCATCGGCGACGCCCAGGTCGAGCTCGGCCGGTACGACGACGCGTTCGCGACGTTCCAGCACATGGTCGACGTCAAGCCGGACCTCGCGTCCTACGCCCGCGCGTCCTACGCCCGCGAGCTGCAGGGCGACCTCGCCTCGGCCCGCGATGACATGCAGCTCGCGCTCGACGCCGCCGGGAACCCGGAGGACCGGGCGTTCGCGGCGTCGCAGCTGGGCGACCTGGCGTTCAACAGCGGGGACCCGGCCCGCGCGAAGTTCTTCTACACGGAGGCCACCGTGGACGCCCCCGAGTACATGCCCCCGCGGGCCGGCCTGGCCCGGGTGGCGTGGGCCGGGGGTGACGTGGCCGGCGCCATCGAGCAGTTCTCGGACATCGTGGGGGCATATCCGCTGCCTGAGTACGTGATCGCGCTGGGCGACCTGGACACCGTCGCCGGCCGGCCGAGGGACGCGGCCGCCCAGTACGCCACCGTCCGGGTGGAGGAGCGCCTGTTCGCCGCCGCGGGCGTCGACGTCGATCTCGAGCTGGCGCTGTTCGACGCCGATCACGGGAACCCGGCCCGCGCGGTGCGCGAGGCCACCGAGGAATGGCACCGGCGCCACAGCATCCTCGTGGCCGACGCGCTGGGGTGGTCGCTGTACAGGGACGGCCGGGCGGCGGAGGCGCTGCGGTACGCGCGCTTCGCGAACCAGCTCGGCTACCGCAACGCGCTGCTGAAGTTCCACGCCGGGATGATCGAACGCGCCACCGGGCACACGGCGGCCGCGATCCGCGACCTCGGCCTGGCGCTCGAGTACAACCCGCACTTCTCGATCCTCTACGCCGACACCGCGCGCCGGACGCTCGATGCGTTGCAGCGGGAGGACGCGTGAGGGCGTTCCGGCGGCTGCTGGCGCTCACGGTGCTGGGGCTCGCACTGCCGGTCGTCACCGCGGGCGGCGCATCCGCGCATCCGCTCGGGAACTTCACGATCAACACGTACGACGGGATCGTCGTCGTGCCCGGCGAGGTTCGCGTGAACTACGTGCTCGACATGGCGGAGATCCCGACCTTCGAGCTCGGCCGGAGCCTCGACACGGACGGCGACGGAACGGCGAGCCGCGCCGAGCTCGCCGCGTTCGCCCACACGAAGTCCCACCAGCTGCTGCCCTCGCTGCACGTCGCCCGGGGCGGACGGCCGGTCGCGCTCTCGGTCAGGTCGGCCACGGCCATCCTCCGGCCGGGGCAGGCCGGGCTGCACATCCTGAGGATGGAGGTCGTGTACGCGGGTCCGATCGGCCGGACCGGGACGCTGACCTTGACGGACGCCACGTACGCCGACCACATCGGGTGGCACGAGGTCACCGCGGTGGGGGCCGGCGGGGCCGTGCTCTCGCACTCGGACGTTCCCACGACGACCATCAGCGACGCCCTGCTCCACTACCCCAAGAACCTCCTGGCGAGCCCGCTGCACGTGACGGGCGCGCAGGTGTCGTTCCGGCCGGGGACGAGCGGGGCGGCGCCGGTCCTGCCGGATGGGCCGAGGGGCGGCCTCCGCCCGGGCATCACGGGTGGCGCATTCGCCCGGCTGGCCACCTGGACCGGGCTGTCGGTCCCGGCGCTGCTCCTCGCGTTGGTGCTGGCGGCGGCCTTCGGCGCGGCCCATGCGCTCCTGCCGGGCCACGGGAAGACCCTCATCGCCGCGTACCTCGTGGGGCAGGGGGGCCGGCTGCGCCAGGCCACCCAGGTTGGCGTCGCCGTGGCGTTCATGCACTCGGCGTCGGTGCTGGCGCTCGGGCTCGCGATCCTGGGGTTGCAGGTCATCGCGCCCGATCACATCTACCCGTGGGTCACGCTGGCGACCGGGCTGCTGGTGATCGGGATGGGAGCCGGCCTGGCGGCGATCCGCATCCGCGACGCGAGGCGGGGGGGCGGCGGCCATCACCATCATCACGGCGATGGGCACGTCCACGCGCCCGAGGCCGTCCCCGTCGATGCGCGCGTGCCCGCCATGGCAGGCGTGGGCGCCGCGACCGGGGTGGCGTTCGCACCCACGGCGCCGGACGGGGTCGTCATGCCCGGGGGGACCCTCGATCACTCCGGCGGGCACGACGGGCACGATCACGGCCACGACGGGCACG
This sequence comes from Actinomycetota bacterium, assembly GCA_036557505.1. Taxonomy (GTDB): domain Bacteria; phylum Actinomycetota; class UBA4738; order UBA4738; family JACQTL01; genus DATBHM01. The sequence continues at coordinate 13,938 of DATBHM010000183.1, read as the reverse complement.
ATCACGCCCACGTCCACGGCCACGACGCCCACGTCCACGGCCACCAGGCCGGGGGCGACCGCCCGGAGCTGGACCGGCCGCTCTCCCGCCGGGGCATGGCGGGCCTCGCCGTGGCCGGCGGCATCCTGCCCTCGCCCACGGCGATCGTCGTGCTGCTGGCCACGTTCTCGGCGCACCGGGTCGGGTTCGGCCTGGCCCTCATCCTCTCGTTCAGCGTGGGGATGGCGGCCGCGCTCGTCGGCGTGGGCGCCGTGGCGCTGCGCGCCCGGACGGCGGTGGCCCGGCGGCTGTCGGGACGGGTCGTGTGGGCCCTGCCGATCGTCACCGCATTCGTGATCGTGGGGGTCGGCGCCTACCTGGCGATCAAGGGCGCGGGGGGGATCTGAGCGGCACCCGCCGGGTCACATCGAGAAGACCGGAACGGCCTGCGTCGAGTGGTCGGGCGGCACCAACCTGATGGCCAGGGGATTCCGGGCGTGGCGCAGCACGTCCTCCACGCGCTCGAGCATCTCGCCTGGTGCGAAGGGCTTGGAGACGAAGTCGTCGACCCCCAGCTCGCGGGCACGCTCCCGCGTGTCCCCGTCGACCTTGGCCGTCATCACGATGACCGGCGGGCGGACGCCCTCCCGGTGGAGCTCCTCGAGGGCGGCCCACCCGTCCAGGACGGGCATCATGATGTCGAGCAGGACCACGTCCGGCTCCCTGGCCGCGATCGCGTCGATCGCCTCCCGGCCGTTCGCGGCGGAGATGGTGACGAATCCGGCGGTCTCCAGGGCCACCCGGAGGAACATCTGAACGTCGGGCTCGTCATCGACGATCAGCACGGTCGGCATGCACCGAAAAATCGACGTCCGGCGGCGTGAACTTGAGGCGTGGACGGGTGGCGACGGGCGCCGAACCGATGAAAATGCCCGGCTCTGGGGACGTTTTCAGTCGGACTGCCGGCCCGTTCCGCCCGGCGGCGTCGGGCGGAGGAGCGCCGACCACTTCTGGTCGCCGGTCGGGCGGATCGTCGGGCTCCCCGCGGGCTCCTGGGTGATGAGGATCCGGTCGTACTCGTGCGCGTCGAACCCGAACACCAGCGCCACCACGCCCTCGTTCGGGACGAAGTCGGCGACGTGGTCGAAGTGGCCGTTGTCGCGGCCGAGCCACAGGCGGTAGACGTCGCCCTTCGCGGGGGGCTCGACGTCGGAGCCGAACAGCGCGACCTCCGCCTCCCGGTACCCGAACAGCACGTGGGTACGGGTGTGGATGCTGTCGAGCCTGACCCGCTTGGCGTCGGGCTGGGAGATGAGGTTGGTCACCCGGGCGATGTCCTGCTGCCGCCCGGAGAGCTGCCCCAGACGGACGTGGAGGAACGCGTTCCACAGCACGAGGCCGATGAGCACCAGGGCCGCAGCCGCGGAGAGCCACGAGCCCACCGCCCGCCGGGACCGGGTCCGGTGTGAGGGGGTCGGGGCGTCGACCGGCACGGCCAAGGTCTGCATCCGCAGGCGGGGGAGGAGCATCTCCGGGGGGGCGTGCGGCCTTGACCCCAGCGCCAGGTCGGCGGTGATCGCGCGGAACCCGTCGGCGGTCTCCCGGCACCGATCGCAGGTCGGGAGGTGTTCGGTCAGCACGAGCTCGGCGAGGCGCAGGTCGTCGCCGTCGAGCGCGTGCAGGGCGTGGGCCGCCAGGAGCTCGTCGATCCGCTGGTGGTCGAACTGGCCGTTCGACCGCAGCGCATCGAGGGCGGGCTCGTCGCGCTCCCACCATGCGCCCCCCGGCCGGGGGCTGTCGGGCTCGTGCTCGTTCATCTGTCGTTCGTCTCCAGGAATCGCCGCAGCTTCTGCATCGCCGCGAGGGTCCGGGTCTTCACCGTGCCGAGCGGGATGTGCAGCTCGTCGGCGATGGCGGCCTGCGTCATGCCCCCGAAGTAGGCCATCTCCACCACCCGACGCTGCTCTTCCGGCAGCTCGGTGAGGGCCTTACGGACCTCCGTTCGGCGATGGGCGATCCAGGCTTCCTCGACCACGTCTTCCGCTATGTCTTCGCCAGCGAAGGGCTCGAGGTTCGCTGCGCGGTCGGTTCGCGTGCGCAGCCGCTGTTCGCGCCGGACGGTGTCGACGGCCCGGTGATGGACCAACGAGAGGAAGAACGACCGGAACGGCCCCCGCGAGGGGTCGAACGCCTCCGGGGCCCGCCACAGGGCCAGGAAGGCGTCGTGGGCCACCTCCTGGGCCAGGAGCTCGTGGCCGGTCACGCGCAGCGCGAGGCCGTAGGCGCCGGGGGCGTACCGCTTGTAGAGCTCCTCGAACGCCAGCGGATCGCCGGCCAGGAGCCGGTCGTGCAGCGCGAGGTCGAGGCGGTCGAGCTCCTCCCGTTCTCCCACGGGACACATTGTCCAATGGGGAGGCCCGGGCGGCACGGTACGATCGCCCGATGTCCTCGGATCGAGCCGTGCCCCAGGTCCTCATGTTCTCGCGCAGGACGTGCGGCCTGTGCGACAAGGCCCGGGCGATCGTGCTCGCAGAGCGGGAACGGACGCCGTTCGACTTCGACGAGGTGTCGATCGACGGCGACGACGCTCTCGAGGACGCGCACGGACTTCGGGTGCCCGTGGTGGAGATCGACGGCGTCGAGGAGTTCGAGACGTTCGTCGACCCGGTGCGCTTCCGGTACCTGGTGGGGGGACGGAGCTGACCCGGCCCGCTCCGTTTCACAATCGCGCTAGCATGGTCCGCGATGCCCCCTGAGCGACGCGGTCCCGCGTGAGAGAGCGCCCGATCCCCGAGGCGACCGTGGGACGCCTGCCCGTGTACCTGCGCGTCCTGCTCGAGATGGCCGAATCCGGCACGATCACGGTCTCGTCCGAGACACTCGCCGAGGCGGCCGGTGTGAACTCCGCGAAGGTCCGCAAGGACCTCTCCCACCTGGGTTCATACGGCACCCGCGGCGTCGGCTACGACGTCGCATACCTGATCCACCAGGTGCGGCGCGAGCTGGGTCTCACCCAGCACTGGCCGGTCGTCATCGCCGGCATCGGCAACCTCGGCCACGCGCTGGCCAACTACCGGGGGTTCTCCGAGCGGGGGTTCCAGGCCGTCGCCCTGGTCGACGCCGACCCGGCGAAGGTGGGGGAGCGTGTCGGCGGGCTGCCGGTCATGCACATCGACGAGCTCCCCGCGATCGTCGGGGAGCACGACATCGCGATCGGCGTGGTGTGCACGCCGGCCGCCGCCGCCCAGGAGGTGGCCGACCGGATGGTCGCGGCGGGGATCCGTTCGATCCTGAACTTCGCCCCGGCCATCATCACCGTGCCGGCCGGCGTGTCGCTGCGGAAGGTCGACCTGTCGATCGAGCTGCAGATCCTGGCCTTCTACGAGCAGCGAAAGGCGATCCTGTCGGAGGTTCGACGGGGCCGCCGGGCGCCCGCTGCGGAGGTCGCGGCGAACGGGGCCGACGATCGCCTCGGCCTGGCCCGGGCGGGGAGCTGAGGCCGTGCCGGTCCTGGCCCTCGGCGTCTCGCACCGCCGCGCACCGATCGAGCTGCTCGAACGGCTGTCGTTCGGCCCCGAGGACCTTCCCAAGGCCTACCACCACCTGACCGCGGACGATGCGGTCCGGGGCGCCGTGGTGCTGTCGACGTGCAACCGCGTCGAGGTGTACGCGGAGGTCGACGCGTACCACGCGGGGTTCCAGGCGCTGAAGGGGTTCCTATCGGACTCGCGCGAGGTGCCGGCCGAGGAGTTCGGCGAGCCGCTCTACTCCCACTACGAGGACGAGGCGGCAGAGCACCTGTTCAGCGTGGCCGCGGGACTGGACTCGATGGTCCTGGGAGAGCCGCAGATCCTGTCCCAGGTGCGCCAGGCGTTCCGGGCGGCACACGCCGAGGACGCCACGAGTCCGACGCTGGCGCAGCTGTTCCGCCGGGCGGTCCGGTCGGGGAGGCGGGCCCGGGAGGAGACCGCGATCGGGGCGAGTCCGGCGGCGTTCGTCCAGGCCGGCGCCACACTCGCCGGCGATGCGCTGGGCGGGCTGGAGGGCCGTCGGGTACTGGTCGTGGGGGCCGGGAAGATGAGCGAGCTGGCCGTGTCCGAGCTGCGTGAGCGGAGGGTCGGACCGGTGGTCGTGGTGGCGCGCAGGGCGGAACGGGGACGGCGCCTGGCGGCCCCGGTGGGGGGCGAGACCCGGGCGATGGACCGGCTGCGGGCCTCGCTGGGCGAGGCCGATCTGGTCGTGAGCGCCACCGGTGCGACCGGCACGGTCATCACGAGGGAGGACGCGGCGGCGGCGCAGCGGGTTCGGGCCGGCCGGCCGCTGTTCCTACTCGACCTCGCAGTGCCCCGGGACGTGGAGCCCGCGGCCGCCCGCGTCGAGGGCGTGTCCCTCGCGAACATCGAGGACCTGCGCGACGTGGTGGCCAAGGCCCCCGAGGCCGAGGTCGATCGCGTGCGGGCCATCGTGAGGGAGGAGGTCGCCGGTTTCCGGGTCTGGCGGCGGGCCGTCCGCCTCGCGCCCGTCATCCAGGGCATCTACGACCAGGGGGAGCGCGTCCGAGCCCACGAGGTGGAACGTCTCCGCGCCAGGCTGTCGGGCCTGACCCCGGAGCAGCTCGACGCCGTGGACGCCGCCACGAGGGCCATCGTCGCCAAGCTCCTCCACGGGCCCGTCACGCGCGCGAAGGCCGGGGATCCCCAGGACGCCCGGGCCGCGGCGCTGGCGGACCTGTTCGGCCTGGACCTCCCGCCGGCGTGACGGCCGGGGGGGACGGCGGGCCGCGGTCCGCCGAGCTGTTCGCCCGCGCGCAGGGCCTGATCCCCGGCGGCGTGAACTCGCCCGTCCGCGCGTACCGATCCGTCGGTGGCACCCCGGTGTTCGTGGATCGCGGCGAAGGTGCGTACGTGGTGGACGCCGACGGCCGGCGCTACGTCGACCTCGTGATGTCCTGGGGGGCGCTGCTGTTCGGTCACGCGCGGCCGGAGATCGTGGAGGCCGCCACGAGGGCCGCTGCGCGTGGGACCTCGTTCGGCGCCCCCACGGAGGCCGAGGTGGAGCTCGCCGGGCGGATCGTCGGGATGGTGCCGTCGGTCGAACGCGTCCGGCTCGTGTCCTCGGGGACCGAGGCGTGCATGACGGCGATTCGGCTGGCCAGGGGATTCACCGGCCGCGACGCGATCGTGAAGTTCGCCGGCTGCTACCACGGGCACTCGGATGCCCTGCTGGCCACGGCGGGGAGCGGGGTGGCGACGTTCGGGCTGCCGGACTCGCCGGGTGTCACGAGGGCCGCGGCGGCCGACACGCTGGTCGCGCCCTACAACGACCTCGAGGCCGTGACCGAGCTGTTCGAACGCCGCAGCGAGGAGATCGCCTGCGTGATCGTCGAGCCGGTCGCGGCGAACATGGGCGTGGTCCCGCCGGCCGAGGGGTTCCTCGAGGGCCTCCGCGACCTGTGCGAACGCGCCGGATCGTTGCTGATCTTCGACGAGGTCATCACCGGCTTCCGGATCGGGCCCGGAGGTGCCCAGCAGGCGTTCGGCATCGCGCCGGACCTGACCACCCTCGGGAAGGTCGTCGGCGGAGGGTTCCCGCTCGCGGCGTTCGGGGGCCGCGCGGACGTGATGGACCACCTGGCGCCGGCCGGCCCCGTGTACCAGGCGGGGACGCTCAGCGGGAACCCGGTCGCCGTTGCGGCCGGCATCGCCGCGCTCGACCTCATCGGGAGCGATCCGCCGTACGGGCGGCTGGAGCGGTGCGCGGAGCGCCTGGCCGGGGCCCTCGGCGATGCGGGCACGGTCAACCGGGAGCGCTCGCTGTTCAGCGTCTTCTTCGGCGGGCTGGAGGTCACCGATTACGACTCGGCGAGGCGGGCAGACCACGCCCGGTATGCCGAGCTGTTCCACGGGATGGCGGCCGAGGGGGTCCTGCTGCCGCCGAGCGGCTATGAGGGGTGGTTCCTGTCGGCGGCGCACGGGGACGCCGAGGTGGATCGGATCGTGGAGGCGGCGGAGCGGGTTACTTCGCGATGGTGATGAACAGCAGCACCGCCACGATGATGATCATGATCCCGAAGATGATGAACTGGACGCTTCCCGAGTCGACCAGCGTCGTTCCCAGCACGCTCCGCACCCCCTCCCGCTAGGCCGGTCCGGTGAAGGTCGGCGGCTTGCCCCCCGTCAGCACGGCCTTGCGTTTGCGCTCGGCCTTGTCGAGGAACGGCACGTGGACCAGGAACAGGATGATCGACGCCCCGAGGAACGCGTAGCTGTACACGGGCACGTTCCCGGAGTCGTGGTACAGGAACACCGTGACCTTCGGCCCGCCGCCCGTGTAGAAGGCCTGGGCGGCCGCGAGCGAGGTCCCGTTCACGCTCGTGAACTCCACGTTGGTGACGTTGATGTCCTCGGGCAGGACGGTGGGCGCCTGGCCCTGCTTCACGAGCTCCGCGTTGGCCTGCGTGGAGAGCTCGGTCTGTATCGAGGTCGTCACGGTGCCGATCGACGCCGCGCGCGGGTCGTCCGCGCCGGTCGGGGCCTCCCACGGCGCGCCCGGATAGGACGCCACCACGGGGTAGGTCTCCGATGCCACCTGCACGCCGGTGCCGACCACCTGCCAGTGGGGCTCGGTGCCCCGTGGCCCGAGGTTGGTCGGCGTGCTGAGGCCCTGGGACCAGAACCCGAACGCCCACAGCGACGACAGGATGATCATCCAGCCGAACAGCGCCACCGCCATGACGAGGTAGCCCATCCGGGGGCCGAACACCGCGGCCAGCAGCAGGTACACGCTGCCGACGAACAGGATGATGCCCATGAGCACCGTGAGGTACCCGACCACCGAGTTGCAGGTGAGGCCGGGGCCGCAGGAGATGTCGGCGAGCAGGCCGATCACTGGGCCGGCTCCGACGGGGGCAGGAAGCCGGGCGCCTTCGGGTTGATGCAGACGTTGTCCTTGAACTTGACGCCGCCGTCCGGCTGGATGGAGACGATGTAATTGAGGATGTCCTGGATCTGCTGGTCGTCCAGCGCGCCCTGGAACCGCACGCTCCACGACGGCATGTCGGTGCCGGTCCGGCCCCGCATGATCGTCTGCTTCACGTCGTCGAGGTTGTGGATGGCCGAGTGGATCGGCGTGCTCTTGCCGCCGCAGACGTTGTTGAGCGGCGGCGGGTGGACCAACACGCCGTTGTAGATGTTCGTCCCGCCACCCAGCACCGGGTTGTCCCCGTGGCACCGGACGCAGCCGACCCCGAACTGGTTGTCCTCCGAGTACAGCTGGACCGCTTGTGCGCCCCTCGCGATCGAGTCCTGGAGCAGCGCCTCCGTCTGGGCCTTGTTGTTCGAGGGCTCCTTCAGCCACACGAGCGGGATCATCACGGCGAACAGCACGACGAACGCCACGCTCCACCCCTGGAGCTTCTCCAGGCGCGGCTTCTCGAGATCCGCGTCCGAGGGCCCGGGCTGCATGGCCGCCGGGATGTCGGGAGCTCCCTTCGCCTTGCCCCGCCCTTTGGCCTGCCACGCGATGAAGAACGCCCCCAGCGGGACGATCAGGGCCACCGCCAAAAACACCACCAGCTGGGCTCCGCTCATCGCCACCATCGCCGGCATCGCCTACACGCCCACGCAGAAGGGACCCTGCGGCGGCTCGTGGATGGTGTTCGTGCCACGCGGCGGGCCCGGGTTGAGGGTGGACGTGTCCACCAGCAGGTTGTTCGACGCGTCGACCGTGATGGGGAACCGTTGCAGCCCGGTCGGCGCCGGCCCCAGCTCGTACTCCCCGGCCTTGTTGTATTTCGATCCGTGGCAGGGGCACTCGAACCACTGCGACGTCTGACAGTACGGCACCCGGCATCCCAGGTGCACGCAGCGTTGGTACAGGGCCATCAAGGGCACGCCCTTCACCAGGTAGCCCTCGCTGTAGTAGTCGACCCCGGTGGCATCGTCGGCGCCCGAGCCGTTGTACGGCACGACGTAGAACCGGCCGGCGCCGTAGTAGAAGGGCTGGCTCGTCTGCTGGATCTGCTGCTCGATGTCGTTCACCGAGCCGGCGTTGATCGTCGAGCCGAACCCGCCCTTGAGGTTCGGCCACAGGAACGCGATCGACGCGCCCCCGAACTCCGCGCCGAACACGAGGAGCGACGTGACCAGCGAGCGCCGGAAGAAGTCGCGCCGCGACAGTGGGGCGGCCTTCGACGCCCCGGCGCGCTCGGCGCTGACCATCTTCGGGGCATCCTCCGGTCCCTCCCACAGGGCGGTGCCCGAGCTCCCCCGCCGGGTCCGGAACAGCGAGACCGTCAGCAGCGTGATGAACAGCACGCCGACGATGATCGCCACCATGAATGCGATCTGGCCCTCGGAGAGCGCAGCGACGAGTGCCGTCATAGCTCGAAGAACAATCCCTGGCTCCACGGCCACACCCAGTTGAACCCGGGGCCCCGGAAGAAGCACCCGATGATGGTGAGGACCGCCCCGAACATGAACAGCATGGTGAACAGCGTGATGGCGAGCTTGCGGTCGCCCGGCTTGGTGGCCGGGTTGCGGTCGACGTAGGGGACCAGCGCCAGTCCGACAAGGATGAACGTCGGGATCATCACGCCGGCGACCGTCGGGTGGAAGTACCGCAACAGCTCCTGGAGGGCCAGGAAGTACCAGGGCGCCTTCGACGGGTTCGGCGTGAGGTTCGGGTTGGCCAGCTCCCGCAGCGGGGCGTTCACGAAGATCGAGAAGATCACCAGGCCGGCGCTCACGACGAGCAGCGCCACGAACTCCTGGACCATCAGGTGGGGGAACGTGTTGACGCGGTCGCCCTGCTCGCGCTCCACGCGCTGCACGCCCTCGGGCGCCACCAGCGCCAGCAGGCGGTGCTTGTCGGCCTGTCCGGCCTTGGGGGCCGGGACGCGGCCGGTCGGGCCGGGCGCCAGGAGCGTGGGAGCGGGTCCCGTCGGCGTGCCGCCGCCGACACTGGCGCCGACGCCCACAGGGACGGGAGCGGGGGCTCCGGCGCCGTTGCCCCCGGCGCCGTTCCCGCCCGCCGCCGGCACGGCGCCCTCGGGACGCGCCTTCGGCGGCTTGGGACCCGGTTCGCCGTGCGCGGCGCGGAACGCCTTGATCGCGGCGGACCGCGCGCGGCCCTCCGCCACGCGCTGGCTGGTGCCCTTGCCGAGCTCCTCCGCGAGGACCCGGTCGAAGGTTTCCTTGTCGATCTCGGATTCGTCTCGAGGCATCGGCTTACAGGGGTCCGGAGATTCCGCCGTCCTTGCGGATCCGCCAGAAGTGGACCGCCAGGAAGATCACCAGCACGAAGGGCAGCGCCAGCACGTGCAGCACGTACCACCGCAACAGGGTGTTCGGGCCGACGTTCACGCCGCCCAGGAGCAGGAACTGCGTCTGTTTCGCGATCAGGGGCACGTAGCCACCGAGGGACGTCCCCACGGTCACCGCCCAGATCGACAGCTGGTCCCACGGCAGCAGGTAGCCGGTGAACGACAGGCCCAGCGTGAGGAACAGCAGCAGCACGCCGACCACCCAGTTGAACTCGCGGGGCGGCTTGTAGGCCCCCGTGTAGAACACCCGGCCCATGTGCAGCGTCACGGAGAGCACCATCAGGTGGGCGCCCCACCGGTGGATGTTGCGGACCAGATCGCCGAAGAACACCGTGGTCGAGATCCGCTGCATGTCCGCATACGCGGTCGCGCCGCCGAGGTCGGCGGCCGGCCGGTAGAAGAACATCAGGAAGATCCCGGTGATCGTGAGGATGATGAACAGGAAGAACGAGATCCCGCCCAGGCAGAACGTGTAGGTCAGCTTCAGCCCGTGCCGCTTCACCTTCACCGGGTGCAGGTGGAACAGCACGTTGTTCATCATCGCGAGGGACCGATCCCGCGAGGTGTCCTTGTAGCCCTTCCGGAAGATGGAGCCGGGCCGGAAGACGGACTTCCACACCTCGGTGTCGCGGACCCTGTCCAGCAACTCCATCGGCGACGGTGGCTTGAGCTTCACCCCGGTGTCCCTCGCTACGCTTCCGCTTGCTGCTGCGACATCGGAACGGCGCCCATCGAGCGCGGGCCGGAGGCGGCGCGTTCGTCGGGCAGGCGCGCATAGTACAGGCAATCGCTCGGGCACCGTTCCACGCACACGGAGCACCGGGTGCAGGCGTTGTCGTCGACCACGAAGATCGCGAACGCCTGGTCCACCTCGGACCGGGCGGCCTCGTTCTCGGTGCCCTGGACGATGCCCGGGTCGAGCATGTAGATGCAGTTCCAGGGGCAGACGTCCTCGCAGGCCCGGCACAGGATGCACGGCTCGGGGTCGAGCATCAGGTGCTTGGGCGACTTCACGCCCTGGGAGAGCCAGGCGGTGTCGACCGCCTGGACGGCGTAGTCCGTGTGGATGTCGACCTCGGTCTTGTTGAACGGCATGTGTCCGGCTCAGCTCGCTTTCGTGCTCATCGGTAGCCCCCCGAGGGGCGGGTCTCGCCGCCCACACCTCGGAGCTTCTGACGCTGCTTCTGGAGCAGGTACGCGGCCAGGAAGAAGATCCCGAACCACACCGTGATCCAGCCGGCCGCGAGGGCCTCCTTCAGCTTGACCAGCCAGAACGTCTTCCATCGCAGCGTCTGGTCGGCGAAGTACAGCCAGAACGACGGGACAACCGCCAGGAAGATGATCGCGACGAATGCGAGCGCGACGGAGAAGACCACGGCGGTGGTCCAGGTCCACTCCCAGTCCTTGAGGAACCGGTTGGAGCGCTCCACGATCGGCACGAGCCGACGGGGCATCTTCATCTGGTGCGTTCCTCGGCGTTCACAGGCAGCCGCATCCTACCGCCCACAGGCACGGTGGCGCAGGTCATCGCGTCCTCGGTCGAGTTTGTGAAGGCGTTCACAAGCGTACGGCACAACTATCCGACGGATGGCGCCCTCACCGCAACTCGCCACGGGTTCCTCCAGGCGAATCCCCTCAGCCGGCCGGAGGGTCGTCGTCGCCGGCGGCGCCGGGCGTGGCTCCGGACGTGGTGGGGGGCTCGTGCTCATCGTGATCGGATCCGGACAGCCCATCGCGGAGCGAGCGCATCGAGGCGCCGAGCGAGCGGGCGATCTCCGGGATGCGCTTGGGGCCGACCACCAGCAGGGCCACGGCCAGGATGATCAGGAGCTTCTCCGGTCCGACGTCGAACATGTGCCCTCACCGATCATTCGTCGCCGACCCGCGCAGGTATGGCGGTGCTCGGCGCGCCCGTCCCTCGACGGCGGAGATCGGCGAACGACCAAGCGGGGGATCGGTTCGTAGACTTGGCGCAGGATCGCGCGGAGCCGCCGCGCCCTCACACCCATGATCGCCGACGTCACACGAGGCCTCTCCCAGTGGTGGGCGCCCGTCCTCGCCTTCGTGGCGGGAGTGGTGTCGTTCGCCTCGCCCTGCGTCCTCCCGCTGGTCCCGGGGTACCTCGCGTTCGTCTCGGGGACCGACGAGCTCGAACAGCAACGCGAGCGCGCGACCGCTCCGGCTCCGACGCCCGCTTCCGAGGCTCCGGCGACGTCCGACGGCGGAGTCCCTGTGGCCGTACAGCAGCGGCCGGCGGTCCGGACGCAGCCGCGGGCGCGTCTGTTCCCGATGCTGATGTTCGTCGCGGGGTTCGCGATCGTGTTCACCGCGTTCGGCGTGGTGGCTGGACAGATGCCGGGCGGGTGGCTGAACCGGTTGCTGCACTCGGATGCGCTGCTGCGGATCGCGGGGGCGTTCGTGATCCTGTTCGGCGTCGCGATGATCCTGTACGCGTTCCGGATCGGGTCGGCGTCGCTCTACGCCGAACGAAGGCCGTTCCTGTCCAAGGTGAAGCCGGGGCCTGCCGGCGCGTTGCCGCTGGGGATGGCGTTCGCCCTGGGATGGACGCCGTGCATCGGGCCGGTGCTGGGGGCGATCCTCGCGATCGCGTCGACGTCGGGTGGCGCGTTCCGGGGCGGCGGGCTGCTGCTGCTGTACTCGATCGGGCTGGGGCTGCCGTTCGTGCTGATCGGGCTCGGCATGCAACGGCTGGTGCGCGTGCTGAACGTCATCAAGCGGAACTACCACTGGGTCGCGGGCATCTCCGGCGCGATCATGGTGCTCATCGGGCTCCTGCTGGTGAGCGGGCTGTGGGCGAGCTGGGTGACCCCCTGGCTGAACAGCCTGTCGCGGATCACCCCACCGATCTGATTCGCGGAGCCTGACGTCGAACTCGTTCCGCTCGCCGGCTACGGGATGAGCTGGTGGACCGGCCGGGCGTCGCACCACGCGACGATCTTCATGACGTTCGCCGGAGGTGACAGCCGGAGCGTCTCGTCGAGGGTTCCGGACGCCCCCGCAGCGAGTTGGGGTCCGCGCAGCTTCCTGGTGTGGAACGTCACCTTGCCGTCGGCGAGCCCTCGCGCGAAGCAGGTCATCACCGCCGCGCGGTCGAACGGGTTCGCGAACCCGAGCCGGAACCGCACGGTGGGCATGGTCAGGCTCGGGCAGTGCAACCCGGGGGGGCACTGTGGGTCGAGGTCGACGCTCGGCTGAACGAACCTGGGGGCGATCCAGATCCGGCCGCCGATGACGCCCTGGATCTGCCTCGCCACGTTCAGGTTGTCGGCATCAGCGAACCACCGGGGGCCGATGATCTCGACGCGCCCGTGCAGGCCGGTGCTGTGCGAGGGCATGCTCCGGCTCGAGTCGAACGAGAGCAGATCCAGCACCGTGCCGTCGAAATGGCACTGGATCCATCCGGAGGCCCCCTCGGGAGGGATCCCGAACGGCGCCTCGATGTCGGCGCACTGGCCCGTAGCAGTGCGGATCGCGCCGGCCAGATCGAAGGCGGTCGCCGGGACGGTCGTATGTGCGATTCCCAGGACGTGCGGAGTTGCACCGTGCAGAGCTCGAACGGCTGTCGCGATCCCCACCCCGGCCACGAGCACAGCGGTGACCAGCGCCAGCACCCGATGCCGAGGGCGGTCATGGAGGTCGGCCATCGGATGCCGGCCCTCGATCTGCGGCCAGATGTCGCGGACCTCGAGTTCGTCGGCTTCGCGGAACCGTTGATCCAGATCGTTCATCCCCGCTCCTCCAACAGTCGTCGCAGGCGTCGGCGCCCTTCGCTCAGGTGAACCATCACCGCGCCCTGGGTCGAACCGAGAATCCGCGCCACCTCGCGCGTCGAGTACCCGGCGTAGTGGTGGAGCACGACGGCCGCCCGCTGTTTCGGGGCGATACGCCGGAGCGCCCTCGAGAGATCGACGAGCGACGGGTTCTCAGGGACCGCGAGCTCGGGCACCTCGCCGCCGGTCCGCTTGACGCGTTCGAGCTCTCGGGCGGCGAGCCGGAACGCCACCTTCCACACCCATGCCACCGGATCGCGAACCGCGTCGGGCCGGTCGAGCGCCAGCGCGAAGGCGTCGGCGACGGCATCCTCGGCGATCTGGCGGCTGCCGGTGAACAGCACGACCGCCCGTTGGATGCGGGCGCCGTGATCCCGATAGGCGCGCTCGAGCGTGCCCGGCGATTCCGTTCGCACTCCAGGATCATCCACCCGTCCGGTACGTGGCCTTCGGGGCGGGAAACCTGAAGAAAACGACTGTCCCGAGGTCCGGCGAGCGGAGCCCGGACGTGAGAATGGGTGGGTGAGCGGGGACGTGGAACGTCAGGCCGTCGACCGGCGGGGGCGCGCCGGGCTGTCGGCCGACGGGCGCAGGATCCTCGCGGCGCAGTCGGTTCGGGCGTTCGGCTACGGGATGACCTCGGTGCTGCTTGGTGCGTCGCTCGAGGCGCGCGGGTGGTCGGGGACGCAGGTCGGCCTGCTGCTCGCCGCCGTCCTCGCCGGCACGGCGATCGCCTCGATCGTGGTCGGGCGGTTCGCCAACCGCATCGGCCGGCGCCGCCTCTACGCCATCCTGTTCGGCGGGCTGGCGCTGGCCGGGCTGGTGTTCGGCCTCACGACCGCGTTC
>DATBHM010000182.1:0-11440 GCA_036557505.1 Actinomycetota bacterium | reverse complement strand
AGCGCCTTCTGGTACCCGCAGAACCCGCGGTCGTGCGCGGCCGGCCCGGTGCAACGGTCGAGGTGGAACGCGAGGCCGTCGCCGTCGGATCTCCACGTGAGGGGCGACAGCGTGGCGGCGTAGTTCGCGGGTGCGTCGATGGTGAAGGTGACCGCACGACCCGACCCCGAGTAGGTCCCCACGGCCAACGGGTTGAAGATCTGCCCGCCCCGCTGGTGCCAGAAAAAGCGTCCTCCCCGCATGACCAGCGTGTAGGTCCCCGCATCCCCGACGTCGTCGTGAGGCCCGCCGAACCGCGTGATGTCCTCCGTCGAGATGGTGCTGCGGTAGGTGCCGTCCGGGATGGCCGGGGCCGGGGGCGGGGGGGAGGGGCTCGCCTCAGCGCGCGCCGGCCCCGCGACGCCGATGCGGTCGAGCGCTGGAACGGGGATCCCCACCGAGGCGTCGACGGTGAACCCCCGCACCCGCGACGAGGTCAGCCACCCTTCGACCTGCTGCGTCAAAGGGACCCACGGCACGACCTGCTCGGACAGGTACTGGTCGAGGGCCGCCCAGCACCGGGTCTGCGCCTGGAACACCATGCCGATGCATGCCGCGATCCTCGCGTCGACGTTCGGGACCGAGGAGACCGTGTAGCCGTCGCGCCGGAGCTCCGCCCGCGAGGCACCGGTCATGGCCTGGTTCGTGGTCCCGATGGACTCCCCGGACAGCAGCAGGGGGAAGAACGTGCTCGCGCTCGGGAAGTCCTTGAACCAGTTGTCCATCCGGAGCTCGACATGCCTCGAGGGATCGCCGTACGAGGCGTTGAACGCGGTCTGACCGAGCGGGGTCACGATGATCGCGATCCCGAGCGGTCGGAGCTGGCCGGCGATGAGCCGAGCGGCGGCCGTGGCCTGGGGATCCGCGCGACGGACGAGCAGCCGGATCCCCGAGCAGGCCGCCGCGTCGCAGCGGCCGTCGTGGTTCGCGTCGTCGGAGGATGCCCGCATCTCGCGCTCTGCAGCCGCCAGGTCACCATCGGGGGTGACTCCGGGTGGCGCATACGACACCAGCAGGTTGTCCTCGTAGCCGTCCAGCGCGAGATGGGTGAACACGTGCTGTTCCGGCTGCCCACCCCCCTGGAGCGCGTCGGCGACGGCCTGCCGGTCGACCGCGATGTCCACGGCCCGGCGCACGTGGATGTCGTCGAACGGCGGCATCGCGAGATTCATGAACAGGTACCGCTCGCCGTCCGCGGGGGCGACCGTGACGCGGTGGCGGAGCGAGGCCCGACCGAGCCAGCCCTCGGTCGTCCGCGCATCCGCGCCCCAGTTCAGCGCGACGTCGACCCGACCGGACCGGATCATGCGCACGGCCTGGTCCGGCGTGTCCATCCGGACGAACTCGATGCGATCCGGGAGCGCCCGTCGAACCGGGTCGTTCGCCGGGGACCACGACGGATTCCGCACCAACGTCGCCGACGTGGTGCCGTTCCCGGAAGGCAGGGCCTGGTCGGCGGCCGGCGGGGCGAAGGACATCCCCCCGCTCCCGGCGAACATGTACGGGCCGCTCGAGACGATCACGTCGCCGTAGTCGAAGTCGTGTCCCTGGGCGACCCCGAGCGGGTCGCCCGGCCGGGCGGGATTGGCCGGGATCGGCCCCATGCCGGGAAGCGCCAGCCGGTACCCGAGGTCGCCGACGGGCTTGGTCAGGTGGACGACCAGCGTGTGCGGATCCGGCGCCTGCAGTCCCGCGACGTGGTCGGTCTTCCCGGCGGTGAACGGGCGGACGCCCGCGATGACGTTCGCGAGGTAGGCGTCCGTGAAATACCCGCCGATCGTGCCGCCGTTCGCCCACGGGATCTCCGGACCCGCCGGGGTGAACGCCCGCTCCAGCGACCGGACGTAGTCGCCCGCGGTGATCTCCGTGTCCTGGAACGGCGGGGCGTAGTGCACACCCGAGCGGAGGTGGAAGGTCCACGTCAGGCCGTCCGCGGAGATGTCCGGCAGCGCCTCGGCCATGTCGGGGCGCAGGACGGTTCCCCCCTCACCGACCGAGGTGCCGTCGTAGGTCAACAGGGTTCGCATGAAGCAGCAACGGTTGAGCTCGAACGCGTCGACGAAGGTCGTGGACTGCGGGTCGTAGGTCCGGCCGCAGAACAGCATCGGGCACCACGTCGACAGGGCGAACTGGTCGGAGATGAGGCCGACGCGCAGGGTGCCCCCGGCGCCGACCCGCGCCGACGGCGATTCCGGCGACGTCGACGCCGCGGGGCCGCTCGTCGACGTGCAGGAGGCGAGCACCGCCCCGAGCAGCAGCACCACGACGACGGTCCGGCGCCAGCGCATCGGGCGAGGCTATCCCGCGACGAAGGCCGTTCGCCAGCAACCCGGGACTCGGCCTCCCGCAGGTCAACCCGGGATACACTCAGCCCGAGCCGCCCGAGGAGCTGAGCGCATGCCCACCGAGATTCGCCGGACGCACTGGCTGATCAAGCTGATGCTGATCGTCGGGTTCGGGTTCGTCACCTTCGACTTCATCGAGCTGACGTTCCTCACGGGAAGGACCGACGAGTTCTTCTCGTGGACGATCGCCTCGACGCTGACGGCGGCGATCTTCGGGTCGTTCTACCTGGCGGCCTCGGTGATCACCCTCACCGCGTTCCCCCAGCGGGTATGGGTGCGCGCGCGGTCGGCCGTGCCGGGGACGTTCGCGCTGGTGTGCCTGATCGAGCTGGCCACCCTCTACAACTTCGGGCCGTTCCGCGAGCACCTGCACGCGGTGAAGGGCATCACGAACTTCGAGTTCTTCCTGTGGATCGGGGCGTACTCCGTCGAGCCGATCGGGCTCACGATCGGCATGCTGCTGCAGCGGCGAATGCCCGGCGTCGACCCGCCGACCGTCGAGCGGCTTCCGGCCTGGTGGCGGAACTGCGCCTGGGTGGGCGGGGTCGGCGCGATCGTCGTGGGGGCGTTCCTGTTCCTCCTGCCGGCGGCGGCGATCTCGATCTGGTCGTGGCCGCTCACCCGGCTCACGGCGCAGGTGCTGGGGTCGTGGTTCGTGGCCTCCGGGCTGGTCATGGCGTGGGCCGCGCACGAGAACGACCGGTGGCGGCTCTTGGTGCCGGCGCTCGGGTTCACCGCGCTCGGGCCCGTGCAACTGATCGCCATCGCGCGCTTCGGCGGGCAGATCGACTTCGGGAACCTCCAGATCTGGGGGCACCTGGTGTTCCTGGTCGGGGTGACGGTGCTCGGCGTGATCGGCACGGTGATGGCACTGAAGGCCCGGAATCCGCTCCTCGAGCAGGCCCCGCCGATGCCCGTGGCCCCCTCGCCGGCGGCGCCGCCGGCCTTCACGGCCTGAGGCCGGCGCTCAGCGCGCGGCAAGGCGCATGCCGAGCGGCCGCCTGGGCCGCAGCGTGATGCTCCGGGCGTAGCGCGGCGGGACGGCCCCCACCGGCACCAGCCGCCACCGGCGCGCGATGGCCGCGATCAGCAGGATCGCCTCCATCGTCGCGAAGTCGAACCCGATGCACCCCCGCGGACCGGCTCCGAACGGCAGGTAGCCGTACGGCCCGGGGGGGTCCGTCCCCAGGAACCGGCCGGGGTCGAACGCCGCCGGATCGGGATAGCGCGTGGCGTCGCGGTGCAGACCGAACACGTTCACCAGCACGGTCGAGCCGGCCGGGACCGCGGTGCCGCCCACGGTCGCGTCGCCGGCCGCCTTCCGCCGGAGGATCCACGCCGGGGGGTCGACCCGGAGGGCCTCGTCCCACACCGCGGCGGTGAACGGCAGGCGGTCGGCATCCGCGGCGGCCGGAGCGGCACGGTCGCCCACGACCGCGTCCACCTCCTCGTGGAGCCGGTCCGCCACGTCGGGATGCGTCCCCACGAGCAGCCACGTCCAGGCCAGCCCGGCCGTGATGGTCCCGCGCCCCGCGAGCAGGAGGCTGATCACCTCGTCACGGGCGTCGCGGTCGGACATGGCCGCCCCGCCGTGCCGGGCGTGGAGCATCGCGGTCAGGAGATCCCGCGGCGGGTCGTCGGAACTGCGCCGGCGGCGGATCGCCTCCGCCACGTACGCGTCGATCCGCCCGCGGGCCAGCCGGAACCGGCGGAACCCCGGCAGGAACGTCCGCTCCAACGCCGCCGAGCCGGGCACCACCGCCCGCCACAGGCCGGTGGCGAGCAGAGTGACGTCACCGGTCAGCTGCCGCACGTCGGGCTCGGTGGCGTCGCCGAACAGCGTCCGAAGGATCGCGGCCGTCGTGATGCCCCGCATCGCGGCCATCACGTCGACCACCTCGCCGTCCCGCCACGACGCCGTGCCCCGCGTCATCGCCCACTCCACGGTCGCCGCGTATCCGGTGAGCCGGTCCTGGACGAACTCCGGGTCCAGCAGCGCGCGCTCGCGGCGGTGGTGCTCCCCCTCGCTCACCTGGAGTCCGCCGCCCATGACCCGGGCGATCCCGCGCGACCCGGCGGCCTTGAGGAACACGTCGGCGTTCGTCTCGAGGACCTCCCTCGCCAGATCCGATGACGTCACGACGAAGACGGGCCGCCGCCCACCGGTCAGCCGGACGAGGCCGCCCTGCCGGCCGGCGTCCTCCACCAGGCCCACCGGATCGCGGAACGCCCGGATGGCGGCCGCGAGGCGATTCACGCGGCGCCGCCGGACGGCGGCCCCGCGAGCTTCCCGGCCTGCTTCGGCGAGAGCTCCCCCACGGAAACGAGCCACCGCACCGTGTCGGCGAACGTCTCGGCCAGCGGGCGCGGCTCGACGCCCAGCTCGGACCTGGTGGCGGAGTCGTCGCATCGCGCCGCGGTGTTCAGGACCCAGATGCCCTCGTAGGTCCACGGCAGCCGCGACTTCACCCGGCGCTGGAGCCAGTCCGCCACGTGCCCGAACCCGGCGAGGAACCCCCGGGGCAGCGTCACCGAGCCGATCCGGCGGCCGGTCACCTCGCCGAGCGTCCGCTGGATGCCCTTCATCGTGACGAAGTGGCCCGTGACCAGGAAGCTCCTCGGCCCCCGGCCGGGCTCCATCACGGTCGGGAACACCCGCGCGACATCCCGCACGTCCGCGATGTGCATGCCCCCGTCCATGACGAACGGGTAGGACCCGCGCAGCACGTTCCGGCACAGCAGGACGCCCTCGCCGAAATGCGGGTCGTCCGGCCCCCAGATGGCGCTCGGCATGACGCACACGACGGGCGCGCCCCCGGCCTGGAACTTCCGCGCCACCGCCTCGCTGTCCGCCTTGGACCGGCAATAGGTCGTCGGCGCCCTCCCCGTCGGGGAGGACGGGGTGAGCACGGCACCTGCGGCGGGCGGGAGCAGCGCGAGCTCGCTGGAGACGTGCACGATGGGGTCGAGACCCGACCTCGCGGCCGCGTCGAGCACCGTCTCCGTCCCCACGACGTTCACCGCGCGCATCTCGTCGTCCTTGCGGGCGTCCAACGAGAACACGCTCGCGGCGTGGAGCACGGCGTCCTGACCGGCCATGGCCCGTTCCACGGAGGCGGCGTCCGTCACATCGCCAGTCGCGGTCGCGACCTCCCCGACGCCGAGGGGCCGGAGCGCCGGCGCCACGCGATCGGGCGATCTGGCGAGGACGGTGACCTCGTGGCCGGCACCCGTCAGCTCGGCGACGGCGTGCGAGCCGACGTATCCGGTCCCGCCCGTGACCAGCACCCGCATCGCCGCACGATCATGGCCGGGCGCGGCGTCGGCGACAACATCGTGCCGGGCAGCGCTAGATTCCACTGCGCGATGCCTCACGGAACCGTTCGGGTCGGCGAGATCGAGATCACCGCGCTGTGCGACATGTCGCCGCAGTTCCCCGCCACGTTCGCGGAGGCGTTCCCGACGATCCCCCCCGAACGCCACGACGAGATCCGGGCGCGGTACCCGTCGGCGTTCGACGGACCCGACCAGTGGGTGTTCCACGACCACTGCTTCCTGGTG
This sequence comes from Actinomycetota bacterium, assembly GCA_036557505.1. GTDB lineage: Bacteria > Actinomycetota > UBA4738 > UBA4738 > JACQTL01 > DATBHM01. The sequence continues at coordinate 5,495 of DATBHM010000182.1, read as the reverse complement.
CGAACGCCCTCGGCGGTGGTCCTGTTCGACACGGGCATCGGCGGACCGGACGTCCTCGGCGCGCAGATGTTCGGAACGGCGGGTTCGCTTCCCTCGGAGCTCGATGCGAGCGGTGCGTCGGCCGAGGACGTCGACGTCGTTGCGATCAGCCACGCCCATCTCGACCACATCGGCTGGAACCTCGTGCGTCCGGGCGACGACCCGTCGAGCGCGCGGCCGCGGTTCCCGAACGCCCGCTACGCCGTGCAGCGGGCGGACTGGGAGGCGTTCGCCTCCATCGACGACGAGGACGACCGGGCGGCGTTCGACCAGTGCCTCCGCCCGCTGGAGGCCCTCGGCGCCCTCGGGCTGCTGGAGGGCGACGAGCGCCTGGCCCCGGGCGCGACCCTCCGCCACGCGCCCGGGCACACGCCGGGTCATCAGGTGATGGTGCTCGAGTCCGCCCGGGAACGCGCGGTCCTGTCGGGCGACCTGGCGAACCACCCCGCCCAGACGGCGGACCCCACCTGGCGAACCGGCGCCGACCTGGACCCGGACCTCGCCGCGGCGACCCGCGGGCGATGGTTCGACGAGGTCGAGGCATGGAATGCGCTGCTGTGCACCGCGCACTTCCCCGAGCCGTTCGGCCGCCTCCGCCGCTCTCACGGTGTCCGGGTGTGGTCGCCGGACTGACCGCCCGGGCCCGACCTCCGGTTGAGCCCCGGCGCAACGGGGAATCCGATAGCCGTGCAACGGCTGCGTCGCTCCGACCCGTCGGTTCCCGGGATCACCCGGCGCCGGAGCGGGAGGGGATTCACGTATCTCGACGACCGGGGACGACGGGTGTCCGACCCCGAGGCGCTCGCCCGGATCCGCGCGCTCGCCATCCCGCCCGCGTGGACGGACGTCTGGATCAGCGCGATGCCGATGGGCCACCTCCAGGCGGTGGGCACCGACGCCGCGGGACGACGGCAATACCGGTACCACGACCGGTGGCGCCTGCGCCGGGACCAGCAGAAGTTCGACCGGATGCTGCGCTTCGCCGAGGAGCTCCCCCGCCTCCGCTCGGTCACGTCCGAGCACCTGGCCCAGGCCGACCTGACGCGGGAACGCGTCCTCGCCTGCGCGACCCGGCTGCTCGACCGGGGGTTCTTCCGCATCGGGTCGGAGTCCTACGCGGAGTCGAACGGCACGTACGGGCTCGCCACCCTCCGGCGGGGCCACGTCCGCCTGGGCGAAGGCGGCCTGGTGACGTTCGAGTACCCGGCCAAGGGAGCGAAGATCGCCGAGCAGGCCGTGGTCGACCCCGAGGTCCACGAGGTGGTTGCCCGGCTGAAGCGCCGTCGCGGTGACCACGGCCTCCTCGCCTACCGGGAGGGCCGGCGATGGCGGGACATTCGCTCGGACGAGATCAACGACTACCTCAAGGAGATCGCCGGGGAGGAGTTCTCGGCCAAGGACTTCCGCACCTGGCACGGCACGGTGCTGGCGGCCGTCGCGCTCGCGGTCGCGGCCCCGGCGTCGCGTTCGCGGACCGCCGCCAAGCGGGCCATGTCGTGGGCCGTGAAGGACGTCGCGCACTACCTCGGCAACACCCCCGCGGTGTGCCGGGCCTCCTACATCGACCCCCGGGTGTTCGACCGGTACCGGTCCGGATGGACGATCGCGGGGGTCCTCGACGAGCTCGGCACGGATCGCCGCGACGACCCCGGAGCCCAGTCCGAGATCGATGCCGCGGTGATCGACCTCATCCGGAACGACACCTCCTCCGACGCGCTCGAGCACGTGGCCGCCTGAGGGACGCCGGACGCGGCTCCCGGCGGCTCCGTACTACGCTGCCGGGAGCGATGGCTTCCCCAGAACGACGGTCCCGGCGGGGCCTGCCCTCGGTCGACGCGCTGCTCCGATCGGGGCCGGGTCGGAAGGCGTCCGCCGAGTTCGGGCGGTCGGTCGTCAAGCAGGCGGTCCGCGACGTCCTGGCCGGCGCCCGCGCCGCCGCCGGACGGGGCCGGGATCCCGATCCGCCGGACCTGCTCATGGCCGCTGCGGTGGAGCGGGCCGCCCGCGCGTCGTTCGGGCTGACGCCGGTGATCAACGCGACCGGTGTGATCCTGCACACGGGCCTGGGCCGCGCGCCACTCCCCGCGTCGGCGCTCCGGGCCGCGGTCCACGCGGCCGAGGGCTACGCCGACCTCGAGGTCGACCGGGAGACCGGGCGCCGGGGCACCCGGACGTCCCGGGCCGAGGGCCTGCTCACCGCGCTCACGGGCGCCGATGCGGCGTTCGTCGTCAACAACAACGCCGGGGCGCTCGTGCTGCTGCTCGCCGCGCTCGCCCGCCGCCGGGACGTGCTGGTCAGCCGGGGGGAGCTCATCGAGATCGGAGGGGAGTTCCGGCTCCCCGACATCATGGCCGCGAGCGGGGCCCGGCTGGTCGAGGTCGGGACCACCAACCGGACGCGGACGGCGGACTTCCGCACCGCGCTCAGCGAGCGGACCGGCCTCGTTCTCAAGGTTCACCCCAGCAACTATCGGGTGGTCGGGTTCACCGACGCAGCGCCCGCCGCGGACCTGGCCTCGGTGGCGCGGAGGGCGGGGGTGCCGTTCGCGTACGACCTGGGGTCGGGGCTGGTCCACCGTTCCGGGGGGGTGCCCGCCGACGAGCCCGCTGCCGTCGACGCGCTGGCGGCCGGCGCGGACGTGGTGACGTTCTCCGGCGACAAGCTGCTCGGCGGCCCGCAGGCCGGGATCGCGCTGGGACGCGCCGATCTCATCGCCCGCCTCCGGCGCCACCCGCTGGCCCGGGCGCTCCGGGTGGACAAGATGCAGGTGGCCGCCCTGGAGGCCGTGCTGCACCTGCACGCGACGGGCCGGCAGGAGGAGCTCCCCGTGTGGCGGATGCTCCGGGCGCCCGCTGCGGCGATCAAGCGGAGGGCCCGGGCGGTGGCCGCCGAGCTGGACGGCCGCGTCGTCAGGGTCGAGTCCGCGCCCGGGGGCGGCTCGCTCCCCGGCCACGCCATCGCGTCCTGGGCGGTCGCGGTCGACACGCCGAAGCCGGAGGCCCTGGCCTCCACGCTGCGGACCGAACGCCCGACGATCTTCGCCCGTGTCGACGACGGCACGGTGCTGTTCGACCTGCGGACCGTCCCGCCCGAGCAGGACGACGACCTCGTCCGCGCGGTCCGCTACGCCCTGGAACCGTCGTGACCGAGGGGACGCCCGGGGCGTTCCCGCAGGTCGTCGCCACCGCCGGACACGTCGACCACGGGAAGTCTTCGCTGATCCTCCGCCTCACCGGGATCGACCCCGACCGGCTGGCCGAGGAGAAGCGCCGGGGGCTGACGATCGACCTGGGGTTCGCGTGGGCGACGCTGCCGTCGGGTCGCGAGATCGGGTTCGTGGACGTTCCCGGCCACGAGCGGTTCGTCCGGAACATGCTGGCCGGGGTGGGTCCGGTACGGCTGGTGATGTTCGTCGTGGCGGCCGACGAGGGATGGAAGCCGCAGTCCGAAGAGCACCTCGAGATCGTCGACGTCCTCGGCGCCGCCGACGGGGTGGTCGCGCTGACCAAGGCCGACCTGGTCGACGACGAGACACTGGGGATCGCGGAGCTCGAGGTGCGCGAGCGCCTGGCGGGGACGGCGCTGGCGGACGCGCCGGTCGTGGCCTGCTCGGCGACCACCGGCGACGGCCTCGACCGGCTGGCGGCGGCCCTCGACGAGATGGTCGCGAACGCGCCCGCCCCCGAGCAGGACGGGCGGGTCCGGCAGTTCCTCGACCGGGTGTTCTCCATCCGGGGGGCGGGCACGGTGGTCACGGGGACGCTCACCGGAGGGCCGCTCGCGGTCGGCGACGAGGTCGAGATCTTCCCGACCGGCCGGCGGGCCCGCGTCCGGGGGCTGCAGAGCCACAAGCGCGCCCTGGAGACGGCCCGCCCGATCGCCCGGGTGGCCGTGAACCTCGTCGGGATCGAACGCGAGGAGCTCGAGCGGGGTGACGTGCTGGGGCCGCCGGGCTCGTGGCGTCCGACCGGGGTCTTCGAGGCCCGCGTGCGGCCGGTGCGCGGCCTCGATCATCCGCTCACGGCCCGGGGGGCGTTCAAGCTCTACGCCGGATCGGCGGAACGCGACGCGCGCATGCGCCTATTGGGCGCCGCCCGGGTGGAGCCCGGGAACGCGGACGGGGTGTTCGTCCGCATCCGGCTGCCGGCGCCGCTCGTCCTCGAACCCGGCGACCGGTTCGTGCTTCGGGAGTCCGGGCGGCGGGAGACCGTCGCGGGGGGGATGGTGCTGGACACCGAGCCCCCGTCCAGGCCGGGCCCGGCAGCCGTGCGACGACTGGAGCGGCGCGCGGCCACCTCACGGGAGGATCTCCCCGCGCTCGTCGTGGCCGAGCGCGGCGCGGTGCGGGCGACCGACCTCGCGGCGCTCACCGGGCGCTCGCCGTCGGCGATCGACGGGGCCGGGCGATCCGGTGCCTGGTGGATCGCGACCGAGCTCCTCGACGCGGTCGGCGAGATCATCGGCCGGGACCTGGCGACGTTCCACCGGCGCAATCCCCTGCTCCCGGGCGCCGATCTCGCCTCCACGAGGCGCTCGGCCGCCGAGGTGGTCGAGCGCTCCGGCCGGAACACCGATCCGGGCCTGGTCGATGCGCTCCTCGAGGCGCTCGAAGGCAGGAGCCTGATCGTCAGGGAGGCCTCCGAGGTCCGCCTCGCGACGCACCGCGTCGCGCTCGAGGATCGCGCCGACGAGGTCGACCGCCTGGTGGCGGCGGTCGCCGGCCGCGAGCCGACCCCGCCCTCGATCGCCGACCTCGCCGAGGAGGGGTTCCCCCGGGAGGTGGTGGAGGCGGCCGCCCGTGCGGGCCGCCTGGTGCGGGTCTCCCCGGAGCTGGTGTTCACGCCAGAGCTGGTCGCGTCGGCGCGGGAGGCCGTCGGCGCCGCCGGGGCCGGAGGCATCACGGTCAGCGCGTTCCGGGAACGGCTGGGGACGTCCCGGAAGTACGCCCTGCCGCTCCTCGAGTGGTTCGACCTTCGCGGCGTGACGCGGCGCCGGGGCGACGTCCGGGTGCTCCGGGACGACGGATCCGGGGTCAGCCCACCTCGGCCGTGACGGAGACCTCCACGGGGACGCCGAGCGGCAGCTCGGCGACCCCGATCGCCGCACGGGCGTGCCGGCCCTCGTCGCCGAAGACCTCGATCAGCAGGTCGCTGGCGCCGTTGGCGGCCTTGTGGGGCTCGGTGAACCCCGGCGCGGTCGCCACGTAGACCGTCAAGGCCACGATTCGCCGGACGCGGTCGAGGTCCCCGAGCTCCTCGCGGAGCACGGACAGGGCCTGGAGCGCACACCGAGCCGCGGCCTGTTGGGCCTGCTCGACGGTGACGTCGGCCCCGACCTTGCCGGTGAACATCGGCTCCCCGTCGGACGAGGGCGTCTGCCCCGAGACGAACGCCAGCCCGCCGGACACGACCACCGGGACGTACGAGGCGAGGGCCTTGGTGGGAGGGGGAAGCTC
>DATBHM010000181.1:0-35723 GCA_036557505.1 Actinomycetota bacterium | reverse complement strand
TCGCGCTCCGCGAGGTGCTTCAGCATCCGGATGCCTTCGACCCCGATCCCGTTGTCGAGCAGCCGCCGGATCAGTCTCGCGATGGCCAGGTCGCGCGGGGAGTAGCGGAGCTTCCCGTGCTCCCGGGTCGGGCTGATGAGGCCCTGTTCCTCCCAGTACCGGAGCATCCGCGGCGTCGCACCGATCCGTTCCGCCAGCCGGGGAATGGCCATGAGCTCGTCGCCACCATCATGGGAATCTGCCATGATCGTGGAAGATTCTGCCGCACCGGGCACCGTCCGGCAAGTGCGCGGCGCCACGAACAACTAGATCGGAGGGAGCCGTGCGCGGCGCACGCCCTGGAATCGGGAGCCAACACGCCAGGATCGCGTCGGATCCGGACTGGTTCCGCATCGCCCTGTGGGGGGCGTCGGCGGCCGCACTCGGGGCTGCGTTCGCATCGAGGGGCGCAGTCGACGTGCTCGCCGCCGCGCGTCGAACGGTGGGGCCGTTCTTCACCCTGACCGTCGTGCTGCTCGCGGCATCCCTCGCCTGGCGCGTCGGGCTGTTTCGCCGCCTGGAGCGCCTGGTCCCGGAGCGGCACGGTTCGCTCGCCGCCGCCGCCGGCGTGCTGGCGCTCACGGCGGTCCTGTCGGCTGGTGCGAACCTCGACGTGGCGGTGGTCGTGGCCATCCCCCTCGCGTTGCGCGTCGCGGCGGTGCACGCCCTCGACCCCGGGTGGACGTGCGCCGCCGTGGCGTGCACCGCCAACGCGACGTCGTTCCTCCTCCCGACCTCGAACGTCACCACGCTGCTCGTGTTGCACCGCGCCCCGCTCGGCACGACGGCGTTCCTCGCGCACTCGTGGCTCCCCTGGGTGCTGGTGACGGCGACGACCGCCACGATCCTGTCGCTCGTGCTCGCTCGCCTCGGCCCGCCGGCCCGGGTCCGGAGCCCGGTCGGTGGCGGTCCCCGGGCCGGGGCGGTGGGCGACCTCATCCCGATGTTCCTCACGGCCACCGCGATCCGCGCGCTGCTCGGCGTTGGGCTCCGGCTGGCCGGACCCTTCGCCGCGCAGGTCGTCACGGCCTCGATGCTCGCCGCGGGCGCGAACAACCTCCCCGCCGCCGCCGCGGTTCATGCGACGTCACCGGCGGGCGCCTGGGCGGCGGTGCTCGGCACGGCCATCGGGCCGAACCTCGTCCTCACCGGATCGGTGGCCACGGTGATCAGCCGGCGGATCGCCCGGGACGGCGGGGTGCGGATGTCCGCGGGCCGCTTCTCGCTGCTCGGCGCCGCGATGGTGCCGGTTCAGCTCGCGCTGGCGGCGCTGGGGCTGGGCCTGGCGGGCGTGCTCCACTGACCGGGACATGGTTCCGGTACCGATCGGGCACAATGCCGGGACCGGCCCGAGAGCGGGGGTGCGGAGGCGATGGAGATGGCGGAGGCGATTCCCGGGATCGACCGTGCGGAGTCCGGCCACGAGGCGGAAGCGGCGTTCGGGCACGGCGTGGCCTCGACGAAGGACCCGGCCGCTGCCCTCGTCCAACGCCTCCGGGCGACGTTCGACTCGGGGCGGACCCGCCCGACGACGTGGCGGCGGGGCCAGCTCGAGGCGATCAAGCGGATGCTCGTCGAGCACGAGGACGAGTTCGTCGCGGCCCTCGCCGCCGACCTCGGGAAGCCGTCCGTCGAAGGATGGCTGACGGACGTGGTGCTCACCACCCGCGACGTCGACCACACGCTGCGGCACATGGCCGAATGGATGCGCCCCGAACGCGTCCCCGTGCCGGTCGTCCACCAGCCGGCCCGCGCGCGCGTCGTCCGGGAGCCGCTCGGCGTCGTGCTGGTGATCGCCCCCTGGAACTACCCCATCCAGCTGGTCCTCGAGCCGATGATCGCCGCGATCGCCGCCGGGAACGCCGTGGTCGGCAAGCCGTCCGAGATCTCCGCGGCATCCTCGGCGGTCCTGGCGCGTCTGATTCCGCAGTACCTCGATCCGGACGCCGTGGCCGTCGTCGAGGGCGGCGTCGACGAGACGACCGCGCTGCTCGAGCAGCGGTTCGACCACATCCTGTACACGGGCAACGGACGCGTCGGACGCATCGTCGCGACCGCGGCCGCCAGGCACCTCACGCCGGTGACCCTCGAGCTGGGTGGCAAGAGCCCGGCCATCGTGCACGCCGACGCCGACATCGAGGTGGCGGCGCGGCGCATCGCGTTCGGCAAGTGGATCAACGCCGGGCAGACGTGCATCGCCCCCGACTACGTGCTGGTCCATCGGGACGTCGAGCGGGCGCTCCTGGAGGGGCTCCGCGAGCAGATCCGTGTGTTCTTCGGCGACGACCCCCGGACCAGCCCCGACTACGCGCGCATCGTCAACGCATCGCACTTCGAGCGGCTGGCCGGTCTGCTCGACCAGGGCGGGTTCACCGAGGTGGTGGCCGGCGGCGCGGTCGACGCCGGCACGCGATACATCGCCCCGACCGTCCTCCGCGGCGTCGACCCGAACGCGGCCGTCATGCAGGACGAGATCTTCGGGCCGGTCCTGCCGGTGCTCCCGGTCGACGATCTCGACGCCGCGATCCGGTTCGTCAACGAACGCCCCAAGCCCCTGTCGCTCTACGTCTTCGCGAAGTCGCGCGCGGCGCAGCAACGGGTGACGACGCGGACGTCGAGCGGCGGGGTGTGCGTGAACACGACTGTGGTGCACTTCGCGGTGCCGGGGCTGCCGTTCGGCGGCGTCGGCGAGAGCGGGTACGGCGCGTATCACGGGCGGGAGGGGTTCGAGACGTTCAGCAACCGGAAGCCGGTCCTGTCGAAGCCCGTGAAGCCGGACCCGGCGGTCCAGTACCCGCCGTGGTCGAACCTCAAGCGGAAGGTGCTCCGCCGGATCCTCTAGCCGTCACGGCCCCGAGAGCACGCGGACGAGCACGAACAGGGCCCCGGCCACCACGATCGCCGCTCCGACGATCAGGGCGACGCGCCAGGCGCCCAGCCGCCGCCGGGGCACCGGCTTGAGGTCGGTCAGGACCACGGGGGGCAGCCAGTTGCCCGGCTGGGACCCCGCCTCGGGCGCCCGAACGATATGGGCCGTCACCGGCGCATCGGGGAACGCCGACGCCGTCGGGACCGGCGCCGGAGGGGCTTCGGTGTCGGGCGTCCGCACCGGCCCGGGCACCGGAGGAGGCGGCGGCACGACGCCCGGCCGGAGCACGTGGACGGTCTCCGCCTCGGGGATGCGGACGACCTCGCCCTCGCCGTCGGGGAGCCGGATGATCTCGGGGCTGCGGACCCTGGAGTCGCGGTCACCGTGCTCGTCGCCCATCCGCCGTCCAGTATGCCCGAGCGCCCGGGTCGGCGGGCGGCGCGGTCAGGCGCCGAGCGGGAAGCCGTACTTCGACGGAACGGGGTTCGGCACCTGGGCCCGGGTCCCGAACGTGACCACGATCTCCTGATGCGAGCTCAGGATCAGCCGCCGGGGATCGACGTGCAGGAGCGTTCCGCCGACGTAGACGCGGAGCCGGCGGTCGCCGGCGTTGCAGGACGCTCCGAGGCACGTCGGGGTGAACCGGACCCCCCACACGTCGAACACCTGCCCCAGGTTGTAGGTCGGGCCCTTCGGCGCCTCGATGTGGACGATGCCGCTCGAGTCGTGGGTGTGGATCACGGTGAGGTACCCGCCGCCCTCGTTCCGCCCGACGTCGTCCGGGAGCGTCACCGACTTCCCGTCGACGAACACGTCGAGGTGCACGTGGAAGTGCTGTTCCACGACCTCGCTCGCGAGCACCGGGAGGTGGAGCTGCCCCAGGCGCTCGCGGAGGGTGGCGAGCGCGGCGTCCCAGGGTGGCGGGCCGGTCCGGAGCCCCGCCAGGTTGGGGTTCTGCTCGACGTTGACGGTCGGCGGCTCGAACGTCGGCGGGGCGGCCGGCCGCTTCGACTGCCACCACTGGTAGGCGTAGAACCCTCCGAACAGCACGACCGCAACGACGCCGATCAGGAGCGGCCGGCTGAGCCCGCGCCGGATGCCGCCCCGGACGCCGCCGTCGGTGGGCCGCAGCCGTCGTGCGCGGTTGGCCGGCCCGGACGCGGGCCGTTTGGCCGTCGACGTCGAACGGTTCGTGGTGGTCCCCCGGGGGGCCGACTGCGCGCGCTGGGAGGCCGCCTTGGCCCGGGCCTGCGCCTGCTGGGCCCTCGACCGGTTCTTGGTCTTCTTCGCCATGGGAAGGCCATGGTAGTGGGGCGGCAATCCCCCACGGGCGCGTTCCGCGTAGACGAAGAGGGGGAGGGGATCGGAGGAAGGTTGGCCCGCCACATGCCCCCGGCGCCCGGATCGACGTTCGCCCGATGTGTCGTCGTGGCGATGGTGCTCGCGACGACGGCCGCGTGCGGTGCGTCGAACGGCCCGGGCTCGGGGCCCACGGGGCGGTCGTCCCCGACGCCAACCGCCACCCCCGTGTCGCCTCCGGCCCCGAGCTCCGTCCAGCCCACAACGCCGCCCGCCCCGTCGCCGGCACCGTCCCCGACGCCGCTCGCCGACCGGTGCCCGGGGGTGCTCGGGAAGACGCCGGCCACGACCGCGACCATCACGACCTCGGACGGCGTGACCCTGTACGCGGCCACGATCGGCCGGGGACCGATCGGCCTGGTCATGGCGGAGGACGTTCCGCATTCGATCTGCGAGGAGCTGCCGGAGGCGGAGCTGTTCGCGCAGCACGGGTTCCGGGTCGAGGTGTTCGACTGGCGTGACCGGGGGAGCTCCGGCACGAGCGGCGCGAACCCGGGCCGGCTGGACCGCGACGTCGACGCCGCGGCCGCGGCGCTCCGCAGCCAGGGCTCGCGCTGTGTGGCGCTCGCGGGGTCCTACGGGGGCGCCGCCGCCGCGATCGTCGCGGCCGTCTCGATGCACCCCGCCCCGGTCGCCCTTGTGGCCTTCGACCCGGCGGCCCTGCGCGGACAGTACATCGAGGGGCCGTTCGGGCCGGAGGGCGCGCTGAGCGCGGCACCACGGCTCCGCATCCCCGTCATGTACGTGACGCTCCAGGGGGACCGCTTCGTGCCGGTGCCGGAGGTCCGTCGGCTGGAGCGCGCCACCGGGTCCTCCGTGGTCCGCCTGCTGGTCGTGCCGAGCGGCCTGATCGGGTTCGGGCTTCTCGACCTCTCGCCGGCCAGCGCGCGGGTCCAGCGCGCGGTGTTCTCGTTCCTGCGGACGAACGCGCGCTGCTGATCGCCCCGCACCACTGTTGCAGCGGCGTCCGTTCCGGCAGAATCCGCCGGGAATGCGCCGGAGAGCGTCCCGGCCGGCAGCCGGGCTCGGCGTCGCGGAGCGGGGGCGATTGCTCGAGCTGCTGCGGCGACACGGCAGGAATCCGAACTCGTTCCTGGCCATGTACGACGGGCCGTGGTCGCTGTTCGAGTCCACGCGCGTCGACGGCGGGATGCCCTACGCCGTCGAGCACGGCACGGCCCTGGCGTGGGGCGACCCGCTGTGCGCACCCGCCGACGTGCGAACGCTGCTCTGCGAGTTCACCGAGGCCATGCGGGCGCGGCGGCTGCGGGTGTGCATGGTCCCCGTCCAGGAGGACGTCGCCGAGCTCGCCATGGCCGAGGGGTACGCCGTGCTCAAGATCGGCGAGGAACCGGTCTTCGATCTCACGACGTGGAGCCGGCCGCGGGGCGATCGGGGCAAGCGGCTGCGGTGGGCGTGCAACCACGCCCGGCGTTCGGGGGTCGGGGTCGAGGAATGCTCGGCGCCCGATCCCGCCGTGGAGCGCGAGATCTCGCGGGTGCGCTCGGCCTGGGAGGCGTCGCTCGGGCGCCGGCCGGTCCGGTCGTTCATGCAGGCGGCGCCGCTCGCGCTGGCGGAGCACAAGCGGATCTTCCTCGCGCGGCAGCACGGGAGGGTCGTGGCCGTGCTGGCCTGCACGCCGGTCCATGGTCGTGACGGCTGGTACCTCGAGGACCTGGTGCGGGTGCCGGGGACGGTCACCGGTGCGACCGAGCTGCTGATCGTCGGGGCGCTCGAGCGCCTGGCCGCGGACGGCGCGAGATTCGCCACGCTGGGAATCGCGCCGCTTCGGGGTTCGGACCGTCAGATCGACCGCCGGGCGCGGTGGCTGTCCGGTGCGTTGAAGCTCGCGTTCGAACGGTTCGACGCGCGGTACCACTTCGCGTCGCTCAGCCGGTTCAAGGCCAAGTTCCGGCCGAGCGGGTGGGAGTCGCGGTACGCGACGTTCCTGCCCCGTCGGCCGAGCGTGGGACTCGTCCGCGCCGTGTCGACCGTGCTCGATCCCGACCCCGGCCCGTCCGAGGACGAGCGCCGCACCCCGGTGGCCGCCGGCAGCCGGGTGCTGGTGGCGTTGCAGGCCGTGGCGGTCGGGCTGGCCAGCGTGGCGGTGCTCCTCGGGGATCGCACCGGCTCGCCGGTGGGTCCGGCACCGCTGCTCGCTCCGGTCGGCATCGCGGGGATCGCCCTCGCGGCGGTGCTCGGCGTGGTGGCGACGCGGCTGCGGCACGAGCCGGGATTCGGGATCCGGTTCGCCCTGATCGCGCTCGAGGCGTGCATCGTCGCGGCGACGATCGGCCGCCTCGGAGACCACCGCGGCGTGGTGCTGAACCTGGTCAGCATCGGCGTCGCGATCGCGGTGGTGGTGCTGATGCTTCGGCGCTCCCCGACGGGAGCGTTCCGGGACGAGGCGCTCCCCGACGACGCCGGGATGTGATGGACTGATCTCACGGTGAACGACCGTGCTCCCGGCCGCCGGTCGGGCTCGCTCCGGGGGCCCGGGGGGACGATGCTCGCGATGCTCCTCCTCGCCGGAACGGCCTGCTCCGGGGGGCACCCGGCCACGACCCCCACGACGACCGCAGACGACGCGTCGCTGTCGGGGTTCCAGGTTCGCACGGTGCTCGCGTCCTCGACCGGCGCCGACGGTTCGCTGGCCGGCGTGCCGTTCACGACGGGAGTCCTGGCGCCCGAGGATCCGTACCGGAACGATCCGCAGTTCGCGGAGCAGACGCCGGACGCCAAGGGCGACATCGTCACGTTCGGCGACACCAACGGCGACGGGTACTACTCGCCGGCCTCCGACACCAAGTACCGGCTGGGGCCGGCGGTGGTGACCGACACCGACGTCCGGTCGGCCACGGCCTCGCCGGCGGGCTCGTCCGGCTGGGCGGTGAACATCGCCCTCGACGAGCGTGGGACCAACGCCCTGGCCTCGGTGACGCACGGGCTGTTCGGCGAGCAGTTGGCCATGCTGGTCGACGGGCTGGTGATCGACGTGCCGTTCGTCCAGGCGCCGATCACCACCGGGCATCTCCAGCTCACCGGCGGGTTCACGGAGGCCATCGCGACGTCGCTCGCCTCGCAGCTGCGTCCGGCTCCCTGAGCCGCCGAACTATCCGGCGAAGGGGTTCGCGCAGTTGGCGATCATCTGCGCGTAGACGGCGCAGGACGGCGGGCGGCGACTCGGGTCCTTCTGCAGCGCCTGGCCGACCGCCCAGTCCAGCTGGGGCGGAAGGTCCGGCCGGCCGATCGTCGGATCCGGCGGTGACTCGTTGAGGATGGCCTGGGCCAGCTGGAACATGGGCCGGTTCCCGAACGGCGGCGTGCCGGTGAGGCACTCGTAGATCACGCACCCGAACGCGTACAGGTCCGAGCGGTCGGTTCCCTTGCCGCCCCGGATCAGCTCCGGCGCGAGGTAGTCGAGCGTTCCCATCACCTGGCCGGGGTTGGTGAGCACCGTGTACGCGGGGCCCTTGGCCAGGCCGAAGTCGGTCACGGCCGCCGTGCCGTCGGGCCACAGCAGGATGTTCGCCGGCTTGATGTCCCGGTGGACCAGCCCGGCGGCGTGGAGCGCGTCGAGCCCGGCGCCGGCCTGCCGCGCGATCCGGGCCACGTCGTCGAACGAGAGGGGACCGCGTTCCTCGATGAGTGCGCCGAGTGACCTTCCCCCGACGAACGCCACCGCCAGGTAGGGCCGCCCGTCCACGTCGCCGGCCTCGAGGATCGGCACCAGGTTGGGGTGGCGCACCTCGCCCGCGGCCCTCGCCTCGTGGACGAACCGCCGGAGGAACACGGGGTCGGCGGCGAGCTTCGGCTTCAGCAGCTTCAGCGCCACCACCTGTCCGGTGTCGGAGCGCGTGGCCCGGAACACCCTGGCCATGGCGCCCTCGCCGAGGAAGTCGTCGAGCCGGAACGGCCCCAGGCTCGCACCCAGCGCCAGCGCGGTGTCGTCGGGCGGTGGGGTGTACGTCGCCACGGCGACCAGCATAGGTGTCGCGGCCCGGCTGGCGTATCCTCGCGCCGCCCGCATCAGGAGGTCGGCGTGCCGGAGGGCGGCGAGAGCCCCGAGATCAGCTGGGTCCAGATCCTGCGTGGGTCGACGTTCATGCTGTCGGATCCCCACGGGGACGTGGCCGGCGGCTCGCTCGGCGGGCTGTTCCACGAGGACACGCGGTTCCTGTCGCGTTTCACCCTGACGGTGAACGGCGCCCGCCCGTCGCTGTTGTCGAGCGGCGCCGGCGACTACGACTCGGCGGCGTTCTTCCTCACGAACACGGATCAGGACGGCATCCCCGGGCGGAGCATGTCGATCCAGCGGTTCCGGTTCGTCGGCGACGGGCTCACCGAGGTCATCAGCGTGACCGGGCACGTCACGGTGCCCCTGGCGCTCGAGCTCAGGTTGTCGTGCGCGGCCGACTTCGCCGACCTGTTCGAGGTCAAGCGGGAGGACTTCCGAAAGCTGGGGACGTTCCGATCGGACCACGACGCCATGAGCGGCGTACTGGTGTTCGAGTACCGGCACGACACGTTCACCGCGGCCTGCCGGGTGCACTCGAGCGAGCCGGCGGTGATCGAGGGCGACGACCTGGTCTTCCACGTCCGCCTGGAGCCGAGGCAGACATGGAAGACCCGCATCCAGGTGGCGGTGCGGATGGGCACACGGGAGTTCGCCCCCCTGGACGAGATGGAGCGCGCCGCGTCGATGGCCCTCATCCAGTGGCGGGAGGGATCGCCCGACCTTCGTCGGTGGCGGAGCGAGGTCCCCACGGTCCAGACCGGGTGGGACCTGTTCGACCTCGCCTACCGGACCTCGATCGCCGACCTCGCCGCGCTGCGCCTGCAGGCCGAGGTGGAGGGCAACGACTACTCGCTGCCCGCCGCCGGCCTGCCGTGGTTCATGGCGATCTTCGGCCGCGACACGATCGTGACGTCCTACCAGTCGCTGCTGATCGGGCCCGACCTGGCCAAGGGCGCGCTGCGGGCGCTCGCCGCCCTGCAGGGCGCCGAGGTGAACGACTTCAAGGACGAGGAACCCGGCAAGATCCTCCACGAGATCCGGTTCGGCGAGCTCACGGTCCTCGGCGAGATGCCCCACCGTCCGTACTACGGCACCAGCGACGCCACCCCCTTGTGGCTGATCCTGCTGCACGAGTACTGGCGGGTCACCGGCGACGCCGAGACCGTGGCCGCTCTTCGGGGCAACGCGATGCGGGCCCTCGAGTGGATCGACCGGTACGGCGACCGCGACGGCGACGGCTACGTCGAGTACGCGACGCGGTCGGCCCGCGGCCTGCTCAACCAGGGCTGGAAAGACTCGTCGAACTCGGTCGCGTTCTCGAACGGCGAGCCGGCCGCGCCCCCGATCGCGTGCTGTGAGATCCAGGGCTACGCGTACGACGCCAGGGTCCGGACCGCCGAGCTGGCCGAGCGCGTGTGGGGCGAACCCGACCTGGCGACGCGGCTGCGGGCGGAGGCGGCGGCGCTGTTCGACCGGTTCAACGCCGACTACTGGATCGACGCCCGCGGCGGGTACTACGCGGAGGCGCTGGCGGGCGAGCCCGGCTCGAAGCGCGTCGTCGACTCCATGACCTCGAACATGGGCCACCTGCTGTGGTCGGGGATCGTGCCGCCGGACCGCGCGGCGCTGGTCGTCCGGCAGCTGTTCGGCGACGCGATGTTCAGCGGATGGGGCGTCCGGACGATGTCGGCCGCGGACGCCGCCTACAACCCGGTCATGTACCACAACGGAACGGTGTGGCCGCACGACAACTCGCTGATCAGCGCCGGCCTCGCCCGGTACGGATACCGTCGGGAGGCCAACCGCATCGCCCAGTCGATGGTGGAGGCGGCCGGGTACTCCGCCTACCGGCTGCCGGAGGTGTTCGCCGGGTATCCCCGCGCGGAGAGCGGGTTCCCGGTCCGGTATCCGACGGCGTCGAGCCCGCAGGCCTGGGCCACCGCCGCCCCGTTCCTGTGGCTCCGGTTGATCCTGGGGGCCGAACCGGCCGACGGGACGCTCCACGTGGACCCGCTGGTGCCTGGACCCTTCGGCCGCGTCGTCGTCCGGGGGCTGCACGCATTCGGCCGGCGGTGGGACGTGACCGCGGAGGGAACCGCCGGTTCCGTGAGGCTGGAGGCCACCGACCCGCCGGGATAGCATCCGCCCCGACCATGGCGGACGCGCTCCGGCTCCACGTGGAGCCCACCCAGATCGACATCAAGCCCGGCGGCGAGCCCGTCCCGCTCACCGCGCGGGTCTACAACGCCACCCGGATCGTCGACGAGTTCCACGTCGCCGTGATCGGGACCGGAGAGTGGCTGGATGCGAAGTCGGCCCGGGTCCGGCTGTTCCCGGACACCGACGGGACCGTGGAGGTCGAGGTCGACATCCCCAAGGACCGCCTGGTCCCGGCCGGCCGGAGGGTGGTGGGCGTCAAGGCAACCTCCGTGTCCAACCCCCAGGTCACCGAGACCGTCCAGGTCGCCGTGAATGTCGTGGAGGTGGTCGCCGGGGAGGCCATCAAGCTCGATCCCACCGTCATCCACGGCGACAACGACGCCAAGCTGGTCGTAAGCGTCCGCAACGAGGGGAACGTCCCGCTGAACATCGTGTTCCTCGGGGAGGACCCCGAACGGGAGGTCGCGTTCCAGTTCGATCCGCCGGGCGTCGCCGTGCCGCCGGGCGGCGAGGGATGGTCGCGGGTGCGGGTCGAGGCCAAGCGGCCGTTCTCCGGCGAGGACCGCAACCGGCAGCTCGTCGTACGGGCCAACGGCGCCCACCAGCAGCTGGTGGCGAGCGCGACGTTCATCCAGAAGCCGACGATCACGCGGTTCCGGCTCTACCTGCTCCGGGTGCTGTTCACGCTGCTGGGCGCCGCGCTGATGGCGCTGGGCGCGTTCATGCCGTGGGCCGGCGACGTGCGGGGGACGCAGTTCACCATCCCGGCGCTCGTGGCCATCGCGAGCAAGAAGACCCCGCCCGACATCGGCGGCGGGGCGGCGTTCTTCCTGTCGTGCGGGCTGGTCCTCATCGTGCTCGCGGTGATCGCAGGGCTGGGCATCCTGTCGCCCCGGGGCCGGCTGACCAAGCTGGGCGGGGCCCTGGGGCTGCTCGCGCTGGTCGGGTTCATCGTCGTGATGGCGTCGAACGACCTGGCCTACGGCGTGTTCGTCAGCCTGTTCGGGAGCGTGATGGCGCTGGCCGCCGGGTTCCTGGGCACGTCCAAACGCCACTAGCGACGCCCGCGAACACCGCCCGGCGGCGGGGGATCGCCGATGCCGGCGTCAGGGCGTCGGCGACGTCGACACCGGCGTCTGCGCCGTCCACACCCCGACGTTCTGGTCGCCGGCCGAGGCGTCCGAGCCCACCGCGATCAGCTCGCCGGCGTCCTGGGCGACGGTCTGGATGGTCTGGGCATTCTGCCCTCCCAGCGCCGCCGCCGTGGACTGCTCGCGGTTCCAGTTCTTGCCGTCGGTCGAGTACCAGATCGCGGCGTCCTCGTCCCCGTTCACCGTGCTCGAGCCGCCGGCGACGAGGGCCGGGATGTCGCTCCCCTCGACCGGCTTCGTGGTCAGCACCCGGTTGATCACCTGGTCGCCGGCACCGCCGAGCGACGCGCTCGGCACGAGCGTCCAGTCGGTCCCGTTGGTGGACGTCCAGATCGCGGCGTCCTCGGTCCCGTCCTTGCCGGTGACGAACCCGCCGGCGACCAGCGTGGTGCCGAACGTCTGCACGTCGGTCATCCCCTGGTTGCCGGGCCCGCCGAGGACGTTGTTGGGATCCGGAACCCGCGCCCAGGTCTTGCCGTCGGTGGACGTCCACACGGCCGCGTCGCTGTCGCCGTTCAGCGTGGACGTTCCCACCGCGACGAACCCCGTCGTGATGCCGGACTTGAGCACGGTGACCCGCTTGATGTCCTGGTCACCGGGGCCGCCGAGGTCCCCGACCGGCTCCAGCGTCCAGTCGTGGCCGCCGTCGGTGGAGTTCCAGATGGCGCCGTCCTGCGTCCCGTCCGAGGAGTTCGTGGTGGATCCGACCGCCAGGAGGCCGACGCCCGTGTCGGTCCCGGACACGCGGTTCATCGACTGCCGGCCCGGGCCGCCGAGCGCCGAGCTCGAGACCTTGCTCCAGTTGTTGCCGTCGGGCGAGAGCCACACGGCCGCGTCCTGGCTCCCGGACGAGGTGTCGGAGCCGACGACGATGAACCCGGCACCCTTGATCGGGCTGATGCCGTTGATCTGCTGGTCGCCCTCACCGCCCAGCTCTGACTGACCGGTGACGAGGGTCCACGTCCGCCCGTCGGTCGAGTGCCAGATGGCAGCGTCGTTCTCGCCGAGCGAGGTCGTGGACCCGGCACCCGTCATGATCTTGCCCGCCTTGACGGTCCCGGCGAGCGCGTTCATCGACTGCGCCCCGGTCCCGCGGAGGTCGGTCTGGGCGTCCGCCGGCGCCCACGTCAGCTGGATGCCGGCCGGCGGCTTCGTGGGCTTGGTCGAGGGCTTCGTGGACGGCTTGGTCGAAGGCTTCGTCGACGGCTTGTGGGTCGGCTTGTGGGTCGCGCTGTGCGTGGGTGACGGGCTGCCACCACCGGCCTTGGTCTTCCCGCCGCCCTTCAGCAGCAGGAACGCGACCACGATGATCGCGACCACCAGGATCCCCCCGCCGATGAACAGCAGCGGCCGCCAGTTGCGGGGCCGCCTCGGCTGGGGTGGCGGCGGGGGCTGCATCGGCTGCACCGGCATCGGCGCGGGCGTCGCCTCGCCGGGGCGGCGCTCCATCGGGCGGGGTTCCTCCGGGAGCTTGCCCTCGTCGAGGAACGCGATCGGGTACCCGCAGTTTGGGTTGGGGCAGAACTCGAGGTTCCCCTTCTCGAACTCCGTGCCGCACTGGGGACAGCGAATCATGGCCATGTCCTGCTCCTACGTCGTTGACGGGGACCCAAGGGTATCGGTCGGGCTCGGGCTCGGCGAGGGGCTGGGCGAAGGACTCGGGCTGGAAGGTGGGCTCGGCGCGTGCGGCGGGCCGATGTCGTGGAGCGTCGTGGGGCACGAGTCCTCCGCGGTGTCGGCCAGGAGGCGCTGCGCCGTCGCCTGGGCGACGATCGCGTTGGCCGGCGTGATCCCCCGGCACACCTGGTAGTCGTGGACCGCCGTTCCGGTCTTCGGCCCGAACGAACCGTCGACCACCAGGACCCGCTGGCCGTGGAGCACGAAGTTCAGGTGCTGCTGGAGTTGCACCACGTCGTCGCCCCGCATCGCCTGGGGGCAGGGCCCGATCACGCGCTGCCCCAGCGAGCCGTGGAAGAACGTCGTCGTGCACTCGGGCGTCACGACGGTGGCGGGCGACGAGACGGTCGTCGAAGGACCCGACGTCGCCCCGGACGTCGCGCCCTGCTTCGGCCCGCCGCCGCCCGAGTTCAGCAGCAGGATGAGGACCACGACGATCACCAGCCCGACGGCGAACCCGATACCGATGTAGACGCCGGTCGACCGCCGCCGCTTCGGTGGCGGGGGCGGCGGCGGGGTGAACGACGTGGTCGGCGGGGTGGGGTCCACGACGGTCGGCTGGACCACGGGTGGCACGACCGGCTGTTCCGCCGTGGCCTGCTCGCCCGGCCGGCGGAGCATCTCCTCGGGTTCGGCCTCCTCGGTCCCGGACGTGAGGATGAACGCCGACGGATACCCGCACCCGGGGTTGGGACAGAACTCGTTCGAATCCTTGTCGAACGTCGTCCCGCACTGGGGGCACCGGACCATCATTTCCGCAGCGTACCCCGTGTATCCGGCCCGTCCGGGACCTTCGGCGAACCCGGCCGGGCGGCCATCACGTCCCCGGCGGGACCGCGCCCGGCGGTGGTGGCGGCGTGCCGCCCGGCGACCCGTCGCCGGGGCCGGCCGGGTCCATCGGCTGGGTGTCGGCGCCGGGCAGCGCGATCTCGACGGAGGTGCCCAGGTCGGGCTGTTCCTCGTCGGACTCCTTGACCCGGCGGCGGCCGACCCGGAGGTCGACGACCGCCGTGGCCGGCACCTCGCGCTGCACCAGCTCGAGCAGGTGCTGCTCGGAGATCGCGCCGGAGGTCGACACCTTGATGGTGACCTGATTGGTCGTGGTGGGCGCCGCGCCCCCGGCGAACACCCCGCCCCCGTCGGTGATCTCGACCTTCGACTGCGTGAACGCCTCGAGCAGCCCCTGCAGCCCGAGCTTGGTCCCCCGCAGCGGGAACATCGGCCCGGCCGCGCGCACCAGGCTGCGCTGGTGTTCCTCCGGGAGGGAGGGGTCGAGCGCCATCCCGAGCCACCCCGCCATCCAGCGGAGGAACTCCGGCGCGGCCACCCCCGGGTCGAGGTCCCGGTGGAACCGGTCGATCCGCCCCCGGATCCCGCCGCCGATGTCCTCGAAGATCCGGAGGAACCGCCCGGTGAACTCGTCCTCGGCCATCGGCCGGGGGAGCTCGCGCAGCAGCCATCCGGGAGGCGGTCCGTCGGGCCCGGCCGTCCCGCGCACCGCCGGCGCGTGGGGAGTGGGCAGGGGCGGCGCGACCGGAGGCGGCGGAGGGGGCGCGGCCGGGGGCGGAGGGGCGGGGGGACGCTGACTCATCGCACGAGCACCTGGTGCTGGTAGGAGCCGAAGATCGCGTCGGGCGACAGGGTGGCCCGCTGGCGGCCCTCGCGCCGTTCGCCCGTGCGGAGGTCGGCCAGGAACAGCCGGACCTCCTCGACCCCCAGCACCCCGTCGATGCCGGCCAGCAGGGCGAACACCTCGCCGACGTTCAGCTCGCGGCCGAACGGCCAGCCGGTCCCCTCTGGCCCGCCGGTCAGTGGGTTGATGTACGAGTACAGCGCGTCGAGCAGCCGGTCGCGGATCAGCTCGGGGTCGGCGCCGGCCGAGCCTCGCACCCGCGCCAC
This sequence comes from Actinomycetota bacterium, assembly GCA_036557505.1. Lineage (GTDB taxonomy): Bacteria > Actinomycetota > UBA4738 > UBA4738 > JACQTL01 > DATBHM01. The sequence goes on along the minus strand of DATBHM010000181.1, from coordinate 20,551 downwards.
CACCGTGACGCCCTGGTAGAAGGGCGTCGTGATCTCGACGGACGTCGTGAGGATCCGGCGGACGTCGAGGTACTGCGAGACGCCCTGCACCAGGTCGTCGGGGAGCGCCAGGTCGTCCAGCTGGAGCGCCTCCGGGGCGATGTCGACCCGGGGCACGACCAGCACCCGCACCGGCCCGCCGGGCTCCGCCGGGGGGAGGCACCGCGCACGGGCCACCGACGGCGCGGCCTCGAGCGTCAGGCGTTCGAAGTCGTGGACGGTCACGGCGCGCTGCCCGGTTCGCAGCGAGAGCGGCCCCCGGACCTTCGCGTTGTCGACGGTCTCCGCGTCCACGCCGCCCCGGGCCGAAGACAGGTTCTCGACCCGGCCGATGAACGGGATCGACGTCTTCAGCACGGTGAGCGTCCCGGCGCCGACGTTCCCCCGGGTCCCGCCGCCGACGCGGTACGAGGTCACGCCGACGTTCGCGCCGATCGGCGGGATCGCGCCGTGCTGCACGGACGTGCCGTCCGGGTACCGGATGAGCGGGCCGAACGCGACCTCTCCGGTGTTGGCGTCCCAGGTGAAGTGGGCGTCGTCGGGCTCGGAGGCCGAGAAATCCGGGACCTCCGTCCACCGGTCGGAGGCGCCGGTCGTCGTGATGACCACGGTCTCCTCGGACGTGCGGGGCAGCACCGGCGTCCGGCGGACGAGGAACCGCTGGTCGGAGGTGCCGTCGCTCCGCCCGATCGTCTCGCCGACCACAGGCTCGGCGTGGTGGGCGCGCTTGACGCCGCCCAGCCCGACCACGGTCAGCGCGGAGATCTTCGGCGAGTCGCGGTACCCGGGCTGGTCGCCCACCGGCGCCGTCATCCGGCACCGCAGCCAGTACGCGCGGGTCGGCCCGACGGTCAGCGCGTCGTGCCCGTCCGGCATGATCAGCACGACCTCGCCGTCGGCGTTCAGCCCGCCGGTCGAGTCTCGGTAGACGCGGGCCTCGGCCCACTCCTCGCCGGTCCAGGCCTCCCACGCCCACGGCGGGCGCTTCGGGTCGACCCCGACGCCCTCGACCCGGGCCTTCAGCTCCAGCCGGACGATGTTGTCGGCGAGCCCGGCGTCGAACCCGAAGTAGACGGCGTCGTCCGGCGACACCGAGCGGAAGCACGTCACCTGTTCGCCGGGGATGCGCAGCTCGTCCCAGTGGTCCTCGTACTGGCCGCCCGCCTGCGATGTCACGCACTTCGAGAGGACCGGCGGCACGATCTGGAGGTCGCCGTCGGTCATGAACACGATCGACTCCTCCTGTTCGGTTCGGATCGTGCCGACCTGGGTGCCGGCGCCCACGGTGACGGCGCTCGTCTGGGGGGCCGAGAGCCAGAAGGCCTCCTCGGTCCACGCGGCGGCCGGCGGGAACAGCCGGATGCCCATGAGGTCGAGGAACCGCGTGTAGTGCAGGTCGGGGACCTGGTTGAGGCGGTACAGGATCATCTCGGTCATCCAGGCGAACAGCTCGATCAGCGCCACGCCGGGATCGGACAGGTTGTGGTCGGTCCACTCCGGGCAGTACCGGGGGATCAGGCGCTTGGCCTCGTCCACGATGTCCTGGAACCGGCGGTCGTCGAGGGTCGGGGTTGGCAAGGTCACGGTCATCCCTCCCTGGGGATCACGTAGAAGGGGTAGACGAGGTTCCGGCGGTCGTTCGTCGTCCGGATCACGTACTCGACCCCGATGAACACCCGCGATGCGTCGCCGGGGTCGGGCCGGACGATCACGCCCTGGACGTCCACGCGGGGCTCCCACCGGCCGACCGCCTCGCGCACGGCCTGGACCATGAGGCCCATGGAGTTCGGCTCCACCGGGGCGAACAGCAGGTCCCAGATCCGGCAGCCGAAGTCGGGGCGCATCACGCGCTCGCCGGGGGCGGTCGACAGGATCAGGCGGAGCGACGCGTCGATGTCGTCGGCGCCGGTCAGCATGGCGATGCCGCCCCGCGGGCCCACGCCCATCGGGAACGCCCACCCCCGGCCGACGAAGTCCCCGGTGTCGGTCATCCGATCATCACCGTGGGCGAGCCGGTCACGATGGACGAGGTGGGCGCGTCGGCCGGGTCGTTGCACGTCATGACGGGGTCGCCCATCCGCGCGGCCGGCTGGCCGTTGATCAGCACGGTCATCGACCCGATCTGGACCATGCCCTGGTTGCGGGGCGGCGCGACGAACGACACGCCGGGCGGCGTCGGGAAATGCGGCGGCGTGTTCACGGCGATGCTCCCGACGGTGGCCGCCGGGAGGGAGTCGATGAGGACGTTGGTCGACAGCGCCTGCAGCAGCGGGCCGGAGAACGGGTGGGGGAGCGGCGTCGGGATGGGCGGCGCCGGCGGCGCGGGGACGGCGACGATGTGGATGTCGACCCCCGTCACCGTGTCGTTCTGGCGTGCCGCCGGCTGTCCCATGGTTCTCCTTCAGTTCAGCTTGATCTGCGTGCCCTTGACCGTGACGTCGACGTCGGCGTCGATCTCGATCGACCGGGCCTTCAGCTTCAGCGTGGAGTCGGCCGTGATCTCGATCTGGTTGGCCTTGATCGCGAGCGTCTGGTCGGCCTGGAGCTGGCTCTGGCTCCGCTCGAGGTGGAGCGACGAGTTCGCGGAGGCGTGCTTGATCGTGATCGAACCCTTGTCCTGGTCCGAGTCGTCGAGCTCGATGGTGTGGCCGTTGCGGCTGACCCACACCCTGGTCATGACCTTGCCGCCCTCGACCTTGGCCTTGGGCGTGGCGTCGTGCCCGTTCCACAGGCCGGCCAGCACCACCGGGCGCCGCTTGTCGTCGTGCTCGAATCCGACGAGCACCTCGTCGCCGACCTCCGGGATGATCTGCATGCCCCGGTCGGGCCCGGCGCCGGGCGACGCCACGCGGGCCCACGCGCTCTCGTCCTGGTCGGACAGCGTCGGGTACTTCACCTTCACCCGGCCCTGGGCGACCGGGTCGTCGGCGTTGGTCACGATGCCGACGACCAGGCTGCCCCACCCCCGCTTCTGCCCGACGGGTGCGCCCCCGACGAGGTCGGCGAGGAACGCCGGCTCCTTGCCCCCGCAGACGAACCGCGTCACGTACGCCGTGTCGCCGCCGTAGACGTGTTCGACGCTGGTGACCCGGTACGAGCCGGACAGGCGGTCGCCGATCTCGGCGATCTGCACCATGGCCCCGGCGGCGATGTTGGGGTCGCCGTGGGCCTCGCCCCGCAGCACGACCTCGTCGCCGGAGGCCTTCAGCAGCAGCGAGCTCGCCAGCGCGTCGGCCTCGGACTGCGTCGACACGGGGAACTGCCCGGCGAACCGCGAGACCCGGCCGAACGCGTTCCGCGCCGCGTCGGCGAGGTCCGTCGAGGCCGACGCCGTCGACCCCGTGTCGCCCTGATCGGACCGGCCGACGATCGTCGTCTTGTTCGCCGGGTCCCAGCCCCGGACGGTGACCTCGTCGCACCGTTCGGCCGCCGAGAACCGGACCCGGAACCCGTGCAGGTTGTCGCCCCACGTCAGCGCCGGCGGCGTCTCCCGCGACTCGGGGTGCTTCTTGAAGTACAGCTTCCCCTCGGCGACGTAGAGGTCGAACCCGATCCGCTCGCCACGGTCGCGGAGGAACGCGTAGTCGGTCTGGCTGCTCTGCAGGACGTACTCGTAGACCTCGGACGTCGCGTCGATGTCGGTGTCGAGCGAGTAGTCCTGGGCGATCTTCGACACGATGTCGGCGTCGGTCATGTTCTGGAAGCTGCGGGTCTTCGGGCCGCGCGAGAGGCGGTGCGTGGCGTCGAGCCCCGTCACGACCAGCTGGTGCCGCCCCCCGGGGCCCGGCTCCACGCTGATCGCCGTGACCTCGGCCCGGGTCACCGTGACCAGCTCCTGGTCCGACGAGAACGCCAGGTCGATCTTGGTCCCCAGCTGGAACGTCCCCTTGTCGAACAGGTCGAAGTGCGGGTCGTCGAACCGCAGCGTGAACGCGTCGGGCAGGTGCACGGACTCCTCGACCTTGACCAACGCCAGCACGTCGTAGAGCGGCTCCGCGAGGTCCTGGCCGTCGACCGTGACGGCGGCCGCGTCCAGCCGGCGGTCAGCCACGGCTCACCGCCCGGAGGTCGGGGATCATGAGCGTGGTGCCGGGCCGGAGCTCGAACGGGTCCACGACGCCGTTCGTCTCGGCCAGCAGGCGCCACCGCGTGGGGTCGCCGTACTTGGCGGCGGCGATGCGGTCGAGCGTCTCGCCCACGCTCACCTGGTGGACGAGGTGGGGGTGGGGGGTTCCACTGGTCGGGTTCTGTGGCCCGTACGCGTCCTCGTCCTCGAACTGCTTGAACGTGACCTGGGCCTTCGCCCGCAGCGGCGTGCCGTTCCCGGCGAAGTAGGTGAAACGGATCGACAGGCTCTGGATGATCGCCTTGAACGAGTGGAAGTCCCCCCAGTGGAACACGCAATAGGGCGGACGGGCGCTGTTGGTCTTGCTGTTGGAGTCGGGGAGGGCCTTGTCGATCTTCATCAGCGTGAGCAGCTGGCCCGTGTAGGTCGTCACGGCCTCCCCGGTGGCCGTCGTGTCGAGCGTGAGCTCCATGGTGACCGTGCCCGGGGAGCCCTGGGAGAACGTGAGCTTGGGCGTGTTCCGGCCGGGCGCCTTGACCTCCGTCCACTGGTTCTGCTTGGCGATGGTCAGCTCGGCCGGGTTGAACAGGCAGTCGATCCTGCCGCCCTTCTCCGGCTCGATGAACGCCTTCACGGGCGCCGCCGCGGTCGCGGCCCCCTGGGACCCCGCGGGGGACCCGGCCGGCGCCGCCTCCTCGTCCTCGGCCACCGCGTCCTCACCGCCCCCGTCCTCCTCGTCCCCGCCGCCGCCGGACGCGGCCGGGCCGCCCGCCGCCTCCCGCATCGCGCGGTCGGCGGCCGCCTTCGCGATCGGCGCCGCGGCCTTCGCCGCCGCCTGCCCGAGCTCACGGACGTCGGCGTCGGACAGCATCTAGAACAGCCCCTGGAAGCGTCCGCCGCGGCGTTCCATCTCCGCGAGCAGCCGGTGCTCGAGGGCCTCGATCATCGCGTCGACCTGGCCGCTCTGGTCGAGGGCGGCGGTCGCCTGGCCAGCAGCCGCGCCCAGCTCCGACCGCGCCTCGCCGACGGCCCGCTCCGCCCGGCGCCCGAGCGCCCCGGCCTCGCGTTCGGCCCTGCCGGCCACGCCGCGGACGTACTCCTCCGCTCCGGCGAGCCCCCGCTCCGCGGCCCCCACGCCTCCGCCGATCGCCCGGTCGGCGGCGGCTTCGCCTTCGCCGATCAGCCCCGACGCCGTCCCGGCGGCGTTCGACGCCATCAGCCCGGCCTCGGACACGACCCCTTCCGCGGCCCGGACGGCCGCGGGGACGGCGGCCGCGGGGCCACCGATGGGGAGGGACGAGATCGGCGGCCGCTCGAGGAGGCCCTGGGCGGCGCCGGCCGCCGTGCGCCCGGCCCGCCCGAGCTCCCGCCGGGCGGTCGACTCCACCGCCCCCCCGATGCCGCGGGCGCGCCGTTCGGCCGCGTCGAGGAGCCCCTCGCCGAACATCCGGGGCCGCGAGTCGTGGTCCGCCGCGTGGCTGAGCTCGTGCGCCAGGTGCCCGAGGCTCCGCGCCGTCCGCTCGGGCGGCGACGCCAGGTGGACCACCCCGCGGGTCGTCGCGGCGGGAGCCCGGGCGGCGGCGAGGGCGCGCCGGGTCGACGCGCCCGTGGTCACCCGGACGTCCGTCCGCCCGGTGATGGCGCGGGCCAGCGGCCTCGCCCACCGGGGGAGGGGGCGTGGGCGCTCCAGCGGCGCGACGACGGTCGAGGCGGCGAAGCGTCCCGGCGCGTCGGTGGTCGCCGGCGGGGCCGCTCGGGCTCGGGCGCCGCGCCCGGACGCCGGCCGTGAGGCCTCCCGGGGCGGTGGGTCGGGCCTCCGGGTCGGTCTGATGACGGCGGGAGGGGTCGCCGGAACCGCACGCTGCGCCGCCGACCGTTCGCCGGCGGTGGACCGAGGCGGTTCCGCTCGCGGCGGGCCAACCGCCGGCGTGGGGGTCGGGGCCCGCGCCTCGCCCCCCGGAGCGTGCCCCCGGCCGAGCAGCGCCCGGAGGATCCGTCGGAGCGGACCCACGGGCCGTTCGTCCGCGGGCCGTGGAGCGCCCACCGGCGACGGTGCCGCCGGGCGAGGGGGCGGGGCTGAGGGGGCGACGACGAACGCCCGTGCGGGCGCAGGGTGATCCGAGTGCGGGCGGACGCCCGGCCGCCGCGGGGCCCGTCGGTCCAGCCCGGCGGTGCGGAACATGGGAGCCGGCGAGGCGAGGGCCGGCGGCCGCAACGACGTGCGGGCGTGCGGGCGCTCGATCCGGCCCCCACGCCACCGGCTCTCGACGGAGGCCTCCGGCCGGTTCGGCAGGTACAGCGGCCGGATGGGGAGGTGGAACACGCGCGGTCCACCGGCCGCCGGGCCTGCAAGGCGACGGGGCCGCATCGCCGCCGACCGCGACGGAAGCCCCGCCCCCAGCACCAGGGGCCTGGACGAACGCGGCAGCGCGGTGGGGCGGCGCACCGGACCCGGGCCCGCGGGGCGTCGGGAGGCGACGGCGATCGCCCGCGGCACGATCGCGGTCCTCGCCGGCCGGCGCCGGGCGAGGGCGAGCGCGCCGAACCCGGCCGAGCCCACCCGCGGTGTGCGAGTGGGCGGCCGCAGCGGCGCCGCAGCGGCGGCGCGATCAGGCCGGGCGGAATCCATGGTGCGCGATCTCCAGCTCCTCCATGGCGACCTCCCGGGACGAGGAGGCCAGGTTCGGGCCCTGCCACTTCACGGGGAACGCGTCCTCGAACTTCCAGCCGCGGACGCGCTGGCGGGACGCGTCGAGCACCGCGATCTCGCCGCTGGTGCGCTCGAGCGCGGCCCCGTTGCCCTCGAACCCCTCGCCCGAGGTCTTCCAGAACCACTCGAAGAGGTTGTCCGAATCGGTGATGCCGCGCTTGAGGACGATGTTCGGCCACTTCATTCGGCCCGGGAGCCGATGCACGAAGTGGTTCTGGCCGCCCTCGTTGATCTCCTCCACCGACACCTCGACGGACAGCCCGGTGCACTCGACGAACGCGCCGATCTCGCCGACGCCGTCCACGCTGAACACGAACTGCCCGGTGAACGGGGCGTCCATGGTCCTACCGTTCGCCATCGTCGACTCCCGCCAGCGCGCGCTCGTTCAATCGAGCGACCTCGTCCACCAGCCGCAGGCGGTCGCGGTGCTCGAGTCCCATCAGGGTTCCGAGCTCCCAATGGAGGTGGTAGGCGAGGTACGAGATCTCGCCCCACAGCTCGTCCATCGGATACCGGCTCAGACCCCCCCCGACGCCATCACCTCCACCGGACCGCCGTTCGTTTCGGCCTGCCCGGGCATCGGCCGGTCGCCGAAGTTGATCGCCCGGTACAGGTCCTGCAGGAACGACAGGTCGGAGACGAACAGCCCCTCGATCGTCTTCGGCGTGACCTGCGAGAGCGACCCCAGCGAGAGCACCACGCGCGACAGCACGATGACCGTGAGGTAGGCCTCGTTCTCCTGGACGCGGTGGTCCCGGAGCGGCTCGATCTCGTCGGACGCGTTGGCCAGGCGCATGATGCCCTCGCGGTGCAGCGTCCCGTGCTGGTCGACGTAGCCCTTCGGCAGCACGAACGGGAACTCCGTCTGAAGGCTCATCCGCGCTCCAGTCCCTCGTGCGTGATCGTGATCTCCTCGACCGCGACGGCGTTCTCGCCGGCGTTGAGGTCGGCGCCCTTCCACTTGGAGGGCCACCCGTTCATGAAGTTCCAGCGGGCGACCTCCTTGGAGGTGGAGTCGTACAGCACGATCGAGCCGTTCCGCCGCGCGCTGTCGATGTCGCCCTGCTCGACCTCCTTGCGCCAGTCCCAGAGGTCCTTCTTCTGGTCGATCTTCTTCTTGAGCGTGATGTCGGTCCACTTCATGGCGCCGGGAAGCTTGCGGATGAGCATCTTCCCGTCCTTGGTCGTCTCCTTGTACTCGACGATCTCGGTCTCGGAGTCGACGCCCGACGCCTCCTTGAACGCGCCGATGTCGATGCCGTCGAGCTCCACGTGGAACGAGAAGGTCGTCAGCGTGTCCGGCATGCTCGAATCACCTCCTGCTCGTCACTCGTCTGGTCCGGACTACTCGGCGGCCCCGCCGCCACCCTGCCACTGGCTGATGCGGAAGATCACGAACTCGGCCGGCTTCACGGGGGCCACGCCGATCTCGACGACCAACTTGCCCTCGTCGACCGACTCCGGCGGGTTGGTCTCCTCGTCGCACTTCACGTAGAAGGCCTGCTCCGGCGTCGCGCCGAACAGTGCCCCCTGCCGCCACAGGCCCAGCAGGAACGCGTGCACCGTGCGCTTCACGCGCTGCCACAGGTCGAGGTCGTTCGGTTCGAACACGACCCACTGCGTGCCGAGCAGGATCGACTCCTCGATGTAGTTGAAGAGCCGCCGGACGTTGATGTACCGCCAGGACGGGTCGCTCGACAGCGTCCTGCCGCCCCACACCCGGATGCCCCGCGTGCCGAACGGGCGGATGCAGTTGATCCCGATCGGGTTGAGCAGGTCCTGCTCGCCCTTGGTGACCTTGGCCTCGAGGTCGAGCGCGCCGCGGATGACCTCGTTGGCCGGGGCCTTCCACACGCCGCGGGTGTCGTCGTTTCGCGCCCAGATCCCCGCGAGGTGCCCGCTCGGCGGGACGGTCAGCATGCCGCCATTGCGGCTGAGTGGGTTCGACACCTTGATCCACGGGTAGTACAGCGCTGCGAACCGCGAGTCGTACATCGCCACGCCGGACCGCCAGTCCTTGATCTGCTGAGGGTTCATCCCCGGCGGCGCGTCGAGGATGGCCATCCGGTCGCCCGCGTTCTCGCAATGCGTGATCATCGCGGTCTGCACGGCCTTGAACATGTCGAGGTCGAACCGCCCGTCGCGCGTGCACGCCGTGACGAGGTCCGGCACCACGATCATCGTGACCTCGTCGGCGATGACCAGCCCGCGGATGCCGGTGCGGTCGGTCTCCGAACCCTCGAAATCCCCGCCCGACACCTGGATCGGCGTGACGGTCCCCGCCTCGAGCGTGTAGCTCCCGGCCGCCGGGATGCGCTCGGCGAGCGTCGCGCCGCTCACGTTGGGCGCCTTCACCCGGACGTACTTCGACTCGGCGTTGACCACGGTCTCGACGTTGCGGTTGCCCCGGCCGAACGTGAGGTCGCCGAACGACTCCACCTCCCTGCCGCCGGCGTGGACCTTCAGGGTGAACGTCGAGGCCTGCTCGCCCTCCGGGGCCTGCGCGGGCTCGACGGACACCTCGAGCGCTCCGCCGGCCTCGAGCGCCCGGACCTCGAGCGTCTGGAGCTCGCCCTTGGCGCCGGACGGGAGGGCCCGGCTGGGCGCTCCGCCCCCGCCGCTGGTGTGGGGGATCCGGCAGACGTAGCAGGTCCCGCCGCCGTTGTTGAAGTACCCGTACACGGCGTGCGGGAGCAGGGCGCCCTCGACGAACCCGCCGAACAGGCTCTCGAACTGCGCCCAGTTGGTGACGAGCCGGGGCTTGATGCCGTCCGGGTCGTCCGGGTCGTCCAACGGCGCGCGGGCGGTGAACCCGACGAACGCCGCTACGGCCGTGCCGACGCCCTCGATCGGCTTCGACCCCCGGTCGACCTCCTCGACGTACACCCCGGGCGACAGATACGTGGGCATGTGGCCCTCCCTTCCCGCTCAGCCCCTCACCGTGTCGGCGAGGAGGCGTGGAGTCAGCTCCGACAGGTACGACTCGCCGTGATGGAACGGCGGGTAGATGCGCATTCGCGGTTCCTCCGAGGAACAGGCGATGACCTTCACCGCGGGGAAGTTCGCCGCGATGACGCCGGCCACGTCGGCCTCGCCGTCCGTGTCGAGGTCGAGCACGACCACGTCGGGCCGGAACTCCGTCAACCGCTCGAGGATCTCGCCGGGAAGGCGTTCCTCCGCCACGATCTCGAACCCCTCCTCGTCGAGGAACTCCCGGAGGCCGAGCCGTGCGATCGCTCCGAAATCACCGATGAGCACGCGCACGCTGGTCCCCTCCGGAACGAACAACGTCACCGAACGCTAGGAGGGGCGGAGTTCCACGAACAGAACCGAACGGGCAGACCTCGGGGCATTGCGGGTGGGCGGGGGGTCGGCGAGGAGGGAGTGCCGCGGAGCGGGGATCAGCCGTGCTTCTCCCACATGTCCTTGACGTCCTCCTCGAGGATCTCGTCATGGTGGGCCAGCGCCTCGGCGACCGTGTGGACGTATTCCTGGGCGACCTCGAGGAGGTCCACGTCCGAGTCCGTGGTTCGGGTCGCCAGCGGGGCGAAGCGCTTCCGCAGCGGCTCGTGGTACGCGGGTTCGCGGTCCCCGCCTCCGCCCCCGACCGTCGCGTGCTGGAGGGCGTCGGCCAGGCTCGCCCGGAGATTGCTCCGGAGGCCCGGGATCACGCTCCAGAACATCGCCTTGCGGTCGTGGTCGGGCTCGATCTCCCAGAACTTCAGGGCCAGGGCCAGGTGCAGGCCGTCGTCGTTGACGTTGGTGGCCTCTCGGCGCATGAACTCGTAGCACATGGCGAGGCTGATCTTGGCCAGGTCGACCGAGAACCCGTACGCCGCCTCGCCGATCCACTTGAACGTGTAGAAGCCGACCACGACGGCGAGCGTCGCCGGACCCCCCTCGAAGGCGCCGGTGATCTTCGCGATCAGGGGGGTGGCCCCGATCGCGACCTCGAGGGCGCCCTCTTCCTTCTCCTCCGCGGTCGCCTCGCTGTCCAGCAGCGTCAGCACGCCGTGCACGACCATGACCGCGCTGATCGCGATCTCGAGGCCCTCCAGGGCCTTGACGCCCTTCGCCAGGATGTCGGCGGCGAGGGCCTCCTTGCCGAGGAGCTTCGCCACCGCGTAGCCGCCTGCGCCGACGAGCGCGGTGGCACCCGCCGCGAACTGGAGCACGAGCTTGGCGCCGAGCACGCCGACGCCGAAGAGGCCGAAGATGTCGCTCCGACCTCGGAGCATCTCCTCGCGCTTGGCCGGGTCCGCGATCGCCAGGATCGCCGAGAGTCCGTGCAGGGCTCCCTCGACGTGGACGAGCGCAGTGACCACGTCCATCTTGGCGGCCGATTCGAGCAGGCTGGCCTTGGGCCACTGCCCGGACTTGGCGGCGTCCTGGAAGACCTCGTCGAGCTTGCGGAGCCGTTCGGCCTCGTGCTCCGCATGCTCGATCGCGTGTTCGATCTCCTCCGCCTTGAACTGCGTCACGACCTTGACGGCGATGTGTGCGGCCTCGGTGGCCTTGTCCACGGCCGTCTTGGCCTTTTCGGTTTCGGACAGCTCTTCGAAGTTCGCGCCCTCGACGCCCTTCGCCTTCTCGGCGGCTTCGGCAATCACCTCCTGCCCGACCTGGTTCCGCAGGTACAGGACCGAGTTCCAGTAGTCGGACAGATAGGGCAGTGTCGAGTCCTTCTCGCCCTCGGTGGCCAGCTCGTTGACGAGGCGTTGCGTCTCGGCGACGTCCTCGTTGAGATGGGTTTCACGCATCGTCCCGTAGATCGACAGGACGACGCCGCTCGGCAGGACGTTGACCGGATGGACGACGAAGTGCCAGTCGCGCACGAGTGCGTGGTACCGCTCGGGGACGTTGGCGAGCAGCGACTCCGGGAACGGCGTCCCGGGATCGCTCGAGACCGACGACGGCTGCGCCGACGTCGCCGCGTCCATGGCCTTCAGGTTGTCGGGCGACAGATCGATGGTGGGCAGCACGATCCCGTGCGGGCCGACGTTGGGAAGTACCGCCCTGATCGCGTTCATCGTGGCGAGGGCGTCCTCCCACTGGATCCCCGTGGGGGACGGAGTTGGCTTCACGTCGGTTCCCGTGTCCTTCGGCTGGCGGGCGATCACCGGCCCCGTCGTCGCGAGCCCCCCGGCGCGGGTTGCGCTCGACGTCGGACCGGCCGCGCGGTGGGCGGCGGCGTCCGCCGCGCGCTCCGACCGGTCGCCCGGACGGCTGACCGTCAGGGAATCCGCCTGGGGAACGTGTGTCGAGGTGCCCTGCTGTGCGACGTGGGTCAGCTCGTGCGCGAGGAGGCTCCGTCCCGCGTCGGAGCCGGGGTCGTACCGCTCCGGGCCGAAGACCACGTGTCCGCCCACCGTGTAGGCGTTCGCGTCCAGGGCGTCCGCCGACCTGCCGGCCGCGGCGTCGCGGTGGATCCGGATCCCGTCGAGGCTCCCGCCGACCACGGGTTCCATCGACCGGGCGACGTCTCCGGGAAGCTGCTCGCCGGGCGACCGGAGGACCGAATCGACGTTCCCGGGTGCATTCGGCCGAGTGCCTGATCCCGGCTTCGCGCTTCGCTGGGCCACCACACGTCCGGCGGCGGCGTTCCCCACGTCGCGTTGCCCGAGGACATCGCGGAGCGCCGGTCCGGTTCCGTCGTGACCCGCGGCGGCGTGCTCGGGCGCCTTGGGAGCGATGAGCTGTTCCACGGCGGCGTTGCCGAGCCCCAGGTCCCGGCCCGACCCTCCGGCGGAGGGCGCGGCGGAGTCCGGCGCTGCTCGCGCACGATCCGGCGACCGGGCTCCTCCGGGTGCGGCGCCCTGCCCGTCCTCCCCGGCCTCCCGGCGTCCCGGCCGTGTCCGCTTCGCGCGGGACCGGCTCATGGCCACCGATCGTAGGGAGCGGCTCGCCGGGCAGGGAGAGTCGCTCGGGCAGACATCCGCGCAACCGCCGCTGGTCCAGACACGGCCGGGGCGGGGCGCCATCACCGGTGGAAGGGGATGCACGGATGTCTGCCCCGATGCCTCTCATTCGGCGCGGCACGGCGGGCCACAATCGGGGGCGAAGTGCGAGCGCGAAGCGTCCAGCGCCCCGACGAGCCCGCCCGGGTGGATCGGCCGGATCAGGCGCGCCCGATGCCGTCGATCAGCAACCGGTCACTGATGCACCTCGGCCGGGACGGGACGAGCGGCCTGGACGCTCGTGCACTGGGACCGCTGGACGAGCTGCTCCAGGGGGAGCTTTCCGACGTGCGGATCCACACCGGAACGCAGGCCGACGCGCTCACCCGCCGGTACGGAGCCCGGGCGCTCACGAAGGGCAGCGACATCTTCTTCCGGCGGGGCGAGTTCGATCCGTCGTCCTCGTCGGGCCGCGAAGTCATCGCCCATGAAGCGGTGCATGTGGCGCAGAACCGTCGCCACGGGCCGGGTTCGCCGGCGGTCAGCGCACCAACGGACAGCGCCGAGCTGGAGGCATCCCGCGTGGCCCGCTCCGCGGCGGGGTCACCGGGAATCCCTCTCGAGATGCCGACCGCGAGGCCAGCCGCCGTGGTGCAGCGACAGGAGGAGAAGGGCTCCGGCGGGGGGGAGGGCCCGCCCCGGGTCGTGCAGCGTGGCATCAAGGTCATGTCGGACGACGAGGTCATGGAGACCCTGCACCTCCCGCCGGAGACCGTTCCCCCCGGCGCGGCGTCGAATCCCGACTTCCTGCTGTCGCTGATGCAGCCGGGCGCGTCGGCCAGCCGACTCGAGCCGCTCACCGGTGTGCCGGAGGACGTCGTGGAGGAGGTTCCCGAGGGCGAGGTCGTGGAGATGCCGAACGTGAAGCTCGGCCTCGCCGTGCTCGAGGGTGGGGAGCACGGGGCGCACCGCATCCTGCATGCGGGCGGCGGGCACGGCGCCGAGCAGGCCGTGGAACACGCCGGAGAGGCAGGACACGAAGCGGAGCAGGCCGTGGAGCATGCGGCGACGGGCTCATCGAAGGTGTTCCGGGTGGGAACCAAGGTCTTCAAGGTCGTGAACTACGTCTACTCGGGCTATCGGATCGCGGCGGCGCCCTCTTCCGAGGAGGCCGGTGAGGCCGGCCGGGAGGAGGCCGGCCGGCTCGGGGGCGGTTGGATGGGCTCGACGTTCGGCGTTGAGTTCTGTGCCGCGATCGGGGTCGCGACCGAGGGCATCGGGTTCCTCATCTGCGGCGTCACCGGCGCATTGGTCGGCGAGGAGGCCGGAGAGCAGGCCACGCAGAGCCGGCTCGGATGGGTGTTCGGCAAGGTGGGGAGCGCGATCTGGAACATCATTCACGCGCCCGAGCTGATGGTCGCCGGGATGCTGGAGCTCACCCACATGTTCGTGGCGTTCATGGAGGTCCTGGACAAGATCGGCGAGATCCCTGCCGAGCTCCTCGGCAACGCCATCGTGTTCGCCAGGGCCCAGCTCGATCCGACGAATTGGGACTTGCGCTACCTCCCTGCGGCGCTCCAGACCGACGTCATGACCGCCGGCACCGCCGTCTGGGCCAAGCTGGCGCCGCTCAAGCCGGACGACTTCATGACCAGGGTCAGCGACCCGCTCTCTGCGTTCGGAGTGCCGGCCGACGTCGCGGCCCGACTGGCGACCGGACTCGCCGCGCCGCAGCAGGCGCCGCAGGCAGGCACCGCCACTCCGACCGCGGGCGAGCTTCTGGCGATGAGGCCCGCGGACTTCGTCCGCCTCGTCCAGACGGCGCACCTGACCTTCGTCCAGAATCCCGAGTACCTGGCCGGTTTCAGCGGGCAGTGGGACGACCCGGCCCAGCTGGAGATCCACCTGAGCCCGCTCATCAACGCCAGATCGGCATCGAATCCCGACAACTGGGACGTCAGCAAGGTGCCGGCGGTGGCGATCCCGAGCGGAAAGTCCGTCGACCTCGGCGATGCCATCGAGGAGGCAGGCGCGATCGCCTGGGGCAGGCTCGGCGGGCTCGACCAGCAGCACCTCCCCGCGGAGATCGGGAAGCAGCTGCAAGAGCTCGGCGTCACACAGGGCCTCGCCGGGGACATCGCCGCCGCGATCGAGGGGCTGCCCCATCCCGGCTGGGAGGGCACGTTCGGCCTGGAGGCCGACAACATCCTGCAGCAGTCCATCCCCGGCCTCGTGGACACCCTCCGATCCTGGGCGGTTCCGATCGACTTCAAGACCCAGCCCTGGGTGATCACGAAGCAGGCCCTCCAGTGGGTTCGGGCCGGCTTCCAGCCCTGGTAGCGAGGCGGAGATGGAGGAACGCGTTCACGAACAGCCGGTTGCGGAGTCCCCGCCGAGGCGGCGGCAGGCGCCGGGCGGCTCGCCGCGGCCGGTCATCAGCAACCGGGCCGTCGCCCGGCAGATGGCCGGGGGAGAACGTTCGCGGTCGATCGCCTCGGACACCGCGGCGCGCATCCATGCGATGCGGGGCGGCGGGGCTCCGATCGCCGCCGGACCCTCCTCCGCCGGCTCACCGCAGGGCGCCCGGGTCCACACGGGTGCGTCCGCCGACGAGCTCGCCCGGCAGCTCGATGCCCGCGCGTTCACGGTCGGCAAGGACGTGTTCTTCCGCTCGGGCGCGTATCAGCCACACACGCCGTCGGGGCGTGCGCTGCTCGCCCACGAGCTGACGCACGTGTCCCAGGCGACCGAGGCCGGGTCCGCCGGACCCGTGGCGACCACGGCCCCGACCGACGCGGCGGAACGGGAGGCGGATCGCACCGCCGCCGCGCCCTCCGGCGTCCCGGACCGCCGACCGACCGAGACGATCCCGGCCGGTCGGATCCCCCGGCAGCCGGCGCCCGCGAGAGTGACGACGCCCCCGTTCGAGCCGCGCGCGCCCCTCGCGGCGGACGTCGCCCCCACCGAGGACGAGGCGATGGACGCCGAGGGCAACAAGATCGCCCGTTCCCCGGCCACGGGCCGGTGGTACCTGAACCAGGAGCCCGCCTCGTTGCCGTTCAAGCTCGCACCGGGCTACCGGTACCAGCTGCTGCCGATGAACCCGGTCGCGTCGTTCCAGGCGCTCAAGGCGCAGTGCGAGGCGATCCGCGACGACCTGCTGGCCACCGCCAACCTGATGCGCGGCGACATGAAGTACTGGTTCGCGAAGACCTACCACTTCGTCACGAAGAACGAGCTCGGGGCGATCGACTCCGGCATCTACCAGTACCCCCACATGAAGATGCAGGAGGTCATCCTGTTCCACGCCACCTACCAGCAGAACCTCGATGCCTGGTACAAGGGCGAGCAGGACAAGGTCGAGGCGAACTGGAAGGCGGCCTTCTCCGAGGCCGAGAGCTACAACGACGGCAGCTTCATCCGGTTCCGGTCCCAGGAGATCGGAAACTCGCTGCTCCCCGCCTTCCAGGCGCACATCCGGTTCGACCTCCCGAGGGCGATCTCGGCCGCCTACGA
Source organism: Actinomycetota bacterium (assembly GCA_036557505.1). GTDB lineage: Bacteria > Actinomycetota > UBA4738 > UBA4738 > JACQTL01 > DATBHM01. The sequence continues at coordinate 4,323 of DATBHM010000181.1, read as the reverse complement.
CATGCACTACTCGGGCATCCCCGGAACGAGCATCGACGACTTCAAGCAGGACTTCTTCAACATGGGGCCGGTGTTCGACCAGGCTTCGGAGGACCTGGCCCCCGAGCTCGGCGACGAGTCGTACTTCTTCGACCCCGGCGGGTGGGGCTGGCTCCGGGATGCGCTCTTCCCGTTCTTCTTCTCCATGGGGCTCGAGCGCCAGCTGGCCTGGGACAAGGCCAAACGGATCAGCGACCTCCGGGGCCAGGGTCTCGAGGCCGTCGACAACGAGCTCCGGGCCGAGATGAACACCGCGCACCCGAACCTCGGCGCGATGGAGGTGGCCGGCGACGAGGTCACGGGCTTCGACTGGCAGACACAGCCGGGGCTGGCGTCGGAGCCCCAGTCGCCCGAGGCCGTGAACCCGCCGGCGACGATCCCGACCGTCCCGGACAAGCTGTTCTTCAAGCTGGGCCTGCCCGAGGGCCCGGAGCCGCTCGAGGATGCCGTCCGACCGGACCAGGACCTCCAGTTCCTGCTCGATCTCGCCGAATGGACCCGCGGCGTGAAGAACGCCGAGATCTACCTCTCCGGCCACGCCTCGGCCGAGGGGACCGAGGTGATGAACCTGTCGCTGTCCTCGGCCCGGGTCGACCACATCAAGTTCTTCCTGTTCCGGGCGGGGGCGGACCTCGACAACAACCACGTGTACCCGGCGGCCCTGGGCAAGGAGGGTGCGAAGGCCGGGCCGGAGTGGCGGTACGTCCGCATCCGCGTGCTGGGCCATCCGCTCCGCAAGCAGCAGGTCTGGGGGCGGGCCACCTCGGTCCCGGGCGAGGCGCCGCCTCCCGAGGAACCGTGAGCGATCCGCCGAACGGCCCCGCCGAGCGGTTCGTCCGGGCCGCGTTCGATCACGACGTGGACGCCATGTTCGAGCTGGTCGACTGGGGGGTCACGGGGGCCGCCCGCATGGTCCGCGCCATGACGAACCTCCAGGAACCCCGGCGCTCCGAGCTCGCCCGGCAGGGGATCGGGGAGCTCGACGGCGAACCGAGGGAGGATCTGTCCTTCCGGCTGGCGTCGCTGGCGAGCCGGCTGGAGACGGCCGACCCGATCCGGCCCGCGACCCCCGACGAGCTGAAGGAGATCGCAGACGAGATCGCGGTCCCGCCCGTCCCGGACGGCACGGACGCCGGCGTCGCGGCGGCGCTCGACGAGATCCGGGGGCGGGCCCGGCTGATCGACGCGGCCGTCGTGGCCGATCGCCGCGGCCGCCCCGGCATCCGCCTGGCGGTCGTGGGGGACACGGGCAGGATCGCGCTGGCCTGACCGGGCCGTCAGCCCCGGCCCTTGGAGCCGGTGCCGAGCTTCACGGAGCCCTTGGCCGGCGCCTTCCCCGCGGAGCGCCGGTCGCCCTCCACGGTGATCTCGTCGCCCTCCTCGGCCCGGACCAGGAACCGACCCTCGGCGTCGGTGGTCGCCCTCCCTCTCGGGCTGGTGACCTCTGCGCCGGCTGCCCCCTCGGCCACGCCGCCCACCGAGGTCAGGTGGTCGGTCCGCTCGGGCCGGTCCCGATCGGTGACGTCGATCTCGTAGCGCTCCACCGGCGGTCCGGCCTCCGCGAACACCTTGGCGTCGACCGTTGCGGTGACCTTCAGGTCGAGGCCCGGCTTCAGCTTGCCGCCGAGGGCCTGCCACAGGTCGGGCGTCCCCTCGACGCTCGGTTCGGCCGCGGAGACCGTCGGCAGGGGCCGGACGCCGGCGTACGCGCCCTGGAGGTGATCGGCGGCGATCTCGTGCTTGCCCAGGAGCGCCGTCAGGACCGCCCCCAGCAGGCGGTGTTCGTCCTGCACCTCGGTCGTCCAGGCCGTCAGCAGGTAGCGGCAGTCGATCCGGGGCTTCGGCGGGCGCCACATCCGCACGCCCTCCTCCTCGACGAACTCCATCCCGGCCTCGCGTTCCTCCGTGTTCACCCGGAGGTCCCAGAGGAACAGGTTTACGGTCGGCTTGGTGACGGCGGCCCCCCACTCGCTGTCCGGCGCGTCGAACGACACGTCGACCTGCCGGGCCGGCAGCGGCACCTCCGCGCGAAGGAAGGCCTCGAGGGTCTCATCCAACAGGTGCAGCATCGATCTCCTCCCTCACCAGGTCGAAATACCGATCGAACTCCACCTCGGTGCGGAGCCGGCCCAGTTTCTGGAACTCCCGCTTGACGCCGAGGACCGCCGCCTCCATGGTGATCGGCCCCCCCGACTCCGCGGCGATGAACGCCGCCGTGAGCGCGGCGTTGCGGATGGAGCCCCCGGAGATCCGGAACTGCCGAGCCAGGAAGTCGACGTCGATGTCCTCGGTGGGCGCGCCCGGGGGGAACGAGAGACGCCAGATGGCCCGCCGCCCGTCCTCGTCCGGCACCGGGAACTCCACCGCGACGTGGATCCGGCGCAGGAACGACTGGTCCATGTTCCGCTGGAGGTTGGTCGCCATGATGGCGACCCCGTCGTACGCCTCGAGGCGCTGCAGCAGGTAGGCAACCTCGATGTTCGCGTATCTGTCGTGGGCGTCGGCGACCTCGCTTCGCTTGCCGAACAGCGCGTCGGCCTCGTCGAAGAACAGGACCAGCTCGCCCGCGGCCGCGCCGGAGAAGATCCGTTCGAGGTTCTTCTCCGTCTCGCCGATGTACTTGCTCACGACCGAGGACAGGTCGACCTTGTAGAGGTCCAGCCCGAGCTCGCCGGCGACGACCTCGGCGGCGAGCGTCTTGCCCGTTCCCGACGCTCCGGAGAACAGCGCCACGAGTCCGGGCGAGGGGAACTGGGGGAACCCCCAGCTCCGGTGGACGAGCGGTCCGTGACGGTACCGGGCGACCAGCTCCTCCAGCTGCTCCCGCTGGTCGTCGGGAACCACCAGGTCGGGCCACCCGCGGGCCGGCCGGACCCTCGCCGCCATCGGGTCGAGGTGGCCGCTGGCGAGGCGCCGAACGGCCGCGTCGACGTCCCCGTCGAGCGCCGCGGTCGCCAGGCCGACCAGCCGGAGCTGTTCGCGGCCCAGCCGGCGCCACGGCGTATCTGCGCCCAGCAGCTCACGCCAGTCGTCCTCGGTCGCCGCGCCGTCGTCGGCCCGGACGTCGACCCACGGCCGGTGCGGCAGGCGTTCGATGGCCAGCTCCGTCGGCGAGCTGATGCCCCACGCGAGGTGGTCCGCGCGTTCGATCCGGTCGCGGGCCTCCGGAGGCAGCTCGCCGGCGACCTCGAGGATCACGCCGGCGCCGGTGGCCGTGGCCTCGCGCACGAGCGCGTCCCACCCGGCCGCGGCCTCGGCGACCGGGCTCACGAGGAATCGGCTCCCCCGGCAACGCTCGGCCGCCGCCCGGAGCCGTGTCGCGCGGTCCGGACCGGCGACCAGCACGAGGTCCGCGGTTCCCCGATCCGGCTCGCCGGTCATCGACTCCGTTCCCATCGGGAGGTCCGGGTCCGGGGACTCCTCCCCCACCAGCGCCCACGCCACGCGCGCGACGGCCGACGCCATGCGGGTGGCCCACGGGCCCGTCCCCTCGACCTCGACGAGGCAGGCCCGCCGCAGCCGCGAGCCCTCGGAGACCGCCCTCGGCCCGGGGTGCGGCGGATCGAACGCCCGCCCCAGCGTGGCCAGCGTGATCCGGGGGAGGTGGATGCTGTCCTGGAGGTAGACGGCGAGCCGCTGGCGGCGTTCGTCGAGCTCGACGGCCGCGAGCAGCGCGAACACCTCGGCGTCGTCCGGCGTGAGCGCCGAATCCCGCGCAAGGTTCGCGAAGCGGGTCTCCGCGTGGAGCGACGAACGGAACGCGGCGCGGAGCGGCTCGAGGAGCGACCTGAGGTGGGCGCGCTCGGCTGCCGTCGCGGCCGACTCGGACGGCGGGCGCATGAGCCGGTCCGCCTCGGAGTCGTCCACGTACAGCCCGGGGAGATCGGGGGGCGGACCGCCGCGGTCGATCCGGGACAGGGCGGCCTGGACCCGGAGCACGCCGTCCGCGAAGGCCTCCCAGGGCTCGGGCGTCGTCACCTCCGTGGCTCGGCTCGTGGGCCGGGGACGCCCGGCACCTCAGATGACTCCCTGGCGGGTGGCCAGCGCCACGGCGTGGGCCCGGCTGCGGCAGTTCAGCTTCACCAGGAGGTCGTGGACGATGTTCTTCACGGTTCGTTCGGAGTAGGAGAGCTTCACCGCGATGTCGCGGGTGTCGTCGCCCTCGGCGAGCAATCGCAGGACGCCGAGCTCCCGCGGGGCCAGCGGGCCCGACGCGCCGCGGGTGGTGCCCCTCGCGAGCGATTCCACCAGCCGCCCGAGGAGCGACGGCGGGAGGGTCCCGTT
>DATBHM010000180.1:0-2295 GCA_036557505.1 Actinomycetota bacterium | reverse complement strand
CGCCCGGCTGCGGCCCGCGACCGTAGATGAAATAGAGGACCGCCAGGCCTGCCCCGACCAGGATCACGAGGCCGACGACCACCCAGATCCGGAGCCCGAAGATCCGCATCGTGGTGCCGGATCGTGCATTCCGAGCCGGCGATGCGTCAACGTCGCCTCGACCGACCGATTGCGCCCCCGGGCAACCACGTCGATGCTGAGAGCCCGGGAAGGGATCGAGATGGCCCGTCAGAACGATCTCGGCGACCTCCGCCGGAGGGAGCGGTTGCTGGCGCAGATCGATCGACGCGCGGCAGGCTCCGCCCCACCCCGGCTGGCCGGAGAAGGCCCACTCGGAGCTGCGGCGCATCGGAGGGCGCACCGCCTCGATGGGACCGGCTCTCGGAGACCGAGCGGCTGATCGTCGAGCTGGGCGTTGCGGGGCGGAGGAGCAGCGAGGTCGCCGCCGAGCTCAACTCAGCCCGAACACGGTCGCGTGGAACCTCTCGAAGGTCTAGCGGAAGCCCGGCGTGAGCTCGCGAACCGAACTGGCCGCCCACGTCGCCGCGAACGCTCCACGGGTAAATCCACAAGTTCGCGCGGTTGATGGCCCACCGTCCCCGGGGGGATCGTGGCCCGGCGATGCCGACATTCCTCGTGGAGCGCTACCTGCCGGGACGCGACCGCGCTTGGCTCGACGCCCGCGGTCGCCCGGCTCCGGAAGCAGGGACGACTGGCGGCGCATCCCGGCTCGACCCACGTCCCCGCCGACGGCGCCTGCCTCTGCCGCTTCGGGCTGAGACCGCAGACGACGTCGGGGACGCGAACGAATTCGCCGGGTTTCCCCTCGCACGCATCGTCGAAGCCGGGGAGATCGGCATGATCGGCCCGCGGCCAACGAGACGATGGCGCCCGGGAGGTGGGTCATGAGGAGATTGCTCGCAGCGGCCGCGGCCGTGGCGCTGCTGACCGCCGGGCTGGTGGGTTCATCGGCCCGGCGCGCCTCGGCATCCACGACCTACACGTGGACGGGCAACTCCCCCGCCGATCCCCATGCCTGGGGGGCGGAGAAGAACTGGGAGCCCGAAGGGGTTCCCCAGGATGGGGACTCCGTCAACGTCGACAAGGGAACCACGATCGTCGGAGTCCCGACCATCACCCTCGACTCCCTCAGCGCGGGCGGGGCAGGCCCCACGCTGGTGGGAGGGTCCAGCACGATCACGACGAATACGCTGACCTGGTCCCGGGGCCGGATCGCGGCCAGTCTCGTCGTGAACGTCGCGGCCCAGCTGTCGTCGCCGGGCCCGGGCGTGATCCTGGACAACGGATCCACACAGCAGGGCGCGCCCCCGGTCACGTTCACGAACAACGGATCCGTGGTGCAGACGGGCCCGGTCGCCCTCAACGCCGGGGCCAACGCCGGGGCGAAGCTCGTCAACGAGGGCACGTGGAGCGCCACCGTCGACAGCTCGATCACGTCGTCGCATTGCTGCAACGAGTCGACCGGGGAGTTCGTGAACGACGGGATCCTCACGCTGACGGGCGATACGACCGTCGTGCAGGCTCGCTTTCAGGCGCGGCCGGGGAGCAGCGTGCTGGGGGCCGGAACCCTGCGTCTGTTCGGCGGGGTGCCGGAGTTCACCGGCCCCTGGAACCTGGGGGGGAGCGCCTCGATCCGGCTGACCGACGGGGCCAAGGCGACGATCCACGGCACGACCACCATCGGTTCGGGATGCAAGCTCCAGCAGGAACCGCCCTCCGAGATCCACGGGACGGGCGTCTTGGGCGGGTCCGGCACCTACCGTTGGCTCGGCGGCGTGATCCTCGCCAATCTCACCCTGGCGTCGTCGCTCGGAGCCGTGATCGAAGGGTCGGGCCCCCACGAGCTGTCCGACGGCCTCCACGCCGGCGTCCTCACGGTGGAGGACACGGTCACACAGAAGGATGGCACGGCCGTCTTGATGAACGGCAGGATCGTGAACAAGGGCACATGGCACGTGCCGACCGCGGCGGAGGCCACCATCGAGGCGGGAGGGTGTTGCGCGGCACCGAAGAGGTTCCAGAACGAGGGGACGATCGAGATCGACAGCGCGGGCCGCCTGGCGCTCAACTTCCTCGAGTACTCGAACCCCGTGAACAAGGGCGTGATCGAGGGGGGCGGCACCGCACAGCTCGTCAACGGAATCCACGAGCTCAAGGATGGGGGGACCGTGCGCGGCTCCGGCACGAGGCTCGAGATCATCTCGAACGCCGAGGTGCATGCGGCCGGGACGCTGAAGCTCGACCACGCGGCCGTGCTGATCGACCACGCGCGGC
>DATBHM010000179.1:0-29997 GCA_036557505.1 Actinomycetota bacterium | reverse complement strand
TGGGTCCGGTCGGCTGGCAGGACCCCCTCGCCGGCGAGGTACAGTGCGGCGGACGCGCACCCGCACTCGGGGTGGATCAGCAGCTGCGCGTCGGGGTTCGCCTTCACCAGGGTCTGCAGCTCCTGCGAACCGATGCCGGCATGGACGTGGCACTCGCCCATCCAGATCTCCATCTTCCGGCCGGTGACGCGCTCGACGTGGGCGCCGAGGAACATGTCCGGCAGGAAGAGGATCTCCCGGTCCTCGGGGATCGAGGCAACGACGGCGGCGGCGTTCTGGGACGTGCAGCAGATGTCGGACTCGGCCTTCACCTCGGCCGTCGTATTGACGTACGCGACCACCACCGCACCGGGGTGCTCCGACTTCCACTCACGGAGCTGGTCGGCGGTGATGGTGGCCGACAGCGAGCAGCCAGCCTCGACGTCGGGGATCAGCACCCGCTTCTCGGGGGACAGGATCGCGGCCGTCTCGGCCATGAAGTGCACCCCGCAGAACACGATCTCCCGCGCGTCGGTCTCGGCGGCCTTGCGCGAGAGCTCGAGCGAGTCACCCACGAAGTCGGCGACGTCCTGGATCCACGGAACCTGGTAGTTGTGCGCGAGGATCACGGCGTCGCGCTCGTGCGCGAGCCGGCGGACCTCCCGGGCCCAGGATTCGTACTCGGTGGGTTCCGGCGCCAGGTGTGCGGGTGCGGCGCTGGTCAGCGTCATCGGCGGCTTCCTCCCCGTTGCAAGAAAGTCTACCGGCGGGATCGACGTCCCCGGTCCGTAGACTGGTCGCCGCCATGCCGGACCTGCCGCTCGACTCCGAAGAGGTCGTCATCCGCGCGCTCCGGGAGGACCTGGGCGCCGAGGGCGACGTGACGTCGCGCTCCGCGCTCCCCGCCGACCTCCCCGCCCGTGCGCGGATCGAGGGCCGCGCCGAGGGCGTCCTCGCCGGTGTGCCGGTCGCGGAGCGCGTGGTCGCCGCCGTCGAGGCGACGGTCGGATTCGAGGCGCGACTCGTCGACGGCGACGCGGTTCGGCCGGGTGATCTCGTCGCGTCGCTCGAGGGACCCGCGCGTTCGATCATGGCCGCCGAGCGGACCGCGCTCAACTTCCTCACGCACCTCTCGGGGATCGCGACGCTCACGCGGACGTTCGTCGAGGCCTGCGCTGGAACGGACTCCGTGATTCTGTGCACGCGCAAGACGCTGCCCGGCCTGCGTTCGCTGGAGCGCTACGCGGTCGAGTGCGGCGGCGGCCGGCTGCACCGGGCGGGGCTCCACGACGGGGTCCTGCTCAAGGACAACCACGTGGCGCTGGCGGGCGGTGTTCGCGAAGCCGTGGCGGCCTCCCGGCGGAACGCCCCGCACACCCTGCGTGTCGAGGTCGAGGTCGAGACCCTCGAACAGCTCGGCGAGGCGCTCGACGCCGGCGCGGAGGCCATCCTCCTCGACAACGCCGACGTCGAGACCGTCCGGAAGGCGGTGGACATTGTGGGCGATCGGGTGCCGCTCGAGATCTCGGGCGGCATGACCGTCGACCGCGTGCGCGAGATCGCCCCACTGGGGCGCCTGCTGATCTCGGTGGGCCGCATCACGCACTCGGCTCCGGCCCTCGACCTGGCGCTCGAGATCGACCCGGCGTGACGATTCGCCCGTCAGGGTCCCGGTTCGCCCGCGGGTAGCATTCGGGCGATGAAGCGGGTCCGAGTCGTGGTGTCGGGAGACGTCCAGGGCGTGTTCTTCCGCAAGGGATGCGCCGAGGAGGCGCGGAAGCACCGCGTGTCCGGATTCGTCCGGAACACCCCCGAGGGGGCCGTCGAGGCGGCCTTCGAGGGTGCCGACGGCGACGTCGACGCGATGGTCCACTGGTGCCGGCGCGGCACGGACTGGGCTGACGTGGAGAACGTTCACGTCGACGAGGAACAGCCCAAGGGCGAGACCGGGTTCACGATCGAGCACTGAGCCCCTAGGATTCGCGCTGCCATGGGGGTGGAACGGGGCAGCCTCGTCCTCGCGGACATCGGCGGGTACACGAAGTACCTGACCGGCGTCGAGCTCGATCACTCCCACGACATCCTGGCCGACCTGCTGTCGGTCCTGGTCCGAACCCTCACGCCGGCGCTCGACCTGGCGAAGCTCGAGGGCGACGCGGTGTTCTGCAATCTGGAGGACGGCGACGGCGGCGAGGACGCGAGCACCCTGGTCACGCTCGTCGAGGCGTGCTACTTCGCCTTCAACGCGCGGGTCCGGGACATCCAGTTCGCCACCTCGTGCACGTGCCGCGCGTGCAGCCGCATCCCCGACCTCACGCTGAAGTTCCTGGTGCACCACGGCCAGTACGTCGTGCACGACATCGCCGGGAACCGCGAGCTGGTCGGCCCGGACGTCATCCTCGCGCACCGCCTGCTGAAGAACACGGTCACCGAACGGACGGGCATCCGCGGCTACGCGCTGTTCACCAGCGGGTGCATGGACCGGTTCGGGATCGACGCCGCGCGGGCCGGCATGTCGAACCACGACGAGGACTACGACGACGTCGGAACGGTCCACGGGCACGTGCTGGACCTCGAGCGGCGGTGGCGCGAGGAACAGGACCGGGCCGCGGTCTACCTCGGCGAGGACGCGGCCGGCATCGTGGTCGAGGCGGACATGCCGGGCCCGCCGCCGGTCGTCTGGGACTGGCTCACGGCCCCGGCGAAGCGGGGCAGGTGGCAGGCCGGCGTGCTCCGGGTCGACGAGGAGAACCCGGCCGAGGTCCGGGGCGTCGGCACGGTCAACCACTGCGTCCACGGCGACAACGCCGTCGTCGAGGAGATCCTCGACTGGAAGCCCTTCCGGTACCTGACCGCACGAAGCATGACGCCGGCCGGGCCCGCCCTGTGCACGATCGAGCTGACCCCAGGCGCGGACGGGAACGCCACGGGCGTCGCCTACCGGGCGGTGCTGGAGGACCCGAACCTCGACGACGAGATGACGGCCCGGGCCGGGGAGATGTTCCGGGTCATGCTCGATGCGAGCTTCGCGCGGATGGCAGAGCTCATCGCGGAGGCGGACGCCGAGGTCCCGGCCGGCTGATCCGACGGGGTTCCGGAACGAACCTCGCCCCGGAGGCTCGACCGAGAATCACATCCTTGTTAGTCTCCCCCGACATGTTCCTTCGCTCGCTCACGGTCCGTGGGTTCAAGTCGTTCGCGGACCGGACCACGCTGGAGTTCACGCCCGGCATCAGCGTCATCGTCGGGCCCAACGGCTCCGGCAAGTCGAACCTCGTCGACGCCATCTCCTGGGTGCTCGGGGAACAGGGCCCGAGGGCGCTCCGCGGCGGGCAGATGGCCGACGTGATCTTCGCGGGCTCGCAGGGCCGGAACGGATTGGGGCTCGCGGAGGTCAAGCTCGTCATCGACAACACGGCCGGGCTGGTCCCGGTCCCCCTGACCGAGATCGAGATCAGCCGGGCGGTGTTCCGCAGCGGCGAGAGCGAGTACCGCATCGGCGGGCAGGTGGTCCGGCTGCTCGACATCCAGGAGCTGCTCTCGGAGACCGGCATCGGCCGCGCGCTGCACACGGTGGTCGGACAGGGGCAGCTCGAGGACGTCCTGACGGCCCGGCCGGAGGAACGCCGCCAGTACATCGAGGAGGCTGCCGGCATCGCGAAGCACCGCCGCCGCAGGGAACGGGCCCATCGCAAGCTGAACGGCCTCGAACAGGATCTCCTGCGGCTGCAGGACGTGATGGCCGAGCTGAAGCGCCAGCTCCGGCCGCTCAAGCAGCAGGCCGAGATGGCCACCCGCCACGAGCAACTGACGTCCCAGGCGGAGGAGCTGGCCTGGCGCCTCGCCGCCTCGCGCCTCCGCGGTCTGTACGCCGAGCGCGACGCGCGGATGTCCGGCTGGGAGGAGGGGGTCCGGCTCCGCAGGGAGGCCCGCGAACGGCTGGGCGCGCTCGATCAGGACCTGGGCCGCCTGGCCGAGGCCCGGTCCGCGACCGAGGGTTCGCTCGCCGACGCGGAGGCACGCCACCGCATCGCGACCGAGGAACGGTCGGAGGCCGAACGGGCGCTCCGGCAGGCGCTGAACCGCGTGGCCGAGGCCCGGTCCCGCCTGGCGCAGTCGGCCGCGCACGCCGCGCGGCTCTCCGCGCTGGAGGGCGAGCAGGCCCGCGCCGAGGAGTCCCACGCCGCCACCGTGCGGTCGCTGGCCGAGCGCGAGGCCGAGCTGGTGGGGGCGGAGGAGGCGTTCCGCGCTGCGGAGCGCCTCCGGAGGGAGGCCGAGGACGAGCTGCGGCGGCGCGCGGAGCGCGCCGCCGCCCACCGCGCGGAGGTCGAGACCGTCCAGCGATCGCTCCGCTCGTCCGAGCACGAACGGGACCGGCTGCTGGCGACGCTCGCCCAGGTCACGGAGCGGGTCGCCACGGTGGAGCGGGAGCGGGCGGAGTTGGAGGCCACCATCGAAGCGCTCGACGCCGAGGAGACGCCCCTGGCCGAGCGGCACGCGGCCCTCGAGCGCGACCGCCAGGCGGTCGCGGCCGAGGTCTCGGAGATGCGCGAGGAGGTCCGCGCGCTGGAACAGCAGCGAGCCGTCATCGAGGCCCGCCGCGCCGACCTCGAGGAGACGCCCGGCTCCCGGTTCCTCGGCAGGAACGCGTCGGGAAAGCCCGCCGGACTTCTGCGGGAACTCGTGACCGCCGACCCCGGCATGGCCGCCGCCCTGGCCGCCGCGCTGGGTTCGCTCCGCGACGCCGTCGTGTACGAACGCCGCGCCGAGGCCCTGGCCGATGCCGCCGGCGGCGACGGCGCGGTGCTGGCGGTCCCGGGGGCCGACGCACACGTGCTGGGCGCGACTCTGGAGGGCGAGCGGCCGCTGCTCGACGTTGTGAAGGCCGACGCGCGCGCCTACCCGCTGCTCGCCCGCCTGCTCCGCGACGTGTACCTGGCCGACGACCTCGGGCAGGCCGAGGCGAAGCACCGAGCCAACCCGCGGTGTTCGTTCGTCACCCCCGACGGCGTGCTGGTCGGGCCGTCGGTCATCAGAACGGCGGCCGAGGCCGATGCCCGGGCCCAGGCGCTGAAGGCCGACCTGCAGGCCGTCGACCACGAGCTGGCGGCGGCCCGTTCCTCGTTGAAGCCGAGGTCGGACGGCCTTGACGCCCTCACCACCGAGCTGGCACAGGTTGCGGCCGACCTCGAGGCCGCCGACCACCGCATCACCGAGGCGGCGGACCAGCTCGGCCGCCTCGCGCCCCAGCTCTCGTCCCTGGAGAAGGAACGGGAGCTGCTCGAGGAGCGTCTGGCCGGGCTCGACGACGCGGCCGAGGGGTGGCGTGAGACACTGCAGGCCGCGACCCCTCCCGACGACGACCGGGAGCAGCCGCCGCTCCCGCCGCTCCCGGAGGCACCGCTCGCGCTCCGCGTCGAGGTGGAGACCCTCCGCCGCGACCGCCACCGGCTCGAGGAGGCGCTGGCCCGCCTGTCCGGGGAACGCGAGGCCCTGCAGGCCACCGACCCCCGGCGGCTCCAGGAGGAGCTCGAGACGGCCGAGGGCGTCCGGGGCGGGAAGGAGGCGTTCCTCGCCGAGATGGAGCGCGAGGTGGCGGCGACGGACCAGGCCCGGGCCGAGGCGGCCGCCGCCGACCGCGCGGCAGCCGACGCCGAGGGCGAGGCGAACAAGGCGTGGCGCGAGGCCGCGGGAGCGCTCGACCGCCTCCGCGAGGAGTACGAGCTCCAGGACCGCGCCCGCGCCGACCTGGAACGACGCATCACCGAAGCCGAGCGCCTCCTCAAGGAGGGCCACGAGCTCCAGCCGGCCGACGCGGTGGCGTCGCTCGACGACGAGGACACGCCCGACGAGCTCGAACGCAGAGCCGAGCTGGTGGCCCGGCGCCTCGGCCTGCTCGGCCGGGTCAACCTGCTCGCGCAGGGCGAGTTCCAGGCTCTGGAGGAGCGTCACGACTTCCTGGCCCGCGAGATCGACGACGTCAGGACGGCGCGCCGCGACCTCCTGGAGGTCATCTCCCAGATCGACGAGCGGATCGCCGAGCTGTTCGGCACCGCCTACCGGGATGTCGCGGCGGAGTTCGAGCGGCTGTTCGGGGAGCTGTTCCCGGGCGGGCAGGGCCGGGTGGTCCTCACCAACCCCGACGAGCCCCTCGAGTCCGGCATCGAGATCGAGGCCCAGCCGGGCCGGAAGCGCGTCAAGCGGCTCTCGTTGCTCTCGGGCGGCGAGCGCGCGCTGACGGCGCTGGCGTTCCTGTTCTCGATCTTCCGAGCGCGGCCGTCCCCGTTCTACCTGCTGGACGAGGTGGAGGCGGCGCTCGACGACCTGAACCTCCAGCGCTTCATCGGGCTGATCCGGGACTTCGCGACGACGTCGCAGGTGTTGGTGGTCACCCACCAGAAACGGACCATGGAGGCGGCCGACGCGATGTACGGCGTCTCGATGAAGGACGGCGCGACGCGGGTCATCTGCCAGCGGTTCGAGGGCGTCGACCTGGTGGCGCCGACCGCGACCGAACGCACCCCCGCCGAACGCGCGGAAGCCACCGCGGAACGCGGCGACTGAGGGGCGGTTACTTCTTGCCGAACAGCCGGGCGAAGAACCCGGGCTTCTTCGGGGTCGCGGACTCGGCCTCCTTCTCGGCCATCGCCCGCTCGTAGCCCCGCTCCAGGTTCTGTTCCTCGAGCTCGTTCTCGTTGAACTCGGGGTTGCCCGTCGGTACGGGGTCGATGTGCATGCCCATGGCCCGGAGTCTGGCCTCCGGCGCTGCGTTGGTCAATGCCGGGTTGCGACGCGAGGACGGAATGGCACTAGGCTTCTCCGCGGACGGAAAGGCCGGAGGGGTTGCCTTGGTGGACAGTGTCCGCGCAGCCTGGCTCCGTGCCCTGGTGGAGGCGTCCGGTCCCGGACGCCGGTGGGTGCATGCCCGCGAGATCGCCGCGGTGCTGAGCGATCGGACAGGTCTGCGTCAGCCTGCCAACAGCCAGGGGGCCGGCGCGAACCTCCGCCGCCTGCGTTCCGACGGGTACGCCGAGGCCGATCGGGCCAGCGGCTGGGCCGTGTGGCGTCCCACGGAGGCCGGGGTCGCCGCGGCGGTGGACTGAGCGCCCCGACCTGCGGGAATGCCGCCCGGCACCGGGCACTTGCTAGCCTCCCGTCCCGTGACCGCGTTCCTCGTCGCCGTTGCCATCGGACTCGTGTTCGGGTTGATCCTCGCGCTGGCCATGCGCTCGCGCGTGCGCCGGCGGGAGGCCGGCGAGGAGCCGCCCGCGCGGGGCCTGCGCGCGCCGCCGATCCCGTCCCGCGACGAGACCATCGCCACGGCGCCGCCCGTCAGGCCGGCCGCACCGACGGCCCCGGCGCCGGCCGCGGTGAAGGGGGACGGGCTCGGGTCCCGGATCCGCGCGCTGTTCGCCGGGAAGAAGGCCTCGGCCGAGGAATGGTCGCGGCTCGAGGATCTCCTGATCCGGGCCGACGTCGGGCCCACCGCCGCGACGCTGCTCGTCTCCCGGGTGAAGGAGCGCTACGAGGAGGGCTCGCCCGACCCGGCCGCGTTGATGGCGGAGGAGATCGCGAACGTCCTCGGCGGCGACAACGACCTGCATCTGAAGCCGGGTGAGCTCTCCGTGATCATGGTCGTCGGGGTGAACGGCGCCGGGAAGTCCACGACGATCGGCAAGCTCGCCGCGCTGCTCGGCCGGCGCGGGCTGAAGGTCGGCATGGCCAACAGCGACACGTTCCGCGCTGCGGCCGGGGAGCAGCTTTCGGTCTGGGCGGAGCGGTCGGGCGCGCACATCGTGACGCAGACGCGCGGCGCCGATCCGGGGGCGGTGGCGTTCGACGCGGTGCAGTCGGCCAAGGCCCGCGGCGACGACGTCCTGATCGTGGACACGGCCGGCCGCCTCCATACGAGACAGCCGCTGATGGCCGAGCTCGAGAAGGTCAAGCGCGTGCTCGAAAGGGCCGCGGGCGACATCGAGGACATCCTGCTCGTGATCGACGCGACGACGGGGCAGAACGGCATCACCCAGGCGCGTGAGTTCACCAAGGCCGTTCCCCTGACGGGCGTCGCGTTGACCAAGCTCGACGGAACGGCCAAGGGCGGCATCGTCCTGGCGGTCCGCGAGGAGCTCGACGTCCCGGTCAAGCTGGTCGGCACGGGCGAACAGGTCGGCGACCTCCAGCCGTTCGACCCTCAGGCCTTCGCGAACAACCTCCTCGCCGGCTGATCGGGCTTCCTCCACACGAGCAGCTACCGGAACAACAGCAGCCGTCGGGGTGTGCCGGAGGCCCAGGCAATCATCGACGCGGAGCTGGATGCGGGAGAGACCCTGTTCGCGACGGTGCTCTCGAAGGTCGAGATCCTGGGGTGGATGAGACCGGGCGAAGAACGGACCACGCGGCGCCTCTTCGACGGACTGCGCTGGGTGGAGGTCACGGGCGGCATCGCGGAGGACGCTGCTCTCTACGCGCGGACCTATGGCCGCAGCCACCGTTCGATCGATCCGCTCGACTATGTGATCGCCGCGACGCGAGACGATCTCGATGTCCCGCTGTGGACGCTCAACGTGAAGCACTTCCCGATGTTCCGAGGACCCCGTCCGCCGTACTGATCGGTCGCTTCAACCCGTGCCACGAGGCGAATGGTTCCGGACTCCCGATTGAACGGCGGCCGACCAGGAGGACTTCGAGGCTCATCTGCGACGAGCCCGGTCCGCCGCAGCTTCCCCTCAAGCGACTGCGTGCCATGTCGATGCTCGGTCCAGGTGTCTGATCGATGAGTACCGAGCCCGCAATCGACGCAGGAACGCGAACTTCGTCGCCGGGCTCGGCGACCCGGCGAGCAAGGGTCGCCGGATGGCTCTTCGTCGTCGAGGGGGTGCTGTTCGCTGCCCGTGCCGTGGACCTGTCTCTCGAGATTCGACGCCAGGACCAGCTGTTTCGGGAGCTGGGCGCAAGCGCTCGGCCCGATCGCGGACCGTTGATCGCCGCACTCCCGTTGCTCGGAATCAGCGGGTTGGTGGAAATCGCCTTCCTCAGGTCGGCGTCGGCTGGACGGATGAGCATGCCGACCAAGGTGGTCGCGATGGTCGGGGTGGTCGTCAACCTGGGCGTCTTCGCCGGGGGGATCAGCAGCTTCCTCGGCGCGGATAGCCGGAGCGAGGCCGTGTTCCTGCTCGGCGGGAGCCTCTGCGTCCTGGTCCCGACACTCGCCGCCATCGGCGCACTTCGTTCGGCTCGGGCGCGCCGACCCTAGGTCGCTCTGCGGCGACCGGCCGCATCCGGCACTCGAATCTCGGTCGATAGACTGGCTCGCACATGTTCGACACCCTGACCAAGCGGTTCGACGTCGTCTTCACCAAGCTGCGGTCGCGGGGGAAGCTGCACCCCAAGCAGATCGACTCCGCGCTGAGCGACATCCGGACGGCATTGCTGGAGGCGGACGCGGCCGTCGAGGTCGTGGACGCGTTCCTCGACCGGGTGCGGGCCCGCGCGACGGGCGACGAGGTCATGAAGTCGCTGACGCCGGCGCAGCAGGTCATCAAGGTCGTCCGGGACGAGCTCACGGAGACGCTCGGCGGCGAGTACAAGGCGTTCACGCTCCCCGGGGCGAACCCCGCGATCATCATGATGGCCGGCGTCCAGGGCTCGGGGAAGACGACCCACGCCGCCAAGCTCGCGCTGCTGTTCAAGGAGAAGGGCAAGCACCCGCTGCTGGTCGCCGCCGACCTCCAGCGCCCCGGCGCGGTCGAGCAGCTGTTCGTCCTCGGCCAGGAGGTCGGCGTCCCGGTCGTCTCCGAGGGCAGGGAGCCCGAGAAGGTCGCGAAGAACGCCGTCAAGGAGGCGCAGCGCAGAGGCCTCGACGTCGTGATCGTCGACACCGCGGGCCGGCTCCACGTCGACCAGGAGATGATGAAGCAGGCCCGGCGCGTCCGGGACGCCATCCGTCCGCACCAGGTCCTGATGGCCTGCGACGCCATGACCGGCCAGGACGCCGTCGTGCAGGCCCGCGCGTTCATGCACGAGGTGGACACGACGGGGTTCGTGCTCACCAAGCTCGACGGCGACGCGCGGGGCGGCGCGGCCCTGTCCATCACCGGGATCACGGGACGGCCGATCTACTTCGCGGGCGTCGGGGAAAAGCCCAAGGACCTCGAACCGTTCCACCCAGACCGCATGGCCCAGCGCATCCTCGGCATGGGCGACGTGCTCACCCTGATCGAGAAGGCGGAGCAGACCATTGACCAGGAGAAGGCCCAGGAGGCCGCCCAGCGGATGCTCCAGAACCAGTTCACGCTGGAGGACTTCCTGACCCAGATGCGCGAGATGAAGAAGCTCGGTCCGCTCCAGGACATCCTCGCGATGCTCCCGGGAGTGCCGGGGCGCGGCGCGCTCGGGCAGCTGAAGGACCTCGAGGTCGACGAGAAGCAGATCGGGCAGGCCGAGGCCATCATCAGCTCCATGACCGTGGAGGAGCGGCGGAACCCCGCTATCATCCACGGCAGTCGGCGCCTGCGGATCGCCCGCGGTTCGGGCACCACGACCGCCGACGTGAACGCGCTGCTCAAGGAGTTCGAGCAGGCGCGCAAGATGATGAAGTCGATGATGGGCGCCGGCCGCCGCATGCCGAAGCTCCCGGGCGGGTTCCCGGGGATGCCGGGCATGGGGCGGTAGGGGCGTCGGAAGGAGTTCCACACAGTGGCGGTTCGGATCAGGTTGCGACGGCTGGGTGCCAAGAAGCGCCCGTTCTACCGGGTGGTGGTGGCCGACCAGCGCTCGCCGCGGGATGGCCGGTTCATCGAGGCCATCGGGAAATACCACCCCCTGGAGGATCCGTCGCTCATCGAGATCGACGAGGAGAGGGCGCTCGAATGGCTGAGCAAGGGGGCCCAGCCCAGCGAGGCGGTCCAGAACCTGATGACGAAGGTCGGGATCTGGGAGAAGTTCGAGGCGACGAAGCCGGCGCCGGCGAAGAAGCCGGCGGCGAAGAAGGCGACCTCGACCACGACGCCCGCGAAGACGGCGACGGGCTCGGGCTCCTGAGCGACGTCCTGGCGTTCCTCGCCAGGAGCATCGTCGACGAACCGGACCAGGTCCGGGTCGAGGCGGAGCCGGACGACCGCGGCGTGATCCTGCGGCTGTTCGTCGCGCCCGATGACATGGGCAAGGTGATCGGGCGAGGCGGCCGAACGGCGCGCGCCATCCGCACCGTCGTCCGCGTGGCCGGCGCCCGCGAGGGCCTGGGCACGATCGTCGAGATCGTCGAGTAGCCGTGGCGGAGGGCGGCACGCCGTCGCCCGGTCTCGTCGCAGGCAAGGTCACCAAGGCCCATGGCCTGCGAGGCGAGGTCACCGTCCTGGTGCTCTCCGAGGTCGGGTCGCGGTTCGAACCCGGTTCCGTGCTGCACCTCGAGGACGGCCGGACGCTGACGGTGGCGTCGACGAGGCCCGACCGCGGACGGCTGCTGGTGATCTTCGAGGGCGTGGCCGACCGCACCGCCGCCGAACAGCTGAACGGCCGGTACCTGTTCGTCCCGGAGGACGAGGCTCCGCCGCTCCCCGAGGGGTCGTTCTGGCCGCACCAGCTGGTCGGCTGCGAGGTGATCACGGATTCCGGGCGCTCGCTGGGAGTGATCCGGGAGGTCGTGCTCGGCGTCGCCAACGACATCTGGGTGGCCGGCCCCCCGAACGACGAGATCCTGGTCCCGGCCCTGAAGGACGTGGTGACGTCGGTCGACCTCGAGGGGAGGAAGGTGGTCGTCCGGGAGATCCCGGGACTGACCAGGAGCGGCCCCGAATGACCGGGGAGGGCACCCTCGTGACCCCCGGAGGGATCGTGGTTCCCGCGGACACGCTGTCCTGGCGGTTCTCCCGGGGAACCGGTCCCGGGGGGCAGGGGGTGAACACGACGGACAGCCGCGTCGAGCTCGTCGTCGACCTCACGGCAATCGAGAGCCCGGGGGACGAGGCGCAGCGCGTCCGGGAACGGCTGGGCGATTCGATTCGGATCGTGGCCGCGACCGAGCGGTCCCAGCTGCGCAACCGGGATGCCGCCCTGCGGCGCCTGGCGGAACGGCTGGACGCGGCGGCGCGACGCGCACCGAAGCGGACGCCGACGCGTCCCAGCCGCGCGTCGGTGCGGCGCCGGCTCGACGACAAGCGCCTCCGCTCGCAGACCAAGGCCCGCCGCCGCGCGCCCGACACGACGGAGGACTGAGATCACCTGGCCGGACTAGGCTGAGCGCGACCATGGTGGACGACTACACGGCGGAGACGTACGGCGAGCGCTGGGCCGACATCTACGACGACTGGACGGCCGGGCTCGGCCTGGTCGTCGACGGCGAGACCATCGCCTCCAAGCTCGCCGACCTGGCGGGCGGCGGGCCCGCGCTGGAGCTCGCCATCGGCACCGGACGGGTTGCCATGCCGTTGATCGAGATGGGCGTCGAGGTCCACGGGATCGACATCTCCGAGGCGATGGTGGCCAAGCTCCGGGCGAAGCCCGGCGGGGCCGACGTCCCGGTCGTCATGGGCGACTTCGCGGAGGTCGCGGTCGAGGGCCGATACCCCCTCATCTACCTGGTGTTCAACACCCTGTACGCGCTGACGACCCAGGAGGACCAACTCCGGTGCTTCTCGAACGTGGCGAAGCACCTCACGGACGGCGGGATCTTCATCGTCGAGGCGTTCGTCCCGGACATGAACCGGTTCGACCGGGGCCAGCGGTTCGAGACGCTCGAGGTGGGCATCGACAGCGCCGTGCTGCTCGCGTCGAGGCACGACCCCGGAACACAGACCGTTCAGGTGCTGCAGATGCGCGTCGAGGAGGGCAGGCCGATCGCGACCTACCCGGTGAAGCTCCGCTACGCGTTCCCCTCGGAGCTCGACCTGATGGCTCGGCTCGGCGGCCTGCGCCTGCGCGACCGGTGGGGCGGGTGGGACGGCGAGCTCTACACCGGGCTCAACCCGCGCCATGTGAGCGTGTACGAGCTCGACCCGGGTTCGTGAGGGTCGACGTCCTCACGATCTTCCCCGGGATCTTCGCCGGGCCGCTCGGTGAGTCGCTGCTCGGGAGGGCGATCGCCGGGGGGCTGGTGGACGTCCGGGTCCACGATATCCGCGACCACGCCACCGACCGGCACCGGACGACGGACGACAGTCCTTTCGGCGGCGGCCCGGGCATGGTCATGAAGCCCGAACCCATCTTCAGGGCGGTCGAGTCACTGGGCGATGGCGACAAGCGCGTCCTGCTGCTGTCGCCGGCCGGGCGCCGCCTCGACCAACAGCTGGTCCGGGAGTTGGCGGGGGAACCCTGGCTCGTCCTGGTCGCCGGACGGTACGAGGGCGTGGACGAACGTGTGGTCGAGGGACTGCCCGCCGAGGAGGTCTCGATCGGCGACTACGTGCTCTCGGGCGGGGAGATCCCGGCGCTGGTCGTGCTGGAGGCAGTGACCAGGCTGGTTCCCGGCGTGGTGGGGCGGGAGGAGTCCGTGGCGCAGGACTCGTTCGGCGATGCGGGGGTGCTCGACCACCCGCACTACACGCGGCCTCGGGGGTTCCGGGGCATCGAGGTTCCTGAGGTGCTGGTCTCGGGGCACCATGGCGAGGTGGAGCGGTGGCGCCGGGAGGCCGCCCTCACCAAGACCCGGCACAACCGGCCGGACCTCGTACGGGAGGAGGACGTGATGGTCGATCGAACGACAGTCGAGGACTGGATCGGACGATACGTACGGGCGTGGAACTCGAACGACCCCGAGGAGATCGGCGCGCTGTTTACCGAGGACGCCGACTACTTCACCGCCCCGTTCCGCGACCCCTGGCACGGCCGGGAGACGATCGTCGGGGAGTGGCTCGAACGCAAGGACGACGCCGGGACGTGGACGTTCGAGCACGAGGTGCTGGGCGTCGACGGCGATCGGGGGTTCGTGCGCGGATTCACGAGGTACACGGCTCACGACGACCCCGATCCCGGGCCGTTCTCGAACCTGTGGGTGGTCGACCTCACAGCGGACGGGCGTGCCTCGCGGTTCGTGGAATGGTGGATGGTCGAGGAGGACTGATCACCCCGGAGAACTCCGAGGTGCGGTGCTATCATCGTCGAACCGTTCGTACCCCCGTGGCCGGGATCAGGTGGCACTCCCATGAACAAGATCGATCTCATCGAGACGTCGCGCCTGCGCGACGACCTGCCGGAGTTCCGGCCGGGCGACACCGTGAAGGTGCACGTACGCGTCGTCGAGGGCAATCGCGAGCGCATCCAGGTGTTCCAGGGCGTCGTGATCCGGCGGCAGGGCGGTGGTCTTCGGGAGACCTTCACCGTCCGCAAGATCTCGTTCAACGGGGTGGGGGTGGAGCGAACCTTCCCGGTGCATTCGCCGGTGATCGGCAAGCTCGAGGTCGTCACCAAGGGCCACGTCCGCCGGGCCAAGCTGTACTACCTGCGGGAACGTCGCGGGAAGCGCGCCCGCATCCGAGAGCGCCGCGAGCCAACGGGGGCGGTGTCGCGGACCACGACGTCGGTCGACTCGAACGAGGACGAAGCGCCCGAGGCGGCCGAGGGGCAGGGATAGGCGTGGCGTGCCGCGCCACGGCCGACATCCGGACGGGGCGGTGACACGGTGAGCCTTCGCCCGCCGAGCTCCTCGGAACCCCCCGACACGCAATCCGACGTCCCTGCGCCACCGGGCGGCCCCAACGGCGACACCGCCCCTCCCGCACCCCCGCCGACGGTGGCGGGGAACGCGGACGCCGCGACGACCACCGAGCCGGCTCCCGCCGCGCCGAACGGGTCGAGGTCCGCCCTCGGCGCCGACGGCGGCTTCGCCGCCGGCCCCGCGACGAAGTCGGGGACGTCGCCGTCGACGGCCACGGCGATCCCGGACGACGGCGGGAAGCATCGGGGGAAGCCCAAGGGGCCCTTCTCGTTCCTGAAGGAGCTGCCGGCCCTCATCATCATCGCGTTCCTGCTCGCGCTGCTGATCAAGTCGTTCCTGGTGCAGGCGTTCTACATCCCGTCGGGCTCGATGGAGCCGACGCTCGACGTCGGCGACCGCGTGCTGGTCAACAAGCTGGCGTACAAGTTCCACCCGCCGAGCCGGGGCGACGTGATCGTGTTCTCGGATCCGCACCCCGGCCCCCCGGTGCACCGGAACCCGGTCTCGGCGTTCTTCCACTGGGTCACCGAGGGCCTCGGGTTCAGCGCGCCGCCCAACGAGGACTTCATCAAGCGCGTGATCGGGCTCCCCGGCGACGTCGTGGAGGAACAGAACGGCGTGATCTACGTGAACGGCAAACGCCTGGACGAGCCGTACGTCATCCCGGATCCGAACGCGCCCGATCCGCGGCTGCCGGACCGGCACACGTTCGGACCGGAGAAGGTCCTGCCCGGCCACCTGTTCGTGCTGGGGGACAACCGGGCGAACTCGAACGACTCGCGCTACGACCTCGGGCAGATCCCGATCGACAAGGTCATCGGGAAGGCATTCATCAAGATCTGGCCGCCGTCGCACTTCGGCGGGCTGACGGACGGAACGCAGTTCGCGCTGTCGGCCACCGGCGCGTCGTTCGCGCTGGCGTTCTTCTGATGGTGGGCTGAACGGGGGCCCTCGTGGGCAAGCGGGCCCTGCGCAAGTCCGATCTCAACCCCGACCTCGATCGCTTCGAGCGCCGTCTGCGGGCGGAGGGGTTCTCGCGCATCGCCGGCGCCGACGAGGCGGGACGGGGTGCGCTCGCCGGGCCGCTGGTGGCGGCGGCGGTGATCCTGCCGGAGGGGTTCCCGCTCGACGGGATCGCCGACTCGAAGATGCTCACGGCGCTGCAGCGGGAGCGGGCCTTCGCGCGGATCAGGGAGGGCGCGGTGGCCGTGGCCGTGTGCCGGGCGATGCCGAACCGCATCGACCATCGGGGGCTGCACCGGTCGAACATGTTCCTGCTCCGGCGGGCCCTGCGGGAGCTCGAACCCGAACCCGACTTCGTGCTGACCGACGGGTGGCCGGTGCGGGGCGTGCCGTTCCCGCACCTGTCCATCCGCAAGGGCGACGCCGTCACGGCCTCCGTGGCGGCCGCGTCGATCGTGGCCAAGGTCACCCGGGACGCGATGATGGACCGCTACCATCGGCGGTTCCCGGAGTTCCGGTTCGACTCGAACCGCGGGTACGGGACGCGCCACCACTGGGACACGCTGGTGCGGCTGGGTCCGACGCCGATCCATCGGCGGTCGTTCAAGGGCGTGGCCGACCCCAAGCCGCTGCCCGGAAGGGAGGTCCCCGATGTGCTCGACGCCGAGGCGCTCGAGGCGTTCGACGAGGCCTCCGAGTAGGGCGTTCGCCCCGCAGGGCTCGCATAATGGGGCCCATGGGCGAGGAGGAGCTCGAGCAGTTCGAGGCCGACATGGAGCTGACGCTGTTCCGGGAGTACCGGGACGTGCTGCCCATGTTCACCTACGTCGTGGAGACCGAACGGCGCTTCTACCTGTGCAACCACGTGACCGTGACGCCGCGCGAGGGGCCGTGGTTCGAGGTCGAGCTCGGCGACGCGTGGGTGTGGGACATGTACCGGCCGGCGCGGTTCGTGTCGAAGGTCCGCGTGCTGACCACGCGTGACGTGAACGTCGAGGAGCTCGCCCGCAAGGAGGACGCCGACCCGCTGGGCCGCGACGTTCCGCCTCCCTCCCTCACCGGCTGAGCCGACCGTTCCGGCGGTCGTGTCGGTGCGGCGGGATACGGTCGCCGACGTGGAGGAACGCGGGGAGGCTCGCCCGTCGAGGACCATCCGCCTCGGTGCCCGGGGCGAGGACGCCGCCCTCCGCAGGTACCTCGACGACGGGTACGAGCTGCTGACCAGGAACTGGCGGTGCCCGCTGGGCGAGCTCGATCTCGTCCTGGTGCACGGGGGACTGGTCGTGTTCTGCGAGGTGAAGACCAGGGGAGGCGAGGGGTTCGGCGGGGGATACGAGGCGGTCACGTGGCGCAAGCGGGAGAAGCTGCGTCGACTGGGACAGGCCTTCCTGCTGGCGCACCGGCTGGTGCCGGCGGCCGTGCGGTTCGATGTGGCCAGCGTGCTCGCGAGGCCGGGGACCGCGCCGGTCGTCGACGTGTACGAGGACGCCTTCTGACGGCCCGTCCGCCTTCGCCGGTCGATGTCAGTGCCTCGAGGTAGCGTCGCGACGCGGTGCCCGGGGGGGGCTCGCGGGGGGCGCGAGGTGTACGGCAAGGTCGTGGGCGTCGCCGTGATCGGCGTGCAGGGGTTCCCGGTGGCGGTCGAGGCGCACATCGGCCGGGGGCTCCCTTCGCTCGCCATGACCGGGCTCCCCGGGGCGTCGGTGCAGGACGCGCGGGAACGCGTCCGCCCGGCCGTCGAGTCCTCCGGGTTCGAATGGCCGCTCCGGCGTGTCGTCGTGAACCTCTCGCCGGTCAACCTCCGCAAGGAAGGACCGGGCCTGGACCTGCCCATCGCCATGGGGGTGCTGGCCGCCTCCGCCCAGGTGCCGGGGGCGTTGCTGGAGCGCTTCGCCCTGGCGGGCGAGCTCTCACTCCGGGGCGAGCTCATGCCGACGCCGGGCATCCTCGCGGTGGCCATCGCGGCCGCACGGGCCGGCCTGGGTGGGGTCGTGGTGCCCGAGGCCAACGCCGGCGAGGCGGCGCTCGTGGAGGGGCTCCGCGTCGTGGGAGCGCCGACGCTGCTCCGGGCGGCCGAGTTCCTCCGGGGCGAGTGGCGGCCGCCGGACCCGCAGCCGCCTCCCGTCGAGACGCCCGGCGCGGTGGCCGACGTCGACCTGTCGGAGGTCCGGGGACAGCGGCAAGCGCGCCGGGCGCTCGAGGTCGCCGCCGCGGGCGGGCACAACCTGCTCATGATCGGCCCGCCGGGGTCGGGCAAGACCATGCTCGCCCGGCGGCTCGCCACCATCCTGCCGGAGATGTCGCGTGAGGAGGCCCTCGAGGTCACGCGGCTGCACTCGGTCGCCGGCCTGCTGACCGGGCAGGGCCTGGTCGCGAGCAGGCCGTTCCGCTCACCACACCACTCGGTGTCGGTCGCCGGTCTCCTCGGCGGGGGCACCGGGTTCATCCGTCCCGGCGAGGTGTCGCTCTCGCACAACGGGATCCTGTTCCTGGACGAGATGACGGAGTTCCGGCGAGACGCCGTCGAGGGGCTGCGTCAACCGCTCGAGGACGGGCGGGTGGTGGTGACCCGCGCGCAGGGCTCGGTGGAGTTCCCCGCACGGTTCACGCTGGTGGGCGCCGCCAATCCGTGCCCCTGCGGGTATGCGGGCGACCCGCGCCGGCACTGCCGCTGCCTGCCCAACCGCGTCGAGCTGTACCGGGCCAAGCTGTCCGGCCCGCTGCTCGACAGGATCGACCTCCGGCTGGGGGTTCCCCGGCTGGCGAAGGCCGAGCTGCTCGGGCAGTCGGGTGGCGAGTCGTCAGAGGCGGTCCGGGCCCGCGTGGAGGCCGCCCGTGGGCGCCAACGCACCCGCTTCCGGGGCACCCGCATCCGGTGCAACGCCCAGTTGCCGGGGCCGATGGCGCGGCGGGAGGCCCGCCTCACCCCGGAGGCGGAGGCCCTGTTGGCCCGGGCGGTGGAGCGGCTGGCGCTCACCGGCAGGGGGTTCGATCGCGCGTTGAAGGTCGCGCGCACCGTCGCCGACCTCGAGGGCAGCGAGATCGTCGGCAGCGACCATCTCGCGGAGGCCATGTCCTATCGCCTGGAGCTGCGGGGGGAGCCGGCCGTCCGTGCGGGCTGAGCACGAGCCGCGTCCTCGACCGTGGCCGGACTGGCCCGCCGGGTTCGTTGCCGGCGAGGGCGACCGCGACGCGCTGCTGGTGCTGGCGAGCCTGCCGGGCCTCACGCCGAGGCGCCTGCGATCCGTCGCGGAAGCGGTGGGCGGCGCGGCCTCGTGCCTGACCGCCGTCCGGCGGGGGCATCCCTCGGTCGGTGCGTCCGACCGCGACCTGGCCGGGAGGCTCCGCCCCAGGCACCTGGCCGATCGCCTGCTGGAGGTCGAGGCGCGCATGGCGGTGCCCGGCGACGACGACTATCCCGCCGGCCTGCTGGATCTGCACGACCCCCCGGTGGCGCTGTTCGTCCGGGGCCGAAGTCTGGGCGAGCTCGACCTCGCCGTGGCCATGGTGGGGGCCAGGAACTGTTCGCCCCTCGGGGCGGAGGTCGCGCGGAGCTTCGGCGCCGACCTCGCCGCGGGCGGGGCCTGGGTGATCAGCGGGGCGGCGAGGGGCGTCGACAGCGCCGCACACGAGGGGGCGCTCGCGGCCGGCGGTCCCACGGTGGCCGTCCTCGGCAGCGGCATCGACATCGTCTATCCCAGGCGGAGCCGGGAACTGCTCGACCGGATCCTGGACGTGGGAACCGTGGTGAGCGAGTACCCGCCCGGCGTCCCCGCGCAGTCGTTCCGGTTCCCGGCGCGCAACCGGATCGTGGCCGGGATGGCGGACGCGGTGCTGGTCGTCGAGGGCGCGAAGGGGAGCGGCTCGGTGATCACGACGGATTTCGCCCTGGATCTGGGGAGGCCGGTCTTCGCCGTTCCCGGGCCCGTCACCAGCCCGCTGTCGGAGGTGCCGCTTTCGTTGATCCGCGACGGCGCCGGGCTGGTCCGCAACGGGGACGACCTGCTCGCGGACCTCGGACGCCTCGATCCAGGGACCTCGCGGGGGTCGCTCTCGCTCCCCGCCGGCCTCACCGAGGCGGAGCGACGGGTGGCCGGGGCGATCGCCGGGCCGACGCTGCCGGAGGTGCTGGCGTCGAACCTGGGGTGCTCGCTCGCCGAGGTGCTGACGGCCGTCGTGGGGCTGGAGGTCCGCGGCCTGGCGCGAACCGTCGGCGGCCGCGTCGAGCTGAGGATGGCGCGCCCGATCGACTGACCCCGGGCCGAACACCCGGAGTTCGAGGGGGCGTCAGCGGGGGGCGGAGTCGGCCCGGAGGCCGTCGCAGGTTCGGAGAAGACGGACCACGCCGCCCCGGGCCACCAGGCGGACGGGAACGCCCTCGCGGTCGAGGAGGCTCGCCGCAACCGACGCGCGGTGACCGGTCGCGCAGATGACCCACCAGGGGTCGTCCGCGTCCGCGGGGGCGAGGCCCAGTATCGGGACCTCCGCCGCTTCGGCGAGGGCGCCGACGAACGCGTGACGGCTCCCCGCCACGTGCCCCGCTTCCCACTCGCCCGCCTGGCGCACGTCGAGCACCCTGGAGGCGTCGACCGCGCCTGAGCCGAGGCCCTCGCAGAGCTGCCGGAGCTCGACCGCGTCGTAGGCGGCCACAGGCCGGCCCGCCGCCCGCCACGCGTCCATGCCGCCGCCGAGGAACCCCAGCACGTGCTCGAACCCGATCCGCGCGAGGGCCCGTGCGGCCTCGGCCCCGGCGGCCTCCAGGTCCCCGGGGCGGTCGCCGGGAGCCACCAGCAGGACCGGCGAGCCGAACGGCAGGACCCATCCGACGTAGCTGGCGAAGTTGTCGTCGAGCTCGACGTTGACGGCGCCGGGGACGTGCCCGGCCGCGAAGTCCTCGCGCCTGCGGCCGTCGACGACGCGGGCCCCCCGGGCGAGCTCCGCGAACCGGTCCGGTGCGAGGGCCCGGGGCGCCGGGATCCGGCCGAGCACGACCGGCCCCGTGCGGTTGATCGGGGCCATGTTCCGGTAGTAGGCCGGATACGCCGGCAGGCCATCGAGCTGTTCGCGCTCGAACGTGGCTTCGTCCGGCGCGGTGAGCGCCGGGTTCCCGGCCAGCTCACGGGCGATCGACGATGTCCGCCGGGACGAGTCTGCCCCGCTCGCGCAGAAGCTCCCGGAACCGTGCGTGGGGAGCACGAGAACGTCGCCCGGGAGCTCGGCCAGCCGCCGGAGCGAGCGGTACTGCGCCCGCACCAGCTCACGGGCCCGGTCGGGACCCAGCAGGTCGCTCCGGCCGGCGTTTCCCACGATGAGGCTCCCACCGGTGAACACGGCCACGGGGGCCTCGGCGTCACCCTCGAAAACCAGGTACGTGAGGTGCTCCGGGGTGTGCCCGGGGGTCTCGATGGCGCGGAGGCGGAGCTTCCCGACCTCGAGCTCGTCGCCCTCCCGGATCGGCCGGTGCCCGAAGACATACCCCCCCTCCGCGGGGGCGGCCACCTCGGCCCCGGTCGCCGCTCGGAGCTCGAGCGCGCCGGTCAGGTAATCGTTGTGCACGTGGGTCTCGACGACCCGGCTGATGGCCACGCCGAGGCGTTCGGCGGCGGCGAGGAACCGGTCCGCGTCACGCTGCGGGTCCACGACGACGGCCTCGCCGTCGGACGCCAGGAGGTAGCTGGCGTCGCCCAGACCCTGCGTGACGAACTGCTCGAGCTGCATGTCGACCTCCCCCGGGCGGCACACCCTATCTCCGCGGCGGAGCAACGTGTGGCCTTGACCCGCGGGCGGATTCCGGCCGGGAGCGTGTTGACCTCCCACGGCCCTGTGGTAGAAGGGACACCTTCGTCGACAGGAATCACCGTGCCCGGAGCTGACGAACTTCCCCAACAGCAGGCGGCGCTCGTCGAGGCGTTCCGCGACCACCTGGCCCTCGAGCGCCGGGTATCCCCGAACACGGTGGATGCGTACGTGCGCGACGTCCGGCAGCTTGGCCTGTTCCTGGTGCGCTCCGGGTCGTCGTTCGACGCCGCGACCCACCGGACGCTCCGGAGGTTCCTGGCTAACCAGGCCACGCGGGGGTATGCGCGATCGTCCGTCGCCCGCAGGGTCGCCGCGATCCGGACGTTCTACCGGTGGGCGGTCGCCACGGGCGTGCTCGAAGCGGACCCCGCCTCCGCGCTGGGGCGGCCGAAGGCGGAATCGCGCCTGCCGGCGGTGCTCCGCCCGGCTGAGGCGGCCGCGCTGATGGACGCGCCCGACTCGACCGGCCGGCCGCCGGAATCGGCTCGCTCGACCCGTGCGCCGGCGGACGACGCGCCGGCCGCTCGCGGGGCTGCCGTGGCCCGGAGGGATCGCGCCATCCTCGAGTTGATGTACGGCTCCGGCCTCCGGGTGGCCGAGGTGTGCGGGCTCGACGCCGGCCGCGTGGACCTCGACCGCCGCCGCGTGGTCGTGCTGGGGAAGGGCTCCAAGGAACGGGACATCCCCATCACCGAGTACGCGGCGGAGGCGGTGGAGGAATACCTCGCGTCCGGACGGGGTTGGTTCGCTCCGGGAGGGCGTCCGGAGCTGTTCTTCAACCTCCGAAAAAAGCCGATCAAGCCGCGCGACGTGAGGTCGATGGTGGAAAGATACCGGCAGCGGGTGCTCCCGGACCGTCGCCTCAGCCCTCACACGCTGCGGCACTCGTTCGCGACCCACCTGTTGGAGGGAGGCGCCGACATCAGATCCGTGCAGGAGCTTCTGGGCCACGCGAGCCTCGGCACGACCCAGCGGTACACGCACGTGTCCCGTTCGCGGCTCCAGGCCGCCTACCGGCAGAGCCACCCGAGGGCCTGATGGCGAGGACGTCCAAGACCGCGGTGCCCGTCAGCGAGGAGCTGATGGAGCTGTGGCGCGAGTTCAAGGCCACCGCCTCGGCGTCCGCCCGGGAGCGGCTGATCCTGCACTACGCGCCGCTCGTGAAGTACGTGGCCGGCCGCGTGGCGACGGGGCTGCCGGCGACGGTCGAACAGGCCGACCTGGTGTCCTATGGGATGTTCGGGCTGATCGACGCGCTCGACAAGTTCGACCTCGATCGGGCCATCAAGTTCGAGACCTACGCAATCCCGCGGATCAAGGGCGCCATCATCGACGAGCTCCGCGCGATGGACTGGGTCCCCCGTTCGGTCCGGTTCAAGGCCCGCGAGATCGACAAGGCCATGGCCGAGCTGGAGTCCAAGCTCAAACGGGCCCCCACCGAGGCGGAGATGGCCGAACACCTCGGCGTGAGCGTCGGCGAGCTGCACGACACGGTGACCCAGATCTCCTTCGTATCCGTCATGGCGCTCGACGAGGTCGTGGCGGTCGGGGACGACCGGAGCGAGGGCGTGACGCTGCTGGACACGCTGGCCGACGCCGGCGACCCGACCTCCGGTCTGGAGGGACAGGAGACCCGGGGCCTGCTCGCCGCGGCGATCAACTCCCTGTCCGAGCGGGAGAAGATCGTCGTGACGCTCTACTACTTCGAGGGCATGACCCTCGCGGAGATCGGCGAGATCCTCGGTGTCACCGAGTCGCGGGTCTGCCAGATCCACACGAAGGCCGTCGGCCAGCTCCGCGGTCACCTCGTCGAGTCGCCCGACATCTGAGATCGGCGCCGTCCGAAGCCCGCCTCAGGACGGGGCGAGATGGATCAGGTCGTCCAGGTTCCCACCTCCCAGCAGCAGCATGGGATCGATGTAGGTCCCGTCCAGCCGGGCGCTGAAGTGCAGGTGGGGCCGGTCCGAGCCGGGGTGGCCCTGTCCGGTCTTCCCGATCACGTCGCCTGCCCGCACCGAACGGCCCTTCGTGACCGAGATCTCGGAGACCCACGAATACGACGTCCGGATCCCCGCGGCGTGGTCGATCGAGATGAACAACGCCCCGGCCACAGCTCCCGCGAACGACACCGTGCCGTCGGCCGGCGCCCGGATGGGCGTTCCGAACGGTGCGGCGATGTCGATCCCGCGGTGTCCGGCGCTGAAGGGGCCGGCCGGCTGTTCGAACGGACGGATTACGGCTCCGTGCACGGGCCACTGGTATGTGCCGTACGGAATCCCGCCGCTCGCCGGCGCGACCGTCGCGGGCAGGCTCGGCCCCGCGATCGACGGGCCGGCCGCCCCGGCCTCGACCACGGCCCGCGCGCCGCCCGGCCCCGAGAGCACGAACACGGCGGCCAACGCCGCCGCAGCAACGCGGCCCAGAAGACCAGTACTCCGCATGTGGGGTGCCCTCCTGGAAGCGGCACCCGGAGATCAGCGAGGCGGACGCTAGCGGGAGCCGACCCCGCTGTCAGTGAGGCCGGTCACACCCAGGCCACGTGAACGCCTTCGGAGCGATCCGCGCGATCGTCCCTGCCCGGCCTCCGCGACTGCCTACAATGGGCGCTCCGTTCGAACGGGAACCCCGGGCGCACCTCCATGACGATCACATCACTCCAACGCGGGCCGAAACCGGCGATGCCGCGCCGGCCGCCGACGCGACGCGCTGCCGCGGCGGCGGTCCTCGTCGTCGTGCTCGGCCTCCTGCTGTCGCCGGGCGCCGCGCTCGCGGCCGGCGCGCCCCCGGCATCCGACGCCTGGCCCCAGTTCGGCCAGGGGGCCACCCACCTCGGAACCGCGACCGGCGACACGCCGCATCCCCCGTACCGGTCCGAGTGGCGTTTCCCGACGCCGCACGGCGAACGGGCGCTGTCCGCCCCCGTCCTCACCGGCGACACGGCGATCGCCCTCGGGACGAGGTTCGTCTACGGGCTCGACCTCGCGACCGGCAAGCCCCGGTGGCAGATCGGGCGCAACGGCGGGTCCACACTGGCCACCCCCGCGGTCGCGGACGTCGACGGGAAGCAGATCCTGCTGTTCACGCAGGGCGGCACCGCGAAGCTGTCCGCGCTCGTCGCCTACGAGCTCCCGACCGGCTCGGACCAGCCCCTGCCGACGTTCCTGTGGCAGCTCCCGCTCAACGACCGCTCGACCACTGGGGTCTCCGTCGACGGGGACACCGCCTTCACCGCGGACATCGGTGGGGACGTCACGGCGGTGCACATCTCGACCGAGGTGCAGCACGTCGACGTGAAGCGGTCGCTCGTGCTGTGGGACGCGGTCGTCGGAGGCGTCGTCCCCACACCGCCCGCGGTCGGCGACGGCAGGGTGGTCGTCGCTTCGCGGAACCGGACGACGGGTGCCATCGAGGTCGACGGCATCGACGAGTCGACCCATCGCATCGTCTGGCGCAAGACGGACACGGCGGCCAGCTCGACGTCCGCGATCACCATCGACCGCGATCGGGTGATCGTCGGGTTCGGCGAGACCAGTGGGGCGGGAGTGCTCTTCGCCCTCGACCTGAAAGACGGCCTCGTCGAGTGGAGCACGCGCTTCTCCAGCCCGTTCCTGCCCTTCACGAACATCCCCGTCGCGGGCGGGTTCGCGTTTGCCCTCGGGAACCGCCTCGGCCTCGAGGCCGGGCTGTACCGGGTCCGGGTGGACGACGGCGCCCGCGTGAGCGTGTGGTCCTACGGGCAGGGCGGCCTGTGGAGCTTCGAGTTCGACATCTCGGGGGTGTTCGCCTCCCCGGTCGTGGTCGGGGACTCGGTCGTGATCGGCTTCGACGACGGGCGCATCGCTGCCGTCGATGCCACCTCCGGCGTCCTGGTCTGGCGGACGGACACCGGGACGGCAGCGGTGCACGGGCTCGCCGCCGGGGACGACGTGATCGTGGCCTCGGTCGGCTCGCGGAGGGGCGGGGTGTACGCGTATCAGCACGACCCTGGCGCCCCGCTGCTGGACGAGGTGTCCTCGTCCAAGCCGAACTGGGCCCGCATGCTCGGGGGGTACGCGGTCGCGTTCGTGGGGATCGGCGCCCTCGCGGCGCTGGCCGGCTTCCTCCTGCGGCCTCCAGGGCCGGGCGGTCCGACCAATGAGCGGGCCGACGAGCCGGAAGAACCCGACGAGGACGACGTCGACTCCGGCGAGGACGACGACGACCCCGGCGAGGGGGACCCCGAGTGACCAACCGGAGGAAGCGACCGGGTTCGGGGTCCGGGTCCGGCGACCCCACGCCGAAGCAGGGCGCCAAGCCGGCCTCCGGCTCGAGGTCCGGATCGACCCCGTCGTCCGGATCGGGCCGCAGGGAACCGCGGATCGGCCGCCGCACCGTGCCGCCGGACGCGGCCACCACGACGCCCGCCCCCGCGCAGGGCGGAGCCTCCGGCGGCGGAGTCCCGCCCGCCGACGGGGGCGCCGCCGGCGTGACCCCGCCCACCGGCCTGCGTTCGGCCGGATCGAAGCCGTCCAAGCCCGCGACCAGGCGGCCCCCCGCGGCCCCCGCGAAGCCCCCGCCCGACCAGCGCCAGACCTCGGGCCGCCGCCAGGGAACCCTGTTCGCGGCCTTCCGGGCGCCGAGCGTCTATCCCAAGCTCGGGGAGACGTTCGCCGCAGGCGGACGGGCGGTGCTGCGCTCGCCCGCCCTCGTGGTCGGCGGCATGCTGCTGGTGCTCGTGCTGTGGTTCGTCCTGCTGGCGATCGGCCTCGACCACGTCCCGAGCTACTCGCAGCTCCTGCTCGCCGTTCCGCCGCTCAGCTCGTTCTTCGACCTGAACCTCGCGTACAGCATCACGGGCCTCGACTACGCGTGGATCGCGCTGGTGATCGGGATGACGCTCGTGCGCGCGGCGATCTTCGCCGTCATCACCAGCCTCGTGGTCGAACGGCTCGACGCAGGCCGGGCCTCCATGGCCGGGGTGCGGCGCGGCATCCGGTTCATCCCGCAGTTCATCGGGATCTACTTCGTCAACGTCGCCCTCATCTTCGCGCCACAGGTGTTCTCGCCGATCCTGGGGAGCACGATCGGCGGCCTGCTGTTCTTCGCCGCCCTGGTGGGGGGCGTGCACTTCCTGTCGTTCGCGTCGATCGTCGTGATCCGCGACGGCGCCAGCGCCCGCTCGGCCCTCGGGACCTCGGCCCGCGCGGCCCGGCTCCCCGGGTCGCGGCACGTGGGCATGGTGCTGCTGTACTTCACGCTGGTGTTCCTGGCGCCGGCGTTCGTGCCGATGAGCTCCGCGTTCTCCATCAACCCCTCGCTCGGCGTCTGGGCCCTGATCCTCGGGGTCAGCCTGTTCAACCTCGTCGTGATCGGGGCCTTCGCCTACCGGTACGGCGTGATCGAGGAGGACGTGCCGCCGCCCGCCCCCCGGCGCGAACGCCAGCCGCTGTTCGGCGCCCGACGCCGCTAACACCCCGGGCTCGGTTCGGTACACTCGGCCCACGGCTCGACGAGCCGAATACGCACGTCCGGGGACCGCTTCCGGGGTCCCGGCGACGGCCAGCCACCACGACGACCGCGATCCCACGCGGACGCCCCGCCCGGCCGGCCGGGCCGGATCGGGATGAACCGGCGGAGGGAACGAACCGAAAGGAGCACCACCATGCCGGTCGCGACGCGACGGGAGCTGCTGGAGGCCGGGGTCCACTTCGGCCACCAGACCCGGCGATGGAACCCGAAGATGTCCCGCTTCCTGTACGGGGAGCGCTCGGGCATCTACATCATCGATCTCGAGAAGACCCTCTCCGGGCTGCAGGAGGCCTACGACTTCGTCAGGGAGCTCGGCCGGCGCGAGGGCGTCGTGCTGTTCGTCGGCACGAAGAAGCAGGCCCAGGACGTCGTGGCCGACCAGGCCGGGCGCGTGGGGATGCCCTACGTGAACACCCGGTGGCTGGGCGGCATGCTGACGAACTTCCAGACGATCTCCGGGCGCCTCGCCCGCCTCCGCGAGCTTCGGGAGATGGAGCGCTCGGGCGCGTTCGAGTACCTCCCGAAGAAGGAGGTCATCCGCCTCCGGACCGAGAAGGAGAAGCTCGAACGGAACCTCGGCGGCATCCAGGATCTGGAGCGCCTCCCGGACGCGATCTTCGTGATCGACACGAAGAAGGAACACATCGCGGTGACCGAGGCCCGCAAGCTGGGCCTCCCGATCATCGCGATCGTCGACACGAACTGCGACCCCGACGAGGTCGACTACATCATCCCCGGCAACGACGACGCGATCCGCTCGGTGTCGCTGATCAGCCGGGTGCTGGCCGACGCCCTCGAGGAGGGCCGCGGCGAGGGCTGGGAGGAGTTCGCGGCGCGCTCCGCCGGCCGCTCCCCGGGCGGGAACGGCGACACCGCGTACACGGGTCCGATGACGTTCGAACCCGACGAGCCGGCCCCGGCCGCCGGTCAGGTCTTCGAGCCCGACGCGCCGGCCGCGCAGGAGCCGGCCCCCGCGGTCGGTGCCGTCGCTTCGGAGGAGCCGCAGCCGGCCTCGACGGCCGACGCGACGGCCGCGGCGCCGGGGGCGGACGACGCCGAGGTCACGCCGGACGCGTAGCGACCACGTGATGCCGGCCGAACCCCCTCCACCCGAGGACGACGATCCACGACGAGACGAAGCGAGCGTGAACGACGACATGGCAACCGAGACGAACATCAGTGCAGCCCAGGTGAAGGAGCTCCGCGAGGCGACCGGCGCCGGGATGATGGATTGCAAGCGGGCCCTGCAGGAGACGGCCGGCGACATGGGCAAGGCGACCGAGTGGCTCCGCCAGAAGGGCCTGGCGAGCGTCGGGAAGCGCGCCGGACGCGAGGCCAACGAGGGCCGCGTCGATTCCTACATCCACTTCAACGCCCGCGTCGGCGTCCTGGTCGAGGTCAACAGCGAGACCGACTTCGTGGCGAACACGGACGAGTTCAAGCAGCTGGCCAAGGACGTCGCACTGCACATCGCGAGCGCCAACCCGAGGTGGCTGTCCCGGGACGACGTCCCCGCCGACGTCGTGGACGCCGAGCGCCGGGTGTACGAGGGCCAGGCCAGGGAGCAGGGCCGTCCGGACAACGTGCTCGACAGGATCGTCACGGGCAAGCTCGACGCGTTCTTCGCGGACCAGGTGCTGCTCGACCAGCCGTTCGTGAAGGACGACAGGGTCTCCATCTCGCAGTTGGTGGACGAGGTTTCCGCTAAGGTCGGCGAGAAGCTGGCGGTCCGCAGGTTCGCCCGGTTCGAGCTGGGCAAGGAGGCCGAGTGACCAACGCATGTCGACCCGAGGTCGCGCGCCCGTGACGGAAGCGCCCGAGACGGCGGTCGACGCGCTCGGCACGCTCGCCTACCGGCGAGTGCTGCTCAAGCTCTCCGGCGACGCGTTCTCCCCGGGCGACCCGCCGTTCGGCATCTCCTCCGGGGCCACGGAGCACCTGGCCGAGCAGCTGGTCGAGGTGACCTCGATGGGCGTGCAGATGGCCGTCGTGGTGGGCGGCGGGAACATCTGGCGGGGCCGGCAGGCGCCGAACATGGATCGCCAACGCGCCGACTACATCGGGATGCTCGCCACGGTGATGAACGCGCTCGCCCTCCAGGACGCCCTGGAGCGGGCCGGCCTGCCGACCCGGGTGCAGACCGCCATCCAGATGGCGCAGATCGCCGAGCCCTACGTCCCGCTCCGCGCGATCCGCCACCTGGAGAAGGGCCGCGTGGTGATCTTCGCGGCCGGGCTCGGCGTGCCGTTCTTCTCGACCGACACCACCGCCGCGCAGCGGGCGCTGGAGATCTCGGCGGAGGCGATCCTCAAGGGCACGAAGGTGGACGGCGTGTACGACTCCGATCCTGCCAGCAACCCGGACGCGCACAAGTTCGAGACGATCGAGTTCACCGAGGTCCTCACCCGGGGGCTGCAGGTCATGGACGCCACCGCGATCTCCCTGTGCCGGGAGAACGCCCTGCCGATCATCGTGTTCGACTTCCGCAAGGACGGGAACATCAAGCGGGCTCTCCTGGGCGAGCCGATCGGGACGCTCGTCCACGGGGCGGTGTCATGACGGGGCCACCGTGACCGTCGAGACCGCGCTCGAGGATGCGAACAAGCGCATGCACGGCGCGATCGTCGTGCTCCAGGAGCAGCTGGGGGGCATCAGGACCGGCCGGGCCACCCCGGCGCTGCTTTCCCGGCTGACGTTCGAGTATTACGGGACGCAGCAGCCGCTGAAGGACATGGCCTCGATCTCGGTCCCCGAACCGCGCCTGCTGGTGATCCAGCCGTTCGACAAGGGCGCGATCGCAGCGATGGAGAAGTCCATCCAGACCTCGGACCTCGGGCTCCAGCCGACGAACGACGGCAACGTCATCCGCCTGTCGTTCCCCCCGCTCACCGAAGAGCGACGGCGGGATCTCATCAAGGTCGTGCGGGAGCGCGCCGAGGAGGCCCGGGTGGCCGTGCGCAACGTTCGCCGTCACAGCAAGGAAGAGCTGGAAAGGCTTGAGCACGACCATTCCATCTCAGAAGATGACCTGCGTCGATCAGAGAAGGAGCTGCAGAAGCTCACCGACCAGTTCGTGGCGGAGGTGGACGAGATCC
>DATBHM010000178.1:0-13072 GCA_036557505.1 Actinomycetota bacterium | reverse complement strand
CAGCGCGGCCACCACCGAGCCGAACACCACGATCAGCACGATCAGCGCGATGCCGATGCCGATCGACTCGCCCTTGCGGAGGTCCTGCTCGGCGATGTTCGAGAAGTCGGCGAACAGGACGCCCTGCCCGGCGACCTGTGTGCCGAAGCCGCTGGGCGCGCTGTGCACGGCCGACACCCGGAACCGGTCGACCGTGTCCTTCTCGTGGTCCTTCAGCGTCACCGACACCAGGGTCGAATGCCGGTCGTGCGACACCAGCCCGGCGGCCTTCTGGGGGTTCTGCTTCAGGAGGTCGTAGTAGGTGACCGGGCGGCCGACCAGGATGGCCCCGTCGCTCGATGTGATGCGGTCGCGCACCGCGGTGACGGCGGCCCGGAACGCCGGGTCGTTCACGTCGAGCGAGTCCGAGTGCACGATCACGAGCTCGGAGTCCTGCTGCGTGTTGGTGTGGAACGCCGCGTCGAGCACGTTCTGCGCCCGGACCGACTCGGGCTGGCTGGTGAAGTTGAAGTCCTGGCTGAGCACGCCGCTCAACAGGACGCTGCTCACGTAGCCCATGGCGATGATCGCGACGAGCCAGATCGCGAGGGTTCGCCAGGGATGGCGGCTGCTCGCGCGGGCCAGCGTCTCCGGACTGAGCCTCATGGTGGTAGAACCTCCCCCGTGCCTCTCAGGCGGGCGTACCTTACGCCATATGTTGACGCCGTAAGTTATCGTGCATACGTTGTAAGCGTCAACCCGAGGGGGATGAACAGGCCGTGAACGAAACCCGGACCGGGACCGACCGGGCGCCGGCGGGCGCCGACGAGCCGGCGTCCCCGGTCGAAGCGATGGACCGCCCCCGCCGGGAGCCGCTCTCCCGGGAGCGGATCATCCACGCGGCGCTGCGGATCATGGACGACGAGGGCCTCGACGCGGTCACCATGCGACGGGTGGGACGCGAGCTCGGCGTCGAGGCCATGTCGCTGTACAACCACGTCCGCGACAAGGAGGACATCCTCGACGGCATCACCGAGGAGGTCCTGGGAGGGCTGCGGGTCCCCACGGCCGACGACTGGGCCGAATCGGCCCGCCTCACCGCCCGCGAGTTCCGGCGCGTGCTGCTCGCCCACCCCGGGGTGATGACGTTGCTCACGGAGCGCGACAAGCCGTTCACCACCGTGGACTCGCTCCAGCTGTACGAGCGGATCTTCGACCTGTTCCGGATGGCCGGGCTGTCCGAGGCCGACACCGCGCAGGCGTTCCACGTCTTCGGCGGCTACATCCTCGGCTCGGTGACCCTGGAGCTGGGGCTGATGGTCGGCTCGCCGAAGGACGAGGCCCACCACGAGGAGATGGCGCGGCTGGTCGAGTCGGCCGACCTCCCCCGGATGCGCGAGGTCATGCCGTTCCTCATCGACTGCGACCTCGACGCGCAGTTCGACTTCGGCCTCGACCTGATGATCGAGGGCCTCCGAAGCCGTATCGCCGAGACCTCGTAGCGCTACTTCTGGGCGAGGATCTCGATCTGCTGGATGTCCGGCGTCGAGTCGAAGAGCTCGTCGGCCTTCTCCATCAGGGCCGCTGCCACCTTGCCGTTCAGGTGGGCCTGACGCCCGGCCTCCTCGTCGAACGTGTCGAAGATCCCGAACAGCGAGTGGCCGAAGCGGACCGCGTACCACGAGACGGTGCCGGGTTCCTCCTGGACGAGGGGAAGCGCGCCCTCGAGGAACGCCGCGACCTCGTCCTCCTTGCCGGGCTTGGCCTCCAGGTGTGCCAGGATCGCGAACTTCGCCATGCCGTCCTCCTCTCGCTCGGGGTTGCGGTCCGGCAAGGGTATGCGAACGACCGCCGTCGGGGGATTGCGCAACGTTCAGGGGCGCTACCATGCGCCGTCATGCCGGCCGAACGCGCGGACGCCCAGTCCGACCAGTCATCAGGGGGTTTCGACTGGCACCCCGAGCCCACGCTGCTGCGGTTCACCTCCGCCGACGAGGCACGGGAGCCCCTGGAGGAGCTCGGGCGGGCGACGTGGGGCGCCGCGCTCGACTACCTGTTCGACGAGGCGATGCGGCGCTCGATCGGGACCGGATCGTACCCCGAGGTCCGGCGGCAGTACTTCGGCCCGTCGCTGCAGCCCGGGCCGGCGCCGTCCGGGGGCGTGCGGTTCGAGGAGGTGCTGGCGGAGTTCCGGACGCGGATCGCGCCGTTCATGCTGAACTCCCACAACCCACGGTCGCTGCCGTACTTCACGCCGCCCGCGCTGCCGGTCGCGGTGGCCGGGGAGACGCTCGCCCAGTGGACCAACCAGGGCGTCGACATCTGGTCGTGCAGCCCGGTCGGCTCGTTCGTCGAGGAGGAGGTCATCCGCTGGCTGTGTGACCTCGTGGGGTACGGCGAGGGGTCGTTCGGCGTGCTCACGTCGGGCGGCGTGATGGCGAACCTCATGGCCATGACGGTCGCGCGCGACGTCCACCTGCCCGGCCTCCTCGGCATCGACGGCACGCCGCGCGGCCGCGACCTCGAGGGCGTCCGCGTGTACGCCTCGGACCAGACGCACTTCTCGATCCGCCGGGGGCTGGACGTCCTGGGGTTCCCGCGGGAGACGATCCACGTCGTCGAGTCGGACGCGGCCTATCGCCTCCGGGGCGATGCGCTCCGAGCGGCCGTCGACGCCGACCTGGCCGCGGGCCTGCGGCCGTTCGCCGTCTCCGCGGTGACCGGCTCGACGAACACCGGCTCGATCGACCCGGTCGGCGAGATCGCCGAGGTCGCCCGCCGCAACGGGATGTGGCTGCACGTCGACGCGGCGTACGGCGGGGCGGTCCGGCTGTCGTCGTCCCATCGCCACCTGGTCGAGGGGCTCGAGGTGGCCGACTCGGTGACGCTCGATCCGCACAAGTGGTTCTTCCAGCCGCACGACATCGGCGGGCTGCTGGTGAGAGAGCGCGACCACCTGATCCGGACGTTCCACGCCTCGCCCGAGTACTACCGGAGCGGGCCGGTCGAGGAGGAGCCCCTCAACTGGTACGCCTACTCGCTCGAGGGGACCCGCCGGTTCCGGGCGCTGAAGCTGTGGTGCTCGTGGAAGTTCCTCGGGACGGAGGGGTTCGGCCGGCTGATCGAGCACACCCTGGGGCTGGCCCGGCACCTGGTCGCGCGCATCGACGAGTCCGACGACCTCGAGGCCGAACCCGCCGACCCCGAGCTCTCGGTCGTGTGCTTCCGGCACCTCGTGGACGGCATGGACGACGAGGCGCTCGACCGTCACCAGGACGACCTCCAGCGGGCCCTCGAGCGCTCCGGCGAAGGCTGGGTCTCGACGACCAGGCTCCGGGGGCGCACCTATCTTCGGGCCGGCATCG
This sequence comes from Actinomycetota bacterium, assembly GCA_036557505.1. Taxonomy (GTDB): domain Bacteria; phylum Actinomycetota; class UBA4738; order UBA4738; family JACQTL01; genus DATBHM01. The sequence continues at coordinate 9,728 of DATBHM010000178.1, read as the reverse complement.
TCAACTACCTGACCACGACGGACGACGTGGACGCGGTGCTGACGACGCTCCGCCGCCTGGCCGCGGCGCTCGACGCCACCTGATCCGAGCGGCGGGACGCCGGGGCGTGAGGCCGCGACAATGGATCGATGGCCGCCGGAGTCGAGATCCTGGTGCTGGGGCCGCTCGAGGTCCGGGTGGACGGCGGATCGGTGCCGATCTCCGGGGTCCGGGCCCGGACGTTCCTGACGCGGCTGGCGCTCGAGCCGGGTCGGGTCGTGCCGGTGTCGCGGCTGGTCGACGCCGTGTGGGACGGCGACGAACCCGACGGTGCCACCAACGCGCTCCAGTCGCTGGTGGCCCGGGTGCGGCGTTCGGTCCCCGGTGTGGTGGAGACGGACGGAGCGGGCTACCGGCTGTCGGTTCCTCCCGAGGCGATCGACGCGGTGCGGTTCGAACAGCTGGCCGCCCGGGGGCGGAGGTCGCTGGCCGACGGCGACACGACCGGCGCCGCGGCGGACCTCCGGGCCGCGCTCGCGCTGTGGCGGGGGCCCGCGCTGGCAGACGCCGCGGACGCGTCGTTCGCGGTGGCGGCCGCGGCGCGGCTGGAGGAGCTCCGGGCGGGGGCGATCGAGGACCGCATCGAGGCCGATCTCGCGGGTGGAGGCGACGGAACGCTGGTCGCCGAGCTCGAGGCGCTCGTCGCCGAGCATCCGCTCCGCGAACGGCTGAACGGGCAGCTGGTCAGGGCCCTGGCAGCGGAGGGGCGACAGGCGGATGCGCTGGCGGCGTTCCAACGCCTCCGCTCCCGGCTGGCCGACGAGCTCGGCATCGACCCCTCCGAGGATCTGCAGGCGATCCAGCTCGCGGTGCTCCGCGGCGACGCCGCCCGCCCGGCGGCGCCCGCGGCGTCCCAACAGGCGCCCCCGCGCGGGACCAACCTTCGCGCGCAGATCACGAGCTTCGTCGGGCGTGAGGCCGACGTCGAACGGATCGAGTCGGCGCTCGACGGGTCGCGCCTGGTCACGCTGATCGGGCCGGGCGGCTCGGGGAAGACCCGTCTGGCGAGCGAGGTCGGCGTCCGGCTGGTGGACCGCACCCCCGGCGGCGTCTGGATGGTCGAGCTCGCGCCGGTCGGCAACGAGGGCGAGCTGACGCAGGCGTTCCTGTCGGTGTTCGGGGCCCGGGAGTCCGGGCTCCTTCCCGGCGCGGCCGCCGCCCTGAGCCCGGAGGAGCGGCTGGCCGACGCCATCGGCGAACGCCACCTGCTGCTCGTCGTCGACAACTGCGAGCATCTTGTCGCCGCGGTGGCCCGGCTCATCGACCCGCTGCTGGCCCGGTGCCCGTCGCTCCGGGTCCTCGCCACCAGCCGCGAGCCGCTCGGCATCACCGGCGAGGTTCTGCTGCCCATCGATCCCCTGCCGATGCCCGACGCCGGGGCGGGGGTCGCGCCGCCGCCGAGCGCCGTCGAGTCGCCCTCGGTGCGGCTGTTCGCCGACCGGGCGAAGGCGGTCCGGCCGGGGTTCGTCGTGGACGAATCGAACGTACGCGACGTGGTGGCGATCTGCCGGGCGCTGGACGGGATGCCGCTCGCCATCGAGCTGGCCGCCGCCCGCCTGCGGAGCCTCACGACGGAGCAGGTCGCGGCCCGGCTCGACGATCGGTTCCGGCTGCTCGGCGTGGGGGGCGGCGCGGCGCTGCCCCGTCACCAGACCCTGCGGGCGGTGGTCGACTGGAGCTGGGACCTGCTGAACGAGGACGAGCGCGTCGTGCTCCGCCGGCTCGCCGTGTTCCCGGGCGGCGCCGTCCTCGAGGCTGCCGGGGCGGTCTGCGCGACGGAGGAGCAGGACGCGAACGACGTCCTCGACGTGCTGGCCTCCCTGGTGGACAAGTCGCTCGTGCGGTCGGCGAGCGACGCCGCCGGCGAGGTTCGGTACTCGATGCTCGACACCATCAGGGCCTACGCGGACGAACGGCGGGTCGACGCCGCCGAGGACGACGCCATCCGCCGGGCGCACGCCGCGTACCTGGCGGTCGTCGCCGAGGAGGCCGACTCCCACCTCCGCGGGCGCGAGCAACTGCCGTGGCTCGCCCGCCTCGGGGCCGAACGCGACAACATCCACGCCGCGCTCCGGTGGTCGCTCGACAGCGGCGCGGCCGACCTGGCCACGCGGCTGGTCGTGTTCCTCGGGTGGTTCTGGTTCATGCGGGGGCAGCGGTCGGAGGCGCTCGAGTTCTCGGAACGGGCACTGGTGCTCGCCGCCGAGGTGCCGGTGGAGCTCCGGGCCGGGGTGCTCGTCATCCGGGCCACGCTCGGGATCACCGGCGGGTCGACGTTCGACGAGGCGCTCCGGAGGGGCGAGGAGGCCGTCGCCCTCATCCCGAGCATCCCGCCCGAGCGCCTGGCGAAGTACCCGACGCTGGAGCTGACCGAGATGCTGGTCGCGATGTTCCGCGGGGACGAACAACGAGCGCTGGAGCTGGCGCGGACGCACTTCGATGGGCCCGACCGGTGGGTGTCGGGCGTCGGCCACCTGCTGGCAGGCCAGCTGTACTCGAACATCGGCGAGGTCAACGACGCCGGGCTGGCGTTCGACGCCGCGGTCCGCGACTTCCGGGCCGTGGGGGATCAGTGGGGGATGGGGAACTCGCTGTTCGCCGTCGCCGATCTCGCCGCGATGCGGGGCGAACGCGACGCCTCGACCGCGGCCATCGAGGAGGCCAAGGAGGCGTTCCGGCTCCTCGACGACCGCGAGGACATCGCCCAGCTCATGATCAGGGCGGCCATGGAGCGAACCCAGGCCGGCGACGTCGAGGGGGCCACCGCCGAGCTGGACGCGGCGCAGCGGATCGCGGAGGACCTGGGCGCGGAGGAGTGGACGCTGTTCCTCGACCTGGCGCGCGCGGACGTGGCGCGGGTGTCGGGCCGGCTGGACGAGGCCCGTGCGCTGCTGGATCACGCGATCGCGGCGTTCGCCGGGTACGGCCCGGCCCTGTACGCGCTGTTCGGGTTGCTGATGGTCGGCCGGGGGCGGGTGGAGCTCGCCGCCGGCGACCTCGAGGCCGCGCTCGGGTGGTACCTGCAGGCGGTCCGGGCGGGGCTGGACGGTCCGGACTATCCGGTGGTGGCGCGAGCGGTGGAGTTCCGGGCCGACGTGGCGCTGTCCGAGGGAAACCCGGCCCTGGCGGCCTCACTGCTCGGGACGGCGGAGGTGCTCCGGGGGATCCCCGACCGGGCCGATCTCGACGTGCGGCGTGTGGCCGCGGCCGCGCGGAAGGCCCTCGGGAAGGAGGCGTTCGGCGCCGCGTACGCGCGCGGGGCCGGGCGGCCCCGCGCGGAGGTGGTGAAGGAGCTGGACGCCGAGGCGCCGCCCAGCTGACAGTTGGACCGCCGCGGCCCGGCCACGGCTCAGCTCGCGAGCGTCACGGTCACGACTCGCACTTGATGATCGCGTCGCCCGGGTCGCCGTTGCAGGAGTCGTGTCCGGACTGACCGTTCAGGGTGTCGTTCCCCGGCGTCCCGTCGATCCCGACGATCGAGTCGGCCCCGCCTCCCCCGAACAGGACGTCGGGACCCGCGTTGCCGACGATCGTGTCCGTCCCCATGCCGCCCTTGATCAGGTCGCCCAGGTCGGTCCTGTTCGAGCCGATCGCCGTGTCGGCGCCCGACCCGCCGACGATGACGGTTCGCGCCGCGGAGGCCTCCTGGCCGGCGCATTCCGTGGCCACGATGTCGTCGTCCCCGGGGCCCCCGTTCAGATGCGAGGTCGCTCCGTTCCCGAAATCGAAGGTTCCGCTGATGTGGTCGTTGCCCGCGCCCCCGAGCACCGTGACGTTCGCCGACGTCACCGTGCAGGCGGAGGGGGCGGTCTGCGTGCTCGCGAGGAGCCGGTCGTCGCCGCCCCGGCCGTCCAGCAGCAGCGACGTGAACGGGATGAACTCCTCGGGGTCGTCGCCCGAACCCGTCAGGGTGATCCCGTGCCGCGTGGTCCCGATGATCTCGGGGTCGTCGTTGCCGATGATCGCGAGGCGATCGATGAAGTTGCTTCCCTGGAAGAACACGAGGTGCGTGGCCCCGGGGGCGAACGGACCGCCGGTCATGTCGATCGTGAAGTCGTCGGCGGGCTGGATGGCCTCCTCGACGACGTCCGTGCTGTTGACCGTGGCGGGTCCACCGGACACGGTGACCTCGTTCGGGCCCAGGAACACGTGGATCATCCCCGCCGCGTCGCGGACGATACGTACGGCGCGCCCTCCCGCGTCCCCCGAGATCGACAGCGTGGAACCGGAGAACGAAGCGGAGATCCCGGCCGCCCCGGCGGCCGGCGCGCCCGCCAGCGCCGACAGGAACGCGATGGCAACCACCAGTCGACGCGGATGCATGACCCTCCCTGGAATCCGTGGCCGACCGCATTGGAACCCCCGGGTCCGAAGCCGTCAAGTGCTGCCCGTCACCTCGGCCCGAGCCGTGGACCTCATCCACCTTCGCGGAGACGCCGACGCCGCCCGCCATGTCGTGGCGGGCGGCGCCTCGTCGTTCGTCTGTACTATGCGCGCCGCTTCAGCGCACGGATGGTGAGCGGTGCGAACACCGCCACGAACCCCACGGCCCACAGCAGCGAGATCAGCGCGGGTCGGCCCCAGCTGCCGCCGGTGAGCAGGGCCCGGACCGCGTCGGACAGCTGCGTGACCGGGTTCACCTTCACGAACCCCTGCAGCCAGCTCGGCATGGTCCCCGGCTGGACGAACGCTCCGCTCGCGAACGTGAAGGGGAAGACCAGCACGAACCCGAACATCTGCACCTTCTCGGGGCTGTCGACCTTCACGCCGATGAGCAGCGGGAACCACGAGAACGCGATGACGAACGCGACCACGAGGCCGACGGCCAGCAGCGTCTCGGGGAGCCCCGTGGTGATCCGGAAGCCGATCAGCATCCCGACGCCCAGGAGGACCGCGATCCCCCAGAGCTGCCGCACCATGTCGGCCGCGATGCGCCCGGCGAGCGGCGCGGACCGGGCGATCGGCAGGCTCCGGAACCGGTCGAACACCCCCTTGCTGAGGTCGGTGTTCACGCCCATGGCGGTGTACAGGCTCATGAACAGGGCGTTCTGCACGATGATCCCGGCCAGTCCGTACGCCAGGTAGGCCTGGGGCGACCCGGCCATCGCGCCCCCGAACACGAACGCGAACAGCAGCACGAACATGATCGGCTGAACGCTCACGTCGACCAGCTCGAGGGGGTTGTGCCGGATCGCGGCCAGGTTCCTCCAGGCGATCGTCAGGGTGTTGCGGAGGCTCTGGCCGGGGGTGACGCGCGGGGTGACGGTCGGGATGGCCGCCCCCGAGGTGGTCGCGACGGCGCTCATGCTGCGCTCCTTTCGGTGTCATCGTCTTCGGTGGTGTCGGCCTTGTGCCCCGTGAGGGCGAAGAAGACCTCGTCGAGGCTCGGCCTCCGGACGGCGAACTCGGCGAGGAGCACGCCGTCGGCGGTGAGCCGCTGGTAGATCGCGGGCGGTACGGCCGCGTCGTGGATCGAGATCGAGACCATGCCGTCATCGGTCTCCGGCCGGCGGCCGCTCAGCTCGGCGACGGTCCGTTCGACCAACGGCCCGTCGGCCTCGTCGACGGGGCTCACAACGAGCACCTGCCCGCCCACCTGCGTCTTGAGCTCGGTGGACGTTCCGGTGGCGACGACCCGCCCTCGGTCGATCACGGCGATCGCGTCGGCGAGCTGGTCGGCCTCCTCGAGGTACTGGGTGGTGAGCAGGATGGTCGTGCCGTCGGCCGCCAGTGCCCGGACGGCGTCCCACAGGCGCTCGCGGGCGCGGGGGTCGAGCCCCGTGCTCGGCTCGTCCAGGTACAGCACGGCCGGGTGCCCGACGAGCGAGGCGGCGAGGTCCAGCCGGCGGCGCATCCCGCCCGAGTAGGTCCGGACCGCCCGGTCGCCGGCCTCGTCCAGCTCGAACCGGGTGAGCAGGTGCTCCGCCCCGGCCTTCGCCTCCTGGCGGGACTGGTTGAGCAGGCGCCCGATCATCACGAGGTTCTCGATTCCGGTGAGCCCCTCGTCGACGGCGGCGTACTGGCCGGTGAGGGCGATGAGCTGTCGCACCTCGTGGGCCTGGGTCACCACGTCGTAGCCGCCCACCGTGGCGTGGCCCTCGTCGGGCTCGGTGAGGGTGGCCAGGATCCGCACGGCGGTCGTCTTGCCGGCGCCGTTCGGTCCGAGGACGCCGAGGACGGTTCCCCGGCGAACCGCCAGGTCGGCTCCGGCCAGGGCGGTCGTGTCGCCGAACCGCTTCACCAGTCCCTCGGCTTCGATCGCGTACGTCATGTCGGCTCCCTTCGTTCGGTGGTCGTTCACCACGGGAGCGATGGTGGGGGACGTCGCTGAGCCGGCGGTCACGCGGCGCCGTCGCCGCGCGCACGCGGCGGTCACGCGAGGATCAGGGCCGGCGTTCGTACGCGCCGATGTCGCAGCGCGGGCCCTGTGGGCGGGGGACGTTCCGCTGGTCGACGCGGAACGGGCACGCCGGGGGCGGGATCACGTCGAGGGCCGGGCTCCCGGACAGAAGCGCGATGGTCTGTGTCGGCCCGCCGTTGTCGTGGAGCGGCCCGAGCTTGGCCGGCGTGTTCAGCTTGTCGCTCCCGACCTTGACGAACGTGCATCCCTGGGTCTTCCCGATCAGGTTGTGGCCGTTCGAGTGGACCGTTCCGCGGCAGTCGGGGCCGGACGCCGGCGGGGCGGTGTTCCCCGCGAGGACGGTCGCCTGCAGCCTGACGGCGACGGCGCCCACCACCGCCAGTCCTCCACCGCGCTCGCCGGCCTGGTTCTTGGAGATGGTCGAGTCGGTGATCGTGAGCGTGTCCGCCGTCGACTCGATCCCGCCGCCCGCGGCGAACGCCGTGGACGCGTGGGAGTTGACCGCGTTGCCGGCGACCGTCGAGTTCTCGATGCGGTTGGTGCTGGAGCCGCCGACCAAGTCGATCCCGCCGCCGTGGGTCGACGCCGTGTGGGCGCCGGTGGCGGTGGCGATGGCGGTGTTCCCGCTCACGGTCGACTGCCGCATGGTGAACCCGTTCGGCGGCACCAGGATGCCGCCGCCCGTGGCCGTGGCGTCGCTCGAGCTCGACGACGCGGACGCCTGGTTCCCGCGGACGGTTGACCGCACGATGGTCAGCGAGGAACCCGAGGTCACCCCGCCGGCCTGGGCGATCGCGTCGTTCGATCCGGAATGGGCGGCCACGCTGTTGTTCGCGACCGTCGACGAGGTGATGGTCAGGTTCGCGCCGGTCCCCCGAACTCCGCCGGTGCTCGCGCTGGCCGAGGTGGTCCCCGTGGCGGTCGCGTGGTTGCCGTTCACCGAGGAGCTCGTGACGGTCAGGTCGCCGAGCAGCTCGATCCCGGCGTCTCCGGTCGTGGCGAATCCGTGCTCCGCCTGCGCCTCGGCCCGGTTGCCGTTCACCTGGGAGAACGAGATGAGGCCCGGTTGCGACAGCGATCCGCCGGAGATCCCTCCCCCCTCCGCGAGCGCGCCCCCGCCCGGGCCGGTGGACAGCGCGGTGGCGGAGTTCCCGTTCACGGTCGAGTGCACGAGGGTCAGGGCGGTGACGTACATGCCGGCGAACTCGGCCTGGGCGCTGTCGGCTGCCGTCGCCCTGGCGCGGTTGGCGTCGACGTGGGAGCTCGAGATGTGCGTGGTCGCGCCGGCGGTGACCTCGATCCCCGCGCCGTGGGCGTTTGCGTTGCCCGCGTCCGAATCGGCGACGACGCTGTTGTTCCGGATGGTGGAGCCGGTGATCGTGAGCGTGCCCTTCTCGATCAGGATCCCGCCGCCCTCGGCGCTCGCCGTGTCCGAGCTCGAGGCCGCGGCGACGTCGTTGCGGACGGTGCTGGAGGCGATCGACAGCGTGCCGTTGCCGAAGAAGATCCCGCCGCCCTGCGCGCTCGTTCCGATCGCGTAGTCGTCGCTCACCGTCACGTGGACGAGGAACAGCTTCCCGAAGGAGGCCTCGATCCCGCCGCCGGTCGTCGCCAGGCCGCGCGTCACGGTGAGGTTGGCCAGATGGACGGTGTGCGTGCCGGAGATCAGCACCGTGTGGCCGGCCTGGTTGCCGTCGAGCGTCGCGGCCGGGCTGCCCTTGATCGTCAGGCTCTTGCTCACGAAGAAGTTCCCGACGCACGTCCCCGTGACCAGCAGCGTCGAGCCGGCGGGGGCAGCGTTGATCTTCGCCTGGAGGCTCTGCGCGGGGCAGTGGACCACCGTCGCCGCGTTCGCGTGCGGAACGCCGAGGGATGCGGCCGCAACCGTCGCCGCCGCTGCGACGGTCGCACGGGTCCGACGCCCCCATCTCGTCATGGCCGGAACATCAAGACAGGACCCCCGGTCCGGCGCAAGTGGCCGAAAGTCCACTCCATGTCGGCACTTCAGGCCGACGGATCGGATGCCGATGTTGCCCGCAGCAGGATCTGCACCCAACGCCCGCCCATCGATCCCTCTTCGCTCGCGCGTTTCGCTGAACGGTGGTTCAATGATCGCCCTCGGCCGCTGACGGGAGGGTGAACATGGCCACGACCACGACGATGCCCACGTCGACCACGCTGTACTTCGGTCCCTGGTACCGGCGATCGCCGTTCTTCGAGGCCACACTGCGGTACGGGTGCAGCGCCTACGACATCTACAACCACACGTACCTGCCCGCGTACTACGACGATCCCGTCACCGAGTACTGGGCGCTGCTCCAGAAGGTCACCGTCTGGGACGTCGGCGTCGAGCGGCAGGTCGAGATCACCGGGCCCGACGCGTTCGAGTTCACCAACATGCTGACCTGCCGCGACCTCAGCACGTGCGCGGTGGGGCAGTGCAAGTACGCGCCGATCATCGGCGCCGACGGCGGCATCCTCAACGACCCCATCCTCCTGCGCGTCGAGGAACGCCGGTTCTGGCTCTCGCTCGCCGACAGCGACGTGCTGTTCTGGGCCCGCGGCGTGGCGCTGAACTCGGGACTCGACGTGGAGATCGGGGAGCCCGACGTGTGGCCGATCCAGGTCCAGGGGCCGCGTTCGGCCGACGTGATGTCGAAGCTGTTCGGCGACGAGGTGATGTCGCTCCCGTACTACTTCTGCGTCGACACCTCGCTCGACGGGATCCCGGTGGTCGTGAGCCGGACCGGCTGGACCAGCGAGATCGGATACGAGATCTACCTCCGGGACTCCAGCCGCGGTGACGACCTGTGGGAACGCGTCATGGACGCCGGGAAGGAGTTCGACATCCGTCCGATCGCGCCGTGCGAGGCGCGGCGCATCGAGGGCGGGATCTTCAACTACGGCTCGGACTTCACCTGGCGGAACAACCCGCTCGAGGTCACGGGTATGGAGCGCCTGGTGGAGCTCGACCAGGAGGCGGACTTCATCGGCAAGGAGGCCCTGAAGCGCATCGCCGCCGAGGGCGTGCAGAACAAGCTGGTCGGTGTGGAGCTGTCGGGCGGGCCGATGGAGTGGGAGCTGACCCAGCCGTGGCCGGTCGTGGTGGACGGCTCGCAGGCCGGGCGCGTCACCGACGCCATCTTCTCGCCGCGCCTCGAACGGAACATCGGCTACGCATGGGTTCCGATCGCATCGGCCGGGGAAGGGAACACGCTCCAGGTCCGGACGCCCGAGGGCGAGGCGACGGCCACGGTGACGAAGATGCCGTTCGTCGATCCCGGCAAGCGCATCCCGGCCGCCGCACCCACGACCGGCGCCTGAGCCG
>DATBHM010000177.1:0-6693 GCA_036557505.1 Actinomycetota bacterium | reverse complement strand
GATCCTGGCGGCGAACACGTCGTTCCAGGGGTTCCCACGGCTGCTCGCGATCCTCGGGCAGGACTCGTACGTGCCGCGGCAGTTCCGCAACCTCGGCGACCGCCTCGTCTACTCGAACGGCGTCATCCTGCTGGCCGGCGCGGCGATCGTGCTGATCGTCGCCTTCGACGCCAACCTCGACAAGCTGATCCAGCTGTACATCGTGGGCGTGTTCACCGCGTTCACCCTGTCGCAGGTGGGGATGGTCCGGCACTGGCTGCGGGAGCGGGCCCGCGGCCCCGAGGCCGCCCGGGGCTGGCGCATCTCGATCGCCATCAACTCCGTGGGGGCGGTGGCGACCGCCCTGGTCCTCGTCGTGACGATCCTCACGAAGTTCCTGGCCGGCGCGTGGATCGCCATGACGGCCATGGCCGTGCTCGTCCTGTTGCTGATGTCGGTCCGCCGGCACTACGCCGCGATCGGAGTGCAGCTGCGCCGGCGCAACGTCCCGGTTGGGGCCGACATCGTGAACCACGTGGTCCTGCTGGTTCCGGACCTCGAGGCCTCGACGGCGGAGGCGCTGGGGTGGGTGCGCGCCGCGCGTCAGCAGGACGTCCGCGTCCTCTACTTCCCGCGCGGGGACCCGGACCCCGACATCCGGCGCCGGTGGGTGGCGTTCACCCGCGGGAGCGCCCCCGACCTCGAGATGCTCCCCTCCGGCGAAGGCAGCCGGCGCGACCGGCTGCTCCGCTACGTGCGGGAGCTTCCCCGCGGCGAATGGGACTTCGTCACCGTCGTGGTCCCCGAGCTGATCGACCGCCCGGGCCTCCGGTACCTGCTCCGCCGGCGCGACCTGCTCCGGCTCAAGGCCGCGCTGCTTCGTCAGCCTCGGGTGGTGGTGGCCGACGTGCCCGTGCTGGTGGAGGGGGGACTGCCCGTCGGGGTGGATTCGCTGCCGCTCATCCCCCAGCGAACCGTGGCGCTGGTGTTCGCCTCGGCGGTCCACGACGCGACGACGCGGGCCGTGAACTACGCCAAGGCGATGGGGGCCTCGGAGACGCGAGCGGTCTACTTCGCGTTCGATCCGAAGGAGGCCCCGGCCGTCCAGGAGGCCTGGGGGGCGGCGGCATACGGGATCCCGCTCGACGTGGTGGAGGCGCCGTTCCGGGACCTCGGGCCGCCCATGCTCGACGAGGTCCGTCGGTACACCACGCGCGAGAACACGGTGGCGACGGTCGTCATGCCGGAGGTCGTGGTGCGGAAGTGGCGGCACCTCCTGCTCCACAACCAGACGCCGTTGTTCGTGAAGCGACTGCTGCTGTTCGAGCCCCGCGTGGTCCTGGCGAGCGTCCCCTCGCAGGTCGACTGACCTCGCCGCGATTCCGCCAAGCGCGGTCCCCGCATTAGGATCGAGGCCATGTCCGTGGGAGGGGTGGAGGGGCGCGCCGGCTTCGGCACCCTCGTCAAGCGGTTGCTCGTCGGACGCAGCAAACCGAGCTCGTTGGTCGAGCACACCAGGCTCCCCAAGATCCTGGCACTGCCGATCTTCTCCTCCGACGCCCTGTCGTCGGTGGCCTATGCCACGGAACAGATCCTGTTCGTCCTGCTGGGGGCCAGCGTGGCTGCCGGCACGGACGTCATGCCGATCGCCATCGCCATCGCCATCCTGCTGGGGATCGTCATCGCGTCCTACGCGCAGACCTGCCGGGCGTATCCCAACGGCGGCGGCGGGTACGTGGTCAGCAAGGAGAACCTGGGCAGGTACCCCTCCCTGATCGCGGCGAGCGCCCTGCTCGTCGACTACGTGCTGACCGTGGCGGTCTCGGTGGTCGCCGGCGTGGTGGCGATCGTGTCGTTCGCCCCCGGCCTGCTCGACTCGGCGGTACCGATCTCGATCGGTTTCGTCATCCTGATCACGCTGGCCAACCTCCGCGGGGTCCGGGAGTCGGGGGCCCTCTTCGCGCTGCCGACCTACGCGTTCATCGTGGGGATCGTGGCGATGGTGGTGATGGGCCTGGGGCAGTGCCTGCAGGCCTGCCCGATGGCCTCGCCGGTCCCCCCGCTCCCGGGTCTGGCGCTCGCCGAGGGTGCGGTCGGGCTCGGGGTGCTGCTGCACGCGTTCTCGTCGGGCTCGACGGCGCTCACCGGCGTGGAGGCCATCGCCACCGCGGTGCCCGCGTTCCAGCGCCCGCAGTCGAGGAACGCCCGGCAGACCCTGTTCCTGATGGGCGCGATCGCCGTGGTGATGTTCCTGGGGATCTCCTATCTGGCGAGCCGGGCCGGCGTCACCGTGAGCGAGCACCGCTCGGTCGTCGCCCAGCTCGCCCACGCGATCTTCGGCGGCGGGCCGGCGTTCCTGTTCGTCCAGATCTTCACGACGGCGATCCTCGTGCTGGCGGCGAACACCTCCTACCAGGCGTTCCCGCGGCTGCTCGCCATCCTGGCCCGCGACCGCTACGTGCCGGGGCAGTTCGCGAACATGGGCGACCGCCTCGTCTACTCGAACGGGGTGATCATGCTCGGGCTGGTCGCGGCGCTCCTCATCTGGGCGTTCGACGCGAACCTCGAACGACTGATCCAGCTGTACGTGGTCGGGGTGTTCACCGACTTCACGCTGTCGCAGACCGGCCTGGTCCGGCACTGGCGCCGGCGCCATCGGGAGGGGCTCGACCGGTCCGCGCGGTGGTGGGTGCGGCCCACGTTGAACGCCTTCGGCGCCACCGCGACCGGCGTCGTGCTCGTGGTCACGATCGCGACGAAGTTCACCCACGGAGCGTGGCTGGTGGTGGTCGCCATCCCGGTGCTCATGGTGGGGCTGCTCACGGTGCACCGGCACTACGAGCACATCCGCGCGCAGGTTCGGAGGTGGGTGGTCGAGCCGACGGCGGACGCCGACAACCACGTCCTGCTCCTGGTGCCGGACGCCTCGCCGGCGGTGGCGGAGGCGCTGGGGTGGGTCCGATCCGTGCGATCGCGACACGTACGGGCCGTCGCGGTTCCCCGCACGGGTGGCGACACGGCGGAGCTCAGCAGGGAGTGGAACGAGCTCTCGAGGGGTTCGGGGCCAGACCTCGAATCGTTGCCGGAGGACCCGGGCTCGGTGCTGGAGCGGGTCCGCCGGCTGGTGGCCGCCACCCCCCGCGGCGAACGGGACTTCGTGTCCGTGGTCGTCCCGGAGATGGTCGACCGCCCGGGGGTCCACTACCTGCTGGGTCGCCGGGACCTGATCCGGCTGAAGGCCGGCCTCCTGCTGGAGCCCCGCGTCGTGGTCACCGACGTGCCGGTGCAGATGGAGAACGGCCAGCCGGTCGGTGTCGACCAGCTCCCGCTCGTCCCGCAGCGGACGGTGACGCTGGTGTTCGTGGCAGGGGTGAACGACGCGGTGACGAGCGCGGTGAACTACGCGCGGACGCTCCGGGCCAGCGAGACCCGGGCGGTGTACTTCGCCTTCGACCCGAAGGAGGCACCCCCCATCCAGGAGGAGTGGGGCGCGCGGGGGATGCAGATTCCGCTCGACGTCGTGGAGGCGCCGTTCCGCGACCTGCAGCCGCCGATGCTGGCCGAAGTCCGCCGGCACACCGCCCGGCCCGACACGGTCGTCACGGTCGTGGTGCCCGAGATCGTGACGGGGAAGTGGCGGCACGTGCTGCTCCACAACCAGACCCCTCTGTTCGTGAAGCGGCTCTTCCTGTTCGAGCCGCGGGTGATCCTGGCGAGCGTGCCGACCAGGGTGAGCTGACGGCGTCAGGCCGGGGCCGCCGGCCGGAGGGCCCACCGGTACCCGACGCCGGGGTCGGTGACCACGATGCGCGGCCGCCGCGGGTCGGGTTCGATCTTCTTGCGAAGCTGGCTGACGAACACGCGCAGGACGTCCACGTCCTCGTCGTAGCCGGAACCCCACACGCGGTCGAGCAGCCACCGCTGGGTGAGGAGCTTCCCGGGGTGCTCGGCGAAGGCGTCGAGCAGGGCCCACTCGGTCCTCGTCAGGTGGACGCGGTCCCCGTTGCGCGTCACCTCGCGCCGCTCGAGGTCGATGCGGACCCCATCGGCCTCGAATCGCCCGGCCATGGACTGTCCGCTCGACCGGCGGAGCAGCGCCCGGACGCGGGCCAGGAGCTCGTCGATGCCGAACGGCTTCGTCAGGTAGTCGTCCGCGCCGAGATCGAGGGCCGCCACCTTGTCCACCTCGTCCTCGCGCGCCGACAGCACGAGGATGGGGACGTTGCTCCGCGCACGGACGCGCCGGCACACCTCCAGGCCGTCCATCCCCGGCAGGTTGAGGTCGAGGACGATGAGGTCGGGCTCGACGGAGTGGAAGCTCCTGAGCGCGCCCTCCCCGTCGACCGCGGTGGCCACCTGGTAGCCCCTGGCATCGAGGGCCCGGCCCACCGCCCGGAGGATGTGCTCCTCGTCGTCCACCACGAGGATCCGCCCCCCGGCGCGGGGGCGGCCGTCAGGCCCGGACCCTGGCATCGACCGGGAGGGTGAACGCGAACGTGGCGCCGCCGCCCGGGGTCTCCTCCACCCAGATGTCGCCGGCCATGAGGTCGAGGAACCCCTTCGAGATCGCGAGCCCCAGGCCGGTTCCGAGGTTCGGCCCACGCCCCTCCAGCCGGTAGAACGGGTGGAACAGCTGCTCGCGCATCGCGGCCGGGACCCCGCGCCCGTGGTCGACGACGCGAACGACCGCTGTGCCCTCCTCGGTCGTCACGCGGACCGCCAGCTCGGACCCCCCGGCGGCGAAGCAGGACTTCGCGGCGTTCTCGAGCAGGTTGGAGACCACCCGTTCCAGGAAGACCGGGTCGGCCCGGACGCCCTCGGCCCCCGGCGCGACCTCGATGTCGACCCGGACGCCGGGGAACTGCCGCCGCAGGCGGTCGGCCGCGGCCGTGAGCACCTCCCACAGGTCCACCAGCTCGAAGTGCGCCTTCAGCAGCCCGCCCTCGATCCTCGACATGTCGAGCAGGTTCGTGATGAGGGCCTCGAGCCGGGCGCTCTCCGAACGGATCCCGGCGAGCGCGTCGCGGACGTACGCCGGGTCGTGGGGCGAGTCGTCAGCGAGCAGGTCGGTGACGGTCGTGACGATCGTCGCCAGCGGGGTCCGGAGGTCGTGGGAGACGGCGGCGAGCAGCGACCGGCGCATGTCGTCGGAGCGCCGGTACAGCTCGGCCTCGGTGGCCGATCGAAGCAGGCGGTCGCGCTCCAGCACCAGGGCGAGCTCGTCGGAGAACGTCCGGAGGACCCGGCTGTCCTCCGGAGACATTGGTGGCCCGGTCCCGCGAAGGACGATCAGGCCGATCGCCCGGCCGCCCACGGTGAGCGGCACGCGTTCGGGCGGGCGGCCTGCGTCGCGCGGATCCCAGCTCGCCGGGATCTCGCCCGCCGCCGCGCCCACGACGACGTCCTCGTGCAGCCCGACGTAGTCCCGGGCGTCCTGGACGAACAGCGCGCCCGCGTCGAACCCGAACAGGTCCACCACCCTTCTGAGCGCGGCCTCGCGTGCGGCGGGTCCGGGCACCTGCGCGACCTGCTCGGTGGTCAGCTCGAACAGCGCCCGCAGCTCCGCCTCGCGCCGTTCTGCCGCCTCGGCCCGGTCGACCGCACGGGCCAGGAGCGTCGAGATCAGGATCGAGGCCCCGAGGAACACGAACAGGATCACGACGAACTCCGCCCGGCCGATCGCGAACGTGTCGTACGGCGGCAGGAAGAAGAAGTTGAACGTCACGAACCCGGCGAACGACGCCGTGATGCCCGGCCCGAGCCCGCCGACCCACGCGGCGAGCACCACGAGGATCAGGTACCCGAACCCCTTGCTGAGGGGCGTGATGTCCGGCCGGAAGGGCAGGAGGATCGCGGTGAGCGCGGCCGTTCCGGCGATGGCGATCGAGTAGCCGACGGCCCGCCTGCGGAGTGCGTGCGCGACGGTCAGGCGGAGCTTCCCCGACCGTTCGTCACGCGTGGGCATCGCGAGGTCAGCGTACCCGGGCGCGATCGGCTCGCCGCGGCCGAAATGGCCCTCTGAGCAGTTCCTTACGAAGTCCGTATGCCGAACGCCGCCGCCTTTACGGGTCCCTCACGATTGCCTTCCTACGCTGGCTCCCGACCCGAAAGAAAGGTGGACGAAACGATGCTGGACCTGCTCATGGTGGCGATCACCGTCGCGGTCTTCGCACTGATGTTCCTCACCATCAGGTGGTTCGACCGCATATGAGAGTCGCCGACGTCCTCGAGCTGATCCTCTCGCTCGCCATGCTCGTGTACCTGTTCTACGCGCTCGTCCGACCGGAGAAGTTCTGACGTGCCCCTGATCGTCCTGTACGTCCTGCTGCTGATCGTCCTGACTCCCCCGCTGGGGAAGTTCATGTACCGCGTCTACACGCGGGAGCGGATCGGGCGGGTCGAGGGCGTCATCTACCGGGCGATCGGCGTCGACCCGAATGCGGAGCAGACGTGGCGACGGTACGCCTCCGCGTGTCTGTGGTTCAGCGTCGTGGCGACCCTGTTCATCTACGCGCTGATGCGGCTGCAGGCGCACCTGCCCCTCAACCCCAACCACATCCCCGACGTGAACCAGTACGTCTCGTTCAACACCGCGACCTCCTTCGCCACCAACACGAACTGGCAGGCCTACGGAGGTGAGACGACGATGTCGTACCTCACCCAGATGCTCGCACTGACCTTCCAGAACTTTGTGTCGGCCGCCGCTGGCATGGC
>DATBHM010000176.1:0-19469 GCA_036557505.1 Actinomycetota bacterium | reverse complement strand
AGCGCGAGCACCCTCTTGCCCTTCAGCAGGTCGGGTACATCGTTCGAGGCGATAGCCTGGGCCAGACCCTCCACGATGGCGGTCTTGCCCACGCCCGGCTCACCGATGAGGACCGGGTTGTTCTTCGTGCGGCGGGACAGCACCTGGACGACCCGGCGG
Source organism: Actinomycetota bacterium (assembly GCA_036557505.1). Classification (GTDB taxonomy): domain Bacteria; phylum Actinomycetota; class UBA4738; order UBA4738; family JACQTL01; genus DATBHM01. The sequence continues at coordinate 19,310 of DATBHM010000176.1, read as the reverse complement.
ATCTCCTCGTCGCGGCCGATCACGGGGTCGAGCTTCCCGGCGCGGGCCAGCTCGGTGAGGTCGCGGCCGTAGCGCTCCAGCGCCTGGTACTTCTCCTCGGGGTTCTGGTCGGTGACCCGCTGGCGCCCCCGGACCTCCTGCAGCGCCTGCAGCACGGCGTCGCGGGTCACGCCCGCGTCGGCCAGCAGGCGGCCGGCCGCCGTCTGCGCGCCCGCCGAATCGAGCATCGCCAGGAGCAGGTGCTCGGTCGACAGGTACTCGTCGGTCATCGACTGCGCCTCGCGCCACGCCCGGTCCAGCAGCTGGGCCGTGGCCGGCGACAGGCGCTGCTCGGTCGCCGCGCCCGGCGTCGCGTAGACCTTCGGAAGGCGGTCGGCGGCGTCGGCCGCCCGGTCGCGCACCGTCCGCGGCTGCACGCCGAGCCGGTGGAGCAGCGGGAACACGACCCCGTCGGGGTCGCCGAGGAGCGCGAGGAGCACGTGCTCGGGTTCGATGGCCTGCTGGTCACGCGCCGCGGCCTGCTGCCGCGCGGCCTCCAGGGCGGCCTGGGTCTTCAGGGTGAACGTGTTGGGATCCATCGGTTCCTTCAGTCGTCGGTGTCGTCGTGGACGCCGGCCCGCGCGCGGAGCGCCGTCCAGTCGTCCTTCGTGATCGCGTACATCGCGTAGTCGCGCCTCGATGCGTCGGCCGTCGGCATGAACGAGCGGAGCACGCCCTCGAAGGCGAACCCGCACCGCTCGGCCACGGTCCGCATGGCCCCGTTGTCGAGGTCGGTGGTGAGGGCCACGCGGTGCGCGCCCTCGCGGCCGAACAACCGGTCGCACAGCAGCGACACGGCCTCGCGGCCGAGCCCGCGCCCGCGGTCCTCCGAGGAGAACATCGAGATGCCGATCTCCCACACGCCGGGTGGCACGGCCCACCGGGGGTGACGGGCGTCGATCTCGCCGACCATCCGGCCGTCGGCCTCGATGGCGAGGTCGATGCGGCCCTCGGACGGCTCGCCGGCCGCTTCCACCCGACGACGGAGCTCGTGGCGGGGCGGCGCGCCGAGGGGCAGCCATTCTCTGGCCTCGGTGGTCGACATCGCGGCCTCCATCGCGTCGAGCTCGTCGAGGCGATAGGGCCGGAGCACCACGCGGTCGCCCCGGACGACGACGCCGGTCGTCACACGCCCTCCCACGGCCGCGGCGCGTACGTCGACCGGGGGACGATGGCGTTCGCGTCTCGCCGAAGGCGTTCCTCGGCCTCCCGCCGCCGGGCCTGTTCCTCGGCCTGGAGCCGGGCCTGCTCCGCCAGCGCGCGAGCCCGTTGTCGGGCGCGCTGCATCTCCCCCGAGAGCTCCTCGACGGTGCGGCGGAGCTCCTCGAGCTGGCGCTCCATCTCCACGATCATCTTCACGCCGGCCAGGTTGACGCCGGCTTCCTGCGTGAGCTGATGGATCGCGCGGAGCGTCTCGATGTCCCGCTCCGAATACCGTCGGGTGTTGCCGGCCGTCCGGGCCGGGCGCACCAGGCCCTTTCGTTCGTAGATCCGGAGCGTCTGCGGGTGCATGCCGGCGAGCTCGGCGGCCACGCTGATGATGTAGACGCCGCGCTCCTCGCGATCCTCGCCGCCGTCGCGTCCGTCCGCCATCCCGCTCACCTCCTCACGCGTCCACCCCGAGCGCCCGCCTCGGCGACTCGCGCTCGGCGTCCTGGAGCTGCCGCAGCAGGTCCTTTTGCTCGCGGCTGAGCTTCTTGGGCACGTCGACCCTCACCGTCACCAGCAGGTCGCCCGCGCCGTGCTTCGCCGGGGCGCCCTTGCCCCGCACCCGGAACGTCTTCCCCGACGGCGTCCCCGCGGGGACCTTGAGCGTCACCGGCCCGTTCAGGGTCGGTACCTGCACGTTCGAACCGAGCGCCGCCTCGGTGAACGTGACCGGGAGGTCCACCGTCAGGTCGTTCCCCTTCCGGCCGAACACCTTGTGCGCCTGCACGCGGACCACGACGTACAGATCACCGGGCTGCCCCCCGGCCCGCGGCGCCTCGCCGCGTCCGGCCAGCTTGATGCGGGCGCCGTCCCGAACGCCCGCCGGGATCTTCACCTGGAACTCCCGCGTCGCCTGCACGAATCCGGAACCCCGGCATGTGTGGCAGGGGTGCTCGATCACGGTGCCGTTGCCCGCGCACCGGGGGCAGGTCTGCGCCATCTGGAACAGGCCCTGGTTCACCGACACCTGACCGGTCCCTCCGCACTGGGGGCACGTGATCGGACTGGTGCCCGGCTCGGCCCCGGAGCCTCCGCACGTCCCACACCGCTTGGCGCCGCGGACCTTGACGGGAACGTTCGCGCCCTCCATCGCCTGCTCGAACGAGATCCGGACCTCGGTCTCCAGATCCGCGCCCCTCGCCCGCTGCTGGCGCTGTCGCGTGCGCGCACCGCCCATGCCGCCGCCGAACAACCCGCCGAACAGATCCCCCAGGTCGCCGATGTCACCCATGTTCTCCACTCGGACCCGGCCGCCCGCGCCCGGGAACCCACCACCCGGGAAGCCGCCGCCGGCGCCGAAGCCGCCCGACCCGACCATCTGCCGGACCTGGTCGTACTGCTGACGCTTCTCCTCGTCGCCGACCACGTCGTAGGCGCCCGAGACCTCCTTGAACCTCGCCTCCGCCTCGGCGTTCCCCGGGTTGGCGTCCGGGTGGTACTGCTGCGCGAGCTTCCGGTAGGCCTTCTTGATGTCGGCGTGGCTGGCGTTCTTGGGCACGCCGAGGACCTGGTAGTAGTCCTTCTCCACCCACTCGCGGCGGATGTCGCCGTTCACCGGATCACTTCCTCGTCACCCGAACGCCAGCCGGCCGGATGACCCGGCCCTTCAGGGTGTAGCCCTGCCGGAACACGTCGTCGACGACCAGCTCGCCGTCGCCGTCGCCCTCGCTGTGCATCAGCGCCTCGTGCCGCTCGGGGTCGAACGGCGTGCCGACGGCGTCCATCCGCTCCAGGCCCTCGGCCTCGAGGATGTCGGTGAGCTTGGCGTAGACCAGCTCCACGCCCCGCATGAACTGCTCGATGTCCGGGGTCCGGTCGGCCGCCATGAGGGCCAGGTCGAAGTCGTCGAGCACGTCGAGCAGGCGCCGCATCAGCGGCTCGGCCGCGCGTTCGAGCGCGCCGGTCTGCTCGCGCACAGTCCGCTTGCGGAAGTTGTCGAACTCCGCCTGCAGGCGGAGCAGGTGGTCGCGGTACTCGGCGGTCTGCTGTTCGGCTTCGGCCACCCGAGCATCAGCCTGCGCGTCCCGGCCGGCGTGACCGTCGGCGCCGGGGGGCGCTTCGCTCCTGCTCCCTTCGGTCGCAGAGCCCCCGGCTCCGCCGGCCCCGCCGTCCTTGGGCGCGGCCGAGTGCCGGCGGTCGGTCACGCGGACCTTGGGGCGGGGAGTCTCCTCCCCGCCTTCGGTCTCGTTCTCTTCCGGGTCGTGATCGTGCTTGGTCATCGCATCGTCACCCGGCCCTAGGAGGCGTCGCCCTCGTCGACGATCTCGCCTTCGACGACGTCGTCGGGGGACTCGGCCGGCTGCTCGGACGCCGGGTGGCCCTCCGGCGCCTCCTGCTCCGAGGAACCGCCCGCGGCCGACTGCTGCGACTGGTACATGGCCGGTCCGACCTTCTGGTAGGCCTCTATCAGGCGGTCGGCGGCGGCCTTGATCGCGTCGCCGTCGTCGCCCTTGAGGGCCTCCTTGACCTCGTCGTTCGCCTTGACCAGGTCGTCGCGCTCGCCCGACGGGATCTTGTCCCCGTACTCGGAGAGGGCCTTGTCGACCTGGTAGCTGAGGTTGTCCGCGGTGTTGCGGGCCTCGGCGGCATCGCGCCGCTTGCGGTCCTCGTCCGCGAACTGCTCGGCCTCCTTGACCATGCGGTCGATGTCGTCCTTGCCGAGCGCGGTGCCGCCCGTGATCGTCATGGCCTGCTCCTTGCCGGTGGCGAGGTCCTTGGCCGAGACGTTCACGATGCCGTTCGCGTCGATGTCGAACGCCACCTCGATCTGCGGCATCCCCCGCGGCGCGGGAGCGATGCCCATCAGCTGGAACTTCCCGAGCGAACGCGCGGCCGGCGAGTAGACGGTCTCGGCCTCGCCCTGCAGGACGTGGATCTCGACCTGCATCTGGTTGTCGTCCGCGGTCGTGAAGATCTCCGACTTGCGGGTCGGGATCGTCGTGTTCCGCTCGATGAGCTTGGTGAAGATGCCGCCCTTGGTCTCGACGCCGAGCGACAGCGGCGTGACGTCGAGGAGCAGGATGTCCTTCACGTCGCCCTTCAGCACGCCGGCCTGGATGGCCGCGCCGACGGCGACGACCTCGTCCGGATTGACGCCCTTGTGGGGCTCCTTGCCGCCGGTGAGCTTCTTGACCAGCTCCTGGATCATGGGCATGCGGGTCGAGCCGCCGACCAGGATCACGTGGTCGATCTCGCTGGGGTTCTTGCCCCAGTCGGACACGGCCTGCTCGAACGGCACCTTGCACCGGTCGACCAGGTCGGCCGTCATGCGCTCGAACTCCGCCCGGGTCAGCTTCACCTCGAGGTGGAGCGGGCTCATGGTGCCGTCGTCCTGCTTGGTCGCGGTGACGAACGGCAGGTTGATCGTGGTCTCGGTGACCTGAGACAGCTCGATCTTGGCCTTCTCCGCGGACTCCTTGAGCCGCTGCATGGCCATGCGGTCGCCGGAGATGTCGACGCTGTTCGCCTTCTTGAACTCGGCGACCATCCAGTCGATGACGCGCTGGTCCCAGTCGTCGCCGCCGAGGTGCGTATCGCCGTGCGTCGCCTTGACCTCGAACACGCCGTCGCCGATCTCGAGGAGCGACACGTCGAACGTGCCCCCGCCGAGGTCGAACACCAGCACGGTCTCGTCGGCCGTGCCCTTGTCGAGTCCGTAGGCCAGCGCGGCCGCGGTCGGCTCGTTGATGATGCGCAGGACCTCGAGTCCCGCGATCTGCCCGGCCTCCTTGGTGGCCTGGCGCTGCGAGTCGTCGAAGTACGCCGGCACCGTGATGACCGCCTGGATCACCTTGTCGCCGACGTAGGCCTCGGCGTCGCGCTTCAGCTTCTGCAGGATCTGGGCCGAGATCTCCTGCGGCGTCCACTTCTTGGAGTCGACGTCGAGGGACCAGTCCTTCTCCCCCATGTGGCGCTTGATGGACCGGACCGTGCGGTCCGGGTTGGTGATGGCCTGGCGCTTGGCGACCTCGCCGACCAGGATCTCGCCGTTCTTGGAGAAGCCGACCACGCTCGGAGTGGTCCGGGACCCCTCCGAGTTGGGGATGACCGTCGGCTCCCCGCCCTCCAGCACCGCGACCACGGAGTTCGTGGTGCCGAGGTCGATTCCCACTGCTCGTGCCATACGAATGTCCTCCTGTCGGAAGTTCGCCTCTGACGTTGCAACACGGTAGAACCCTGAGTCTATTCCTGTCAAGTTTTCTGAAGATCTGGGACGCCCTGTCGGAATCTGGAGGCACGGAGTAGGCTCCCCCGTCGCCGTCCGTGGCGGGCGGCGAGGGGACGCCGTGAGCCCACCCCAGACAGGACGGACCGGGCGGTGGTTCGCCGCGCTCCTGCTCGTCGCCTGCGCGGGGCTCGTCATCCTCGGGGCGACGTCGGCGGGCGCGGCGGCGGGATCGACGTGGAGCCAGCGGACCGTGGTCCCGGACCCCGACTTCGCCGTCCTGCGGGCGTTCGTCCGGTGCGCCCGCGTGCAGGCCGCGGGGGTGGCTCCTTGCGAGGTGGCGCTCCTGCGGCGCCGGGGCGCGTCGGCGAGCGCGATCCGGTTCGCACGCCGGTATGGCGGATACCTGGCGAGCTTCACGGATCTCGGCCGGGTCGACGTCGGCGACGAGCGGGTGCCGGCGGCGGACACCGACGGGGGCGTCGTGATCCTCAACGCCGTCCCGCCGCTCATCGGCGTGCCCGCCCGGACGCCCGAAACCCTTCTTCGCACGGACCCCGGGTACCTCGAGCTCAAGGCGTCCATCCCCCAGCTCACCCCGACCTTCGACAGCGGGCAGGTCGTGTTCCAGGGCGCGTCGACGGGACAAGGCGGCGTCGAACGCCTGGTGTTCCAGGTGTTCCTGCTGGACGCCTGCCACGCGTGCGAGACGGGCTACGCGGAACGGGTGGCGTTCGACTTCACGCCGGCCCGACGGCTGTCCCTCGTCACCGCCCTCGGAGTCTGCCGGCTTCCGAGTCTGCCCGGGGCGCCGGTTGTGTCGCTCCCCTTCCCGTCCTGCTCGGGTCAATCGGCGTTCACCCAGTCGGTCGTGACGCCCGGCCAGCTGTCGCTGAAGCTGACGCACGTCACCACCAACGTGCTCCTCGCATTCGTCCTCGTGCTGCTGGTTCCGTTCGTGACGGAGGTGTTCAACAGCACGTTCGAGGCGAACTACGACCGCATCGCCGCACCGTTCGCGGGGATCGGCGGGGCGTTCCGGCGGCGAGCGGCGCGGATCCGCGGACGGCCGTTCTCGGCGTTCGCCGGCTCGATGCTCATCGTGAGCCTGCTCTACTGCTTCCTCGACCCCACCTTCGGCTTCAACCGGCCTTCGCTCGCGCTGTTCGCCGGCATGCTCGCCGGGCTGGTGCTGGTGACGGTGGTGTTCGATGCGGTTGCCGCCGGCTACGTCTGGAGCCGGCACCGGAGCCGGCCATCGTTCCGGGCCTATCTGGCGGGCATCCCCATCGCTGTGGCATGCGTGGTGATCTCCCGGGCGGCGAATTTCCTGCCCGGGTACCTGCTCGGCGCGATCGGAGGGTTCACGTTCGCCGTTGCCCTGTCGCGCGTGGAGGAGGGACGGCTGGCGGCCTGGTCGGCGGCGTGGATGCTCGTCCTCAGCCTGGCCGCGTGGGTGGCGCGGACGCCGGTCGTCCACGCCGAGGCGCGGCACGCCACGTTCGGGCTGCAGGTGCTCGACTCGGTCCTCGCCGCGGTGGTCGTCGCCGGGATCGAGGGGGTCGCATTCGGCTTGATCCCGATGAGGTTCCTCGAGGGGGACAGCGTCTTCGCCTGGAGCCGAAAGGGGTGGACGGCCCTCTTCGGCGTGTCCGTGCTGGCGTTCGTGTTCATCGTCCTGAACCCGACGGGAAACTTCGTCGGGGCCACGAGCGTCGGCCCCGTCTGGACGATGGTCGCGATCGTGGCGGGCTTCTCCGCGTTGACCGCGGGCCTATGGGCGTACTTCCGGTGGCGTCCCGAGCCGCCCGGCAGGCCCCCGGTCTGGGGTCCCGGGCCGGACGAGCGGCGTGTGGCGAAACCTACCGGCGGGTAGGATGCGGCGCGAAGGGGGCCGAACCTAGACTCGGCCGACCCACCTCGAGGAGACGCCTGTGGTCGGAACGATCGTCCTCGTCGTCGTGCTGCTGGCCACCGCCGTGATCTTCCTGCGGCGGGCCTGGCTGCTGTACCGGCTGGTCCGGCTCGGGCAGCCGGTGGACCGGTTCGACGACATCGGCCAGCGGGTGGGGCTCGAGGCGACCGTCGTCCTCGGCCAGCGCAAGATCTTCCAGCGTGCGCTCCCCGGATTCATGCACGCGTTCATCTTCTGGGGATTCCTGGTCCTTTTGACCACGATCCTCGAGGCGCTCGGGTCGATCGTCAGCCGGGGCTGGCGGCTCCCGCTGATCGGCGAGTCGGCCTGGCTGCACGTCGTGCAGGACCTGTTCGCAATCCTGGTGCTCGTCGGACTCGCGATCGCGGTGTACATCCGGAAGATCCAGCGGCCCGACCGCTTCAAGGGCTCGCACCTGCGCGAGGCCGACTACATCCTCATCTGGATCTTCGCGATCATCGTGACCCTGTTCGGCATCCAGTCGACCGCGATCGCCCTCGGCGGGGTCGAGCACGCGTCGGCGTTCTTCATCTCCAACGGGCTGTCGAACATCTGGAGCGGGATGTCGCCGAGCGCGCTCGCCACGCTGAACTACGCGTTCACGTGGGCGCACGTCCTGCTGATCATGGGGTTCCTCGTGTACATCCCGTACTCGAAGCACCTCCACATCATCACGAGCGCGATCAACGTGTTCTTCACCAACACGAAGCCCCGCGGCACGCTGCGGCCCCTCAGGATCGACATGGAGGCGCTCGAGACCTCGGACGAGATGCCGGTCCTGGGCGCGGCCTCGCTGACCGACCTCACCTGGAAGCAGAACCTCGACCTGTACACGTGCACGGAGTGCGGTCGCTGTCAGAACGTCTGCCCCGCGTGGAACACCGGCAAGCCGCTCTCCCCGAAGCTGCTGATCATGAACCTCCGCGACCACCTGTTCGAAGAGGGACCCAAGATCCTTGCGGCGCAAGGGAACGGGAAGGAACACGACGCGGTTGCGTTGAACCCGGACGTGATCGAGGACGAGGTCGTGTGGGACTGCGTCACATGCGGCGCGTGCATGCAGGAGTGCCCGGTGAACATCGAGCACATCGACCACATCGTCGATATGCGACGGAACCTCGTGATGGCCGAATCCCGGTTCCCGACGGAGGCCGGGACCCTCCTGCGCAACATCGAGAACTCGAACAACCCCTGGGGCATGCAGCAGGGCAGCCGGGGGGAATGGGCCAACGGGCTGGAGTTCGAGGTCGCCCGGGTGAACGGGACCGCGCCGGAGTACCTGTACTGGGTGGGGTGCGCCGGCTCGTTCGACGACCGCGCCCGGAAGATCACGCAGTCGGTGGCACGCGTCCTCAACCGCGCCGGCGTCGAGTTCGCGATCCTCGGGCCCGAGGAGCTGTGCACCGGGGACCCGGCCCGGCGGGCCGGCAACGAGTACCTGTTCCAGATGCTCGCCGAACAGAACGTCGAGACGCTCAACTCCAAGAAGGTCCGGAAGGTGATCGTGAACTGTCCGCACTGCTTCAACACGCTGCGGAACGAGTACCCCCAGTACGGCGGGGCCTACGAGGTCATCCATCACACGCAGCTGTTCGCGAAGCTGATCGAGGAGGGGAGGCTGCAGCCGACCGAAGAGGTCGAGGCCATGCTGACCTACCACGACCCCTGCTATCTGGGCCGGCACAACGACGTGTACGACGCGCCCCGCACGGTCCTCGACGCGATCCCCGGCCTGACGACGGTCGAGATGCGGCGCCACAAGGAGCGGGCGTTCTGCTGCGGGGCGGGCGGCTCGCGGATGTGGATGGAGGAACACCTCGGCAAGCGCATCAATGCCGAACGCACCGACGAGGCCGTCGCGACCGGCGCCGACACGCTGGGCGTCGCGTGCCCCTACTGCCTGATCATGCTCGACGACGGGGCCAAGGGAAAGGGCGGTCAGCTGCAGGTGCTCGACGTGGCCCAGATCGTCGACCGCGCCACCGGCGGCACGGCTTCGGTCACGGAGGCCCCCGGCCACGAGCCGCCCGGCGGTGCGGACCGGTCTCCGACGGACTCCCCGGGGACCTGACCGCCGGTCGCGCGACTCAAGCGAACCGGCGATTTTTCCGATGCTCTTCCTACGCCCTTCGGGCCACATGGTCGTGGCCTGTTCGGGCGACACCGCGGGAATGCCCCCCGCGTGGGGCGTGGGACCATGGGATGGATTGGGACGGATGCTTGAAGGCCCCAAGGGCGCGGGAGAGAATGCGCCGCTACGCCCGGTTCACCCGATCCCGGGCCGTTCGCTGAGATCCAAAGGGGGACGCATGATCCTCCGAAGGACCGAGGCCGAGGGCCGCCCGGGGCCGGAGTGGAACGAGCGCTGTGGGTTCCCAGGGGCAGGGGACGCGGCGCCACGATCGCCGCGTCGAGGAATCCCGCGCGCGCGACCTCCGGAGGGAGGATGGACCTGGTGAGCGAGTCGCCCGCGATGCGGGCAGCCGCGTCGTCGGTCGCCGACGACTGCCGTCGTTTGGGCGAACGCCTTCGCCTGGACGCCGTCGGGGTCGCGGTCGGCGAGGGCGCGGACCGCCGGGTGACCTGGTGGGCGGCACCGGACGGCCCGCCCCTGCCCGCCCGCCTCGACGACCTCCTCGGCGGAACCGACCCCCGGTGGCTGCTCGTCACCGTCTCATCCGGCGGAACCGTGTTCGCCCGATCAACGCCCGAGACACCCGAACGCGCCGTGGACGTCCTCCGGGCCATGGCCACCTCGTTGGTCTCGGCCGCCGGCGGCGTCGCCTCGGCCGCCGCCCCGGCCGGCCCGCCGGTCGCCGAGCGGCCGCAGGCCGAGCAGGGCGCCACCGGCGAGCCCGCCGCCGAGACCGGCCTGTGGGAGGGGACCGGGACACCGGGCCTCGCCGCGGTGCTCGCCGCCCTCGCCCGCGACACCGGCTTCGAGACCGCCTCGCTGTTCACGCCGAACGGCATCGGCTGGGAGCTCGTCGCGCGCGGAGGGCGCACCAGGCCGTGGCACGCCGTCCTCGACCCGTCCCGGCTGGGGCCGGTCGACGGGGGTGTTCGGTACGCGGATGCCCACGACGTGCCAGGGATCGGGCCGCGGCTCGCCGCGCTGGGATGCTCCAGCCTGGCGGTGCTGGCGTCCGACCGCGACAGCCGGATCGTCCTGGACTCGTCGACCGCACACCTCGAGCCGGACTGGATGGCCAGGGCGCTCCCCCACCTCGCGCTGATCGGCGCTGTGGGGGCGGAGCCCGAGCTGGCCGTCGCCGAGCGCGCGATCCGCGAGCTGGCGGTCGTCGAACGCTGCGCCGACGCCACGCGGCGGATGCTCGAGGATCCGGCGAGCACGCAGAACGACCTCCTCCGCGAGCTCCGCCAGGCGCTCGAGGCCGACGAGATCTACCACCTGGTGGAACAGGGGGGCGACGTCGAGGTGGTCTCGGAGACCGCGACCGGCTGGCCCCGGAGGATCCCCCGAGAGATCCGCGACACGCTGCGTTCCCTGCCCGTGTACGGGCCCGTGGACGAGGCGACCGCCCGCCAGCTGGGCACCGTTCTCGGAGCGACCAGCCACCACCTCACCGCAGCCTTCAGCCGCGAGGCCCGTCCCCAGGAGGCGCTCGTGGCCGGGTGGCGGAGCGGGCCGGGCCTGTCGAATGCCGCGATGCGAGCCGTGGCGCAGCTCGCCGCCGGGGCCCGGGCGGTCATCGTGTCCCGCCGGTCGGCGGTGGACACGATGATGACGCGGGAGCGGACCCGGTGGGCGGATGAGCTGCACGACGGCCTGACCCAGGCGGTCACGACCGCGGTCCTCGAGCTCGAGGCCATGGAGAACCTCATCAGGGAGGACCCCCGAGCCGCCATCGAGGCCCTCGCGGCGTCCAAGTCCGAGATTCGGAAGTCCCTTTCGGAGCTCCGCGGACTGCTGTTCGATCTCCAACGAGATTCGTCGGCGGACTCAAGGAGCGACGAACAGCTTACGAAATACGTCAATGACGTGGTCAAGCGGTGGAGACTTCCGGCGAGAGTAACGGTGACGGGCGACCTACGATCGGTCCCCAAGCCGTCGCTCGGCGCGGCCTACGTGGTGATCCGCGAGGGACTGGCCAACGCGGCCAAGCACGCGGGCGCCGGGCAGGTCAGCGTCCTGGTCGACGCCGTGCCGGACGGCCTCACCGTCGAGGTCGCCGACACGGGCAGGGGTTTCGCCGCGAACGCCACGCCCAACGAAGGCCCGGGCCACCATTTCGGGCTCGGGATGATGCACAGGCGCGTGGAGGAGGCAGGCGGGACGCTCGACGTCCAGTCCGCTCCAGGGAAGGGCACGAAGGTCGTGGCGCGCCTCCCAGTTCGAGGGAGCTGAGCGCATGAAGGTTCTGATCGTCGACGACCACACGCTGGTCCGTCACGGCATCGCACTGCTGGTGAAGGAGCGCTTCGGAGAGGCCGACGTCCGCGAGGCGGGCAGCGCCGACGAGGCGGTCGACCTCCTCCGGCAGGACGTCGTCGACGTCGCCCTCGTCGACGTGCGAATGCCGGACCGCGACGGCCTCGAGCTGCTCCGGGAGATCAAGGCGACCTGGCCCTCGGTACCGGTGATCATGCTCACGACGTTCGACCACTCGTCCTACGTGAAACAGGCGCTCGCCGACGGGGCCGATGGCTACATGCTGAAGGACGCCTCGCCGGAGGACCTCGACCAGGCGATTCGCGTCGCGATGGCGGGTGGCGGCAACGTGCTCTCCGCGCGGGCCATCCGGTCGCTGTTCGAGAGCAACTCCCAGGCCGAGCAGGAGAAGGACCAGCAGGTCCGTCCCGAGAGCCTTACCCAGCGTGAGACCGACATCCTGGCCCTGTTGTCCGAGGGCCGGAGCAATCGCGAGATCGCGCGGTCGCTGTTCCTCTCCGAGAAGACCGTGAAGGCCCACCTGGCGGCGGTGTTCCGCAAGCTGGGCGTGGCCAACCGAACCCAGGCGGCCATGGCCGCGGTGAGCATGGGGATGGGCCCCGGCCGCAAGCCGATGGACGACGAAGAGACGATGGCCGGGCCGCGACAGGTCGGTACCTGGCGCGGCTAGACCTTCCCCGCAGCAAGGAGCGGCCCGACGATGAGCGAGAAGTCACCGAAGCGAGGAATCCTCTCCAGCCTGATGGGCCTGTTCGGCGAGGACGCCCAGGCCGAGGCCGAGGAACAGCGAGCGGCGGAGGCCGCGGCGGCGGTCGAGCAGGCCGCGTCCAACGGCGTGGCGGAATCGAACGGCGTGGCGGAATCGAACGGCGCCGCGGAATCGAACGGTTCGGCCGATACCAACGGTTCGGCCGATACCAACGGTTCTGCCGAGTCCAACGGTTCGGCCGACAACGGCTCCTCGCAGGGATACGGCCACGCCGAGAGCATCGGGAGTCCGGAGTCGAACGACGTGGCCGAGCACGCTGCTCCCGGCTCCACGCCGTCGCTCGACGCCAACGTCGTCCGCGAGTCGTACGAGCCCGGGTGGTACGCCGTGTCGACCGCGCGGACCTCGCGCCCCTCGTTCGTGTCGGAACCGTGGGCCGTCGAGCCGGCAGCCGACTCGCCCGAGGAATCGACCGAGACGGCCGTCTCGGAACCGGCGCCCGAGTCCGCGATGCCCCCGTGGGACTCGCAGGCGCCCGAGGCGTCCGTCACGGAGACCGAGCAGCCGCCCGCCCAGGCCGACCCCATGTATTCGGAGCCGTACGTCGCGGCGGCCTCGCCTGACGTCGCACAGCCGATGATGCCCGCCTCCGAGCAGGAGCCGTGGTCGGAGCACACCCCGGCCGAGTCCGGTTGGGGAGAGCCCCAGCCGGAGCAGGCGGCGTCCGAGCCCCAGCCCGATCAGCAGTGGTCGGAGCCCCAGCCGGAGCAGGCGGGGTCCGAGCCCCAGCCGGAACAGGCGTGGTCGGAACCCCAGCCCCAGCCCGAGCAGGCGTGGTCGGAACCCCAGCCGCAGCCCGAGCAGGCGTGGTCGGAACCCCAGCCCGAGCAGTCGTGGTCCGAGACCCAGCCGGAGCAGGCGTGGTCGGAGTCCCAGCCCAAGCCGGAGCAGTCGTGGTCGGATGCCGGGCCCGCACCGGGCTGGTCCGAGGCGACGCCGAGCTGGTCCGAGCAACCCCAGCCCTCCGACACCGGGGCCGAGCAGTCTTCCGAGTGGACGGCCCCGCATGCCGAGGGCGACGTTCAGACCTACGACGAGGCGACCGTCGCGACGGAGCAGGCCACCGACATGCCCGAGCCGTCGTGGTCCGAGCCGTCGTGGTCCGAGCCGGCGCAGGCCCAGCCGTGGGCGGAGTCCGTCGGCCAGCCGTGGGCGGAGCAGGAGGCGAGTGTCGAGCCGTGGTCGGCGCCCATGGAGCAGGACGTCACGACGCAGGCGCCCGAGATGCAGGGCGAGACCACGGTCGAACCCGAAGGGGGGTCGGTGGAGGAACACACACCCGAAGCTCCCGAGGCGCATGGCGAGACCACGGTCGAACCCGAAGGGGAGTCGGTGGAGGAGCCCGAGTCCGAGCCGGTCGCGACCCTTGAACCCGAGCCGACCGCCGAGACGGAAGCTCCCGCCGAGGAAGCCGCGGCCGGGCAGGTCGACGCGGTCGAGGCGGAGCACACGGAGCACGTGGAGGAACCGATCGAGGAGCCGGACGCGGTGGCCGAGCCCGAGGAGCACGCCGAGGCCGACCCGAGTGCGGGTGAGACCGACTCCGAGCCGGAGGCGACCGACGAGCCCGAGATGACGGACGAGTCCGCCGGCGCGACGATGGACGACGTGAACGAGCCGGAGGACCCGCCGGCGGAGGAGCAGATGCCTGCCCCGGCCGCGGACGAGGTCGACCACGAACCCGAACCCCTGGAGGACACGATGCCGGCCCCGGAATCAGAGCTCGCCACCATGCCGGCCTCGCCGGCGCCCGAGGAGAACGGCGGCCTGCAGTCGCGGGTCGCGAACGACCGCAAGCGAGCGCTCGATGAGCTCGTTTCGCGCGGCATGACCGAGGGCGACCTCGAGGCGGTCACCGGCTTGCTCCAGGACCCCGAGCGGTCGATCCGCCTGTCCGCGCTGGCCGCGCTGGAGTCCGTCGCCGACGCCGTTCCGGCGGACGCGATCCGGCAGGCGCTGCGCGATCCGTCGGACGAGGTCCGCGCCGGCGCGGTTCGGCTGGCGGTCGTCCGGTCCGCCCACGACGTGACCGAGGTGTATCCCCTGGTCGGCGAGCGGCAGTGGCCGAACACCCAGCAGGCGGCGCTCGACTCGCTGCCGCGCTCGATCCGGTTCTCGGGCATCGCGGACGACGACCTCGACGCCGTGCTCCGCTCGATCGGCGCCATGGACACGGAGCCGAACGCATCCGAGCGCGGCGGCTTCACCGCGCTGGCCGTGGCGATCGGCACCGAACGTCTCGCAGCGGCGCTCGACTCGATGAGCGACGCCCGGCTGGGCGCCGCCCGGCTGCTGACCCAGGAGGGATCGCGGGATTCGCTCCGCGCCCTCGCCGCATACGCGCACGACCCGGAGCAGGAGATGGCCCGACTCGCTCGGGCCGCGGCCGAGCGCCTCGGCCCCGACGAGGAGGAGCAGCCGACGGAGCAGGAACCGGAACAGAGCGACGACGCCGACGACCAGGACCGGGAACGGTTCGACGCCGATCTCGGCCCTCAGGCCGAGATGGTGTCGGGGCTGGCCCGCGCGCTGGGTGACCCCGACGAGTCCGTGCGGGATCGAGCGGCCGATGCCCTGCGCACGATCGACCGCGGCACCTTGATCGACTGGGCGCTCGCCGCCATGGGATCCAACGACCCCACCCAGGTGGAGCTGGGCGCGCAGGTGGCCGGGACGGCGGGGCTCTCCGAGACCGCCGGCGAGGTGCTGGCCCGCGGCGCCGCCGAGAGCGCCGAGGACCGTGGTCCGTTCGCCCGGGCGCTGGCGTCGTTCTCGCTGTCGCCCGAGCAGCTGGTCGAGCTCGTGAACGCCATGGACAGCCAGCACAAGCCCGAGGGCGTCCGCATGCTGTGGCACGTCGGGGGTCGCTCGATGCTGGAGGCTTTGCAGCCGCTGCTGGATGATTCCTCCGCCGCAGTCCGGGTGGCCGCGCTCGAGGTGTTCGGCGAATCCGGCGACACCCAGACGATCGAGATCGCCCAGCACGTGCTGGAGCGTGACTCGTCGCCCGTGGTCCGCGCGACGGCCATCTCGGTGATCGGCCGGGCGGGACTGGACCAGCGCGCCGCGTCGCTCGCCCAGGCGCTGGCCGACCCCGACCCCGACGTCCGGGCGACCGCCGTCGAGGTCCTGCCGGCCGGCATGGGCCGGCAGGCTGCGGAGCTGCTGCTCGAGGCCCTCGGCGACGAGGACGAGCGCGTGTGGCAGGCGGCCATCCGCCACCTGGCCACGGTTCCGGACCGGGACCGTTCGATCGTGTGGCAGGCCATCGAGCGGTGCCCCGCCAACCGCCGCGAGCACCTCGTGGAGACCCTGGAGCGTCACAGCGTGGAGCGCCTCGCCATGCTGGCCCTCGACCACATGCCGTCTCCGGATGCCGCGGAGCGGACCCTGGCCATCACGCTCGCAGGGCGGGCCGGCACGCCCGAGTGCGTGCGCGGCATCGTCCAGGCGCTGCAGGACCCCGCGCCGACGGTCCGCAGGACCGCGGCATCGGCCCTGCTGACGCTCCGGAGCGGCGAGTCGATCGCCGGACTCACGAAGGCCCTGTCCGACCCCGACGTGGAGGTTCGTGTCGAGGCCGTGCGGGCGCTGTCGGTGATCGACGACGACAACGTGCTCGACCCGCTAATCATGGCCCTCAAGGACCCGGAGATGCGCGTCCGGGACGTCGCCGGCGAGGCGCTCGTCCGGTGGCGTTCCGCGGCCGTTGCCCGCCGACTGGCCCTCGCGCTCACCAACCCGTCGCTCCGGCGGCCCGCGGGCGAGGTGCTGGCCCGGATGGGCAACTCCGCGGTCGATCCCCTGGTCGACATCCTGATGGAGGACGATTCGGAGCTCGCCGGCACGGTCGGTCACCTTCTGGAGAGCCTGGTGGGCCCCGACGTGTTCCTCACCCGGCTCGGGTCCATGGACGCCAACGACCGCCTCCGCGCGGTCGAGGCCCTCGGCGCGATCCGTGGCGAACGGGGGGTCGACGGGCTGATCCGGGCGCTGTCCGACCCGGTCGAGTCGATCCGCGTGCGTGCGGTCGGCCTGCTGGGCGAGATCGGCGACGAGCGGGCGTTCGAGGCCGTGAAGCAGGCGTTCCTGTCGGATCCTGTGCTCGAGGTGGTCTCGGCGGCCGAGGACGCGCTGAAGCGCCTCCAGGCGGGGGATCCGGGTCCGGGACCCCAGTAGCCGGCCGAGCCTGCCCGATCTGGCCCGGCGCCGCCGGGCTGGATGTCCCGGATTCGACTGGATTGTGGTGGGACTACCGACCTAGACCGGGTCCGTCGTCCGACCCGGTCGCCTGTGGCCCGTTCGGAGGATGCCCCCGTCGGGCACCCGACCTAGGCTTCGGCCATGGGAGTGCGGGGTACCGCGCCGGCGGCGTCCGGCAACGACGCCTCGGCGCGTCCGAAGGTGCTCCTGACCATCGAGGAGCCGGACACCGGCCTGCCCGGCCCCGCCGGGACGCTGGTCGAGTCGCTCGTGTCGGGCTTGCACGACGTCGATTTCGAGGTGTGGTCGGTC
This sequence comes from Actinomycetota bacterium, assembly GCA_036557505.1. Classification (GTDB taxonomy): domain Bacteria; phylum Actinomycetota; class UBA4738; order UBA4738; family JACQTL01; genus DATBHM01. The sequence goes on along the minus strand of DATBHM010000176.1, from coordinate 2,263 downwards.
GGGGCCCGGCGGTTCCGCGAGACGGCGCCGTCGAACCTCGAGCGCCAGATCGTGGTCCCGCCGTGGAGCGGTCCGCCCCTCGACGGCTGGGGAGACGGGTCGCCGACGGGCCGGCGTACGCGGCCGAGCGAGGGAGAGGTCGAGGGGGCGTTCGTCCCGCTGGTCGGGGCGTTCCTGGAGGCCACGGTCGATCCCGACGGACCGGGTGAACGGCTGGCCGGAATCCTGCTCGACCTCCAGGTGGCGTTCCGGCGATGGGACCCCGCGGTGGTGTGGCGGAGCCCGGCCACCTGGGGCGTCGTCCGAGACCACCTGCTGGTCCGAGCCCACCGCGGGGAGTCGGACGACGGCGGGGGCGAGGCGTGGACGACCGGGGACCTGCCGTCCATCGACGAGGGAGCGACGGCCCTGTCGTGGCTGGGGCGGATGCTCGCCGCGACGACGTACGACATTCCGCGCGTGGACCTGGTCCACGCGACCGCCGCCGGGTTCTCCGCGCTCCCCGGCGTCCTGGCGAGGGCGCAGCATGGCACCCGGCTCCTGCTCTCCGAGCACGCCGTGGCGCCCCGTGAGGCCTCCCTGGCCCTCGACGGCGAAGGCGTGCCGTTCCACCTGCAGCGCTTCGCCGGCGTCGTCTCGGGGGCGGTGGCGCGCACCGTGTACCGGCTCGCCGATCGGATCGCCCCCGCCACCCGGCACACCATGCAGTGGGAGCTGGCGTACGGCGCACCTCGAGCGCGAATGTCGGTGGTCGAGCCCGGCCTCGACGACGACGCCTTCCGGCCGGCCCGCGGGCCCCGTTCGGAACGGCCCACTGTCGTGCAGGTCTCGCCGATCCGCCCGGAGTCCGACCCGGAGACCCTGCTCGCGGTGGCCCAACGCGTTCGCGCCGAGATCCCCGACGTCATGTTCCGGCACGCCGGGCCGCTCCTCGATCCATCGGCCTGGGAACGGGTGCTGGCACTCCGGCGGGATGGCGGGCTGGAGGAGACCGTCGTGTTCGCCGGGGCTGGGGCCGACGTGCCCGCCACCCTGGCCCAAGGCGACGTGGCGCTCGTCACGTCCCGCTCGGAGGTGCTGCCCCTCGCCGTGATCGAGTCGTCGATGTGCGGGCTTCCCGTCGTGGCGACGGACACCGGCGGCGTCCGCGAGGTGCTCGACGGCGCGGGCGTCGTGGCGCCCGTCGGCGATGCCGAGGCGCTCGCCGAAGGCGTCGCCGCCACTCTCCGGGTCCCCTCGGAGCAGCGCGAACGGAACCGCCTGGCTGTTCGCGAGCACGCCGTGACTCGGTTCGGCCTGGCGCGAGCCCTCCGCGACTTCCGGAAGCTGTACTCGGAGCTCGGGATCGACGTCCCCCCCGCGGGGGCGACCGGGCCTCCGCCCGGGTCCGATGTCGTCGTGATCCCGGAGGCCGCGGAACGGCGACCGGACGAGCCGCCGGCTCAGGCCACGGCCCGGCCCCGCCCGGCCGGGATCCGGACCCGGCTCTCCGACCCCGATCCCGCGGTCCGGATCGACGCCCTGCGCGCCCTCGATGACGCGGCGGTGGCCGACGCGGCCGCCGCGGCACTGGCCGACGGGGTCGCCCGGGTGCGCCGCGAGGCGGTGCGGACCATCGGCCGCCTCGACGGGCCCCGAGCGGGAAGGTGGCTCGCCGAAGCGGTGTCGGGCGACCCCTCGCCCGAGGTCCGAAGACAGGCGGTCGACGCGCTTGCCACGCTCGTCACGCGGCGGGATCCGCACGCAGACCGGGGCTGATGACCCCGGCCGGCGGCCGGACCCGGATCAGACGGCCGATTCCACCGAGGTCACGATGACGGGCTCCGCCTCCTCGTCGCGCCGCGCGTGGGGCAGGCTGAACCGGAACGTGGAACCCGAACCCGGCTCGGACGTGACCCACAGCCGGCCGCCCATCGACTCGACGAGCTCCTTGGCGATGTACAGACCGAGCCCCACGCCGCCCGTCCTCCGGGTCGTGCCGTTGTCGACGCGGTAGAAGCGCTCGAAGATCCGTTCGTGCTCGGAGGCCGGGATCCCCGGACCGACGTCCGTGACCGACACGACGCACATGCCCCGGTGGGAGCCGGTCTCGATGGCGATCGGCGTCCCCGGCGGCGAGTACTTGGCCGCGTTGGAGACCAGGTTGGAGATCACCTGCTTCACCCGGAACACGTCGGCCATGACGGGCGGGTCTCCCCCAGGGCGATCGAACACCACCCGGGCCGCGACCTCCCGGTCGCACTCGGCGACGGCCTCGGCGACG
>DATBHM010000175.1:0-6432 GCA_036557505.1 Actinomycetota bacterium | reverse complement strand
ACGCCGCAGCCAGGTCCGATCAGCGCTGGAGGACGATCCGGCCGGCCCGCATGACCAGGCGAACCTCACCGAGCGCCTCGAGGTCCTCGAGCGGATCGCGCGCGACACCGATGAGGTCCGCGGGGGCGCCCGGCTCCAGCGGCGCCCGCATCATCGACGTCAGCACGGCCTCCGGCGAGAGGCCCGACTGGAACAGGAGCATCACCTCGCGAACGTCGATCCCGGGCGGGACCGGACCGTTCCCGAGATCGGTGCCGTACAGGACCTTTCCGCCGGCCCTGGCGAACCGGAACAGGTTGTCGATCGCCACCCGGACCTGCGGCGTGTCGTCCCCGTAGGAGTGGATGTCGAGCGTCGACACCAGACGCATCGACTTCGCCATGCCCTCGATCACCGTGTCCGGGACCTTCTCCGTCCAGGGGCAGTGGGCGAACTCGTCGATCCCGGCACCGACGGCGCGTTCGGCCTGCCCCTTGCCCTGCACGTGCGCCGTCACGGGCAGGCGGCGGTCGTGCGCCGCGCCGACGATCGCGATGAGCTCCTCGTCGCTCGGCGTCGGGCCGGCCTCGGCGTTCAGCGACACCTTGATGTGCGCGGCGCCCATGTCGGCGAGGTCGTTCACCGCCTCCGCGGCCTCGGCGGCGCCGCGGATCTCGAGCCCGGTTCCCCTCGGTGCCCAGCTCGCACGCGTCGGGTATCCGGCCGGCGCGGTGAGCATCGGACCCGCCGCGCGCACGAGCGGTCCGTTGAAGCTCGGGCCCTCAGAGGCGTCGGCCAGGGGAAAGATCTCGGACGACGGCCATGCCAGGTCGCGAACGGCCGTGACCCCGCCCAGCAGCACCGCACCCGGATCGGCGAGGCCCATGTGGACGTGACGGTCGGCTGCGGCGGGGAGCAGCACGCCGTCGAGCAGCACCGTGACCTCCGACGGCGGCGCGCCCCGCGGCTCCCCCGCGTACACGATCGTGTCCCCGTCGACGACGACCATGACCTGTTCCACCCGCCGTCCGGGCCCCAACCAACCCAGAGGCGCACGAATCGACAGCGCCGCCGCTCGGAGTGTCATCACGGAGCGACTGTCGCACGGCAACCGGGGCGAATCCACGATCTCCGCCGGCGCGCCTCGTCGCGTTCGCAGCAGACCGATCTCGAGTCGGGGGTCCGCCGAGCGGTCAATCGACCGAACGCGTCAGCTCACGCAGCGAACTGCCGGATGAGGGCGACCCCTGCACCCACCACCGACGGGACGACCGTCGCGGCCGGACTCAGGCGTGGTGGTGCTCGGTCTCGGCCTTGGCCACGTCGACGGTCTTCACCAGGTTCTGGACGGCCTGATCGAGACCCACCCCGCTCGCCGTCGCGCTCTTCTCGAGGTCCTCGATCGTGAGGTTGTCCGGGTTGCCCATGTCGTCGTGGGGCCGCAAGCAGCCGCAGGTCAGGCACATGACTCATCTACCTCCTCGGGTCGACGTCCCTCGTACATCGCTTCGCACATCGTCCGCATGCCGATTCCCGGAAGCACCGTCGGGAGCAGGATGACATCTGCGCGGACCGCGCGGGTACCGTCGCATGCGAGCACGGGATGCACGCGACACCCGGCTACGGAACGCCGGCCTTGCGCATCGAGTCGAGCTCGCGCTGGAGGTCCTTGACCTCGTCGCGGATGCGGGCCGCGTACTCGAACCGGAGGTCGCGGGCGGCCTGGTGCATCTCCTCCTCGAGCGTCTGGATGAGGCGCTGGAGCTCCTCGGTGGGCATCTCCGGGTGGTCGCGGCGGCGGCGCTGGCGGTCGGGCGTCGTCTGGCGACCCCGCCCGGACCGCCCCCCGACCCCGTCGGCCTGCATGGCCAGCAGGATGTCGGTGACCTCCTTGCGGATCGACTGGGGGTCGATGCCGTGTTCCCGGTTGTACTCCTCCTGGATCCCGCGCCTGCGCTGCGTCTCGCTGATCGCGCGCTTCATCGAGTCGGTGACCTCGTCGGCGTACATGATCACGGTCCCCGACACGTTCCGCGCGGCCCGCCCGATGGTCTGGATCAGCGACGTCTCGCTCCGCAGGAACCCCTCCTTGTCCGCGTCGAGGATCGCCACCAGCGACACCTCGGGGAGGTCCAGCCCCTCCCGCAGCAGGTTGATCCCCACCAGCACGTCGAACTCCCCCAGCCGGAGGTCCCGGATGATCTCGATGCGCTGCACGGTGTCGACCTCGCTGTGCAGGTACCGCACCCGGATCCCCATCTCGATCAGATAGTCGGTGAGGTCCTCGGCCATCTTCTTGGTGAGCGTGGTGACGAGTACCCGTTCGTTGGCCTCGGCCCGGCGGCGGATCTCCTCCATCAGGTCGTCGACCTGCCCCTTCGTGGGGCGGATCTGGACCTCCGGGTCCATCAGACCCGTCGGCCGCACGACCTGTTCGACGACCTGCTTCGAGACGTGCAGCTCGTACGGGGACGGCGTCGCCGACATGTACACGACCTGCTGGACGCGTTCGCCGAACTCCTCGAACTGCAGCGGCCGGTTGTCCATCGCGCTCGGCAGCCGGAACCCGTAGTCGACGAGCGTCCCCTTCCGCGACATGTCGCCCTCGTACATCCCGTGCAGCTGCGGAACCGTGACGTGCGACTCGTCGATCACGCACAGCCAGTCGTCGGGGAAGTAGTCGAGCAGCGTGTAGGGGGCGGTGCCGGCGGCGCGGCCGTCGATGTGCCGGGAGTAGTTCTCGATCCCGGAGCAGAATCCCATCTCGCGCATCATCTCGAGGTCGTAGGTGGTGCGCATGCGCAGGCGCTGCGCCTCGAGCAGCTTGCCGGCGGAGTCGAGCTCGGCGAGCCGCAGTGAGAGCTCATCCTCGATCCCCCGGATGGCCCGCTTCATCTTGTCCTCGCCGGCGACGTAGTGCGTGGCCGGGTACACCGTGACGTCGTTGAGGTCCTGCACGACCTCGCCGGTCACGGGGTCGAGCCGGGTGATCTTCTCGATGTCGTCGCCCCACCACTCGATGTGCAGGACGGTCTCCTCGTACGCGGGGTGCACCTCGAGCGTGTCGCCGCGCACCCGGAACCGCCCCCGCGCCAGCGACTGGTTGTTGCGCTGGTACTGGATGTCGACCAGGCGGCGGATGGCGAAGTCCATGTCGAGCTTGGTGCCCGTGTGGACCCGAAGGATCTGCCCCATGTACTCCTCGGGCGACCCCAGCCCGTAGATGCACGAGACACTCGCCACGATCAGCACGTCCCGGCGCGTCAACAGCGCGGCGGTCGCGGAGTGGCGGAGGCGTTCGATCTCGTCGTTGATCGACGAGTCCTTCTCGATGTAGGTGTCGGTCGACGGGACGTACGCCTCGGGCTGGTAGTAGTCGTAGTAGCTGACGAAGTACTCGACGGCGTTGTTGGGGAAGAACCGCCGGAACTCGTTGGCCAGCTGCGCAGCGAGCGACTTGTTGGGGCTGATCACCAGGGTCGGGCGCTGGACCCGTTCGATCATGTGGGCGATCGTGAACGTCTTGCCCGAACCCGTGATGCCGAGCAGCGTCTGGTAGTCGTCGCCGCGCATGACGCCCTCGGCCAGCCGGTCGATGGCGGCCGGCTGGTCCCCGGTCGGTTCGAAATCGGCGACGACCTTGAACTCAGGCACGCACCAAGTGTAGGGGCCCCCGCCGACACGCTCCGCTGGCACCCCGGAGGGCGCGGCCGGGCGGACGTCCCGGCCTCAGCCCGCCCTGCGGTCCCTCGGCGACGGGGAACCCGAGCCAGCCTCCTGGCGTCCGCCCTCGCTGACGGAGGCGGTGTCCGACTCCGCGGAGAGCGGCTGCGCGACCTCCTCGAGCGGCTTCTGCTCGGCGTCGACCCCGATCAACGCCTCGACGACCCCGGCGAGGATCATCGCCCCGGCGCCGATCCAGTACCCGACGGCCACCATGGACTCCTTGCCGGTGTCGATGAGCTTGCCGAACAGCAGCGGCCCGATGATGCCGCCGATCCCGGTGCCGATGGCGAAGAAGAACGCGATGGCGTTCGCCCGAATCTCCAGCGGGAAGATCTCGCTCACCGTCAGGTAGCCCGCGCTGGCGCCGGCCGACGCGAAGAAGAAGATGATCGACCAGGCGATCGTGATGGACCACCCGCTCGTGAACAGGATCCCCTGGCTGAACATCCAGCCGGTCACCGCGAGCAGCACGCCCGACGCGATGTAGCTGAACGCGATCATCGTCCGCCGCCCGATCGAGTCGAACAGCGGCCCCAGCAGGAACGGCCCCAGGAAGTTCCCCACCGCGAACGGCAGGATGTACAGCCCCACGCTCTGATCGGGCACCTTGAAGAACGTGGTCAGCACCAGCCCGAACGTGAAGAAGACCGCGTTGTAGACGAACGCCTGCGCGGCCATCAGGGTCAGCCCCAGCACCGTCCGCTTGCGGTCGTCGCGGAACATCGTGCGGAAGATCTCGCGGGGCGGCGTGTGGTCGCGGGGGTGGATCTGGATCGGGTCGCCCTCGGGCTGCGGCAGCTCCGGGCGGCCCGTGTACTCCTTGACCTGGCGTTCGATGTCGGAGACGACCTCCTCGGCCTCCTCCTCGCGGTTGTGGGTCATCAGCCAGCGGGGGCTCTCCGGGAGCAGCCTCCGGATGAGCAGGACGCCGAGCCCGAGGACCGCGCCCAGCCCGAAGGCGAGCCGCCAGCCGACGTTCGGCGAGAACAGCGCCGGGTTGAGGACGATCAGCGTGAGCGCGGCGCCGGCCGCCGTGCCGGCCCACCACGAGCCGTTGATGGCGAGCTCCACGCGGCCGCGCACGCGGGCCGGGTTCAGCTCCTCGGTGGCCGAGTTGATGGCCGCGTACTCGCCGCCGATGCCCATCCCAGTGAAGAACCGGAACACGAAGAACGGGATGGCCGCCCACGAGAACGCGGTGGCCACGGTCGCGACGAGGTACACCAGCAGCGTCCACATGAACAGCCGCTTGCGGCCCAGCCGGTCGGTCAGGTAGCCGAACGTGAACGCGCCGACGACCGCGCCGACGATGTAGATGCTCCCGGCGAGGCCGATCTCGGTGGCCGACAGGGACAGGGTGTCGGGCCGCTGGAGCACGGAGGCGATCGCGCCGACGATCGTGACCTCGAGCCCGTCGAGCACCCACGTGACCCCGAGGGCGATGACGACCAGCCAGTGCCACCGGCTCCACGGCAGCCGATCCATCCGCTGTGGGACGTCGGTCTCGACGACCTCCTGGTCGTTCCGTTCGGCCCGAGCTCCCATCCGAACACCTCCCATCCAGGCTCACCAGCAGGTGGCGGTCGGATCGGGGCGGGCTCGTCGATCGGTACCGCTCGCACTTGAGCGGTACCCGGGTTGCCTTGCGCAGAAACCGGTTCGAGGCGGTTCAGGCCATCCAGGCGTCGACGCGCTCCTGGACCTCGCGGAGGCGGTCGACGAGGCCCTCCAGCATGGCGACGGCAACGCTGGGGTGTTCGAGCAGGAACTCGCGGAAGTCGTCGGCGGTGACCACCATGGCCGTGACCGGCTCCACCGCCTTCACCGTCGCGGAGCGCTTGCGGCGGGCGATCATGGCCATCTCGCCGAAGAACGCGCCGGGCTCCAGGTTGTGGAATCGGCCGCCGACGTCCACCTGCGCCCTGCCCTCGAGGACGACGTACATGCCGTCGCCGGTGTCGCCCTGTTCGACGATGTTCTGGCCGGCGTCGAAGTGGGAGTGGGTCCCCATCGCGACCACGTTCCGCAGGTCGTCGTCGCCGAGCCCGGCGAACAGCGGCGTCCGCTTGAGGGCTCCGATCTCCATCTGGTGTTCGTCCATGTCGTTCTCCAGGCGTCGTTCGTGTCGGGCGTCGTCCGCCCGGAACCCTACAGCCGGCCGGCCTCGATGATCCGCTGCAGGAACGCGCGGGTCCGTTCGTTCTCGGGGTGGCTGAAGATCTTCTCCGGCGGGCCCTCCTCCAGGATCCGGCCGCCGTCGAGGAACACCACCCGGTCGGCGATGTCGCGGGCGAACCCCATCTCGTGGGTCGCGATGAGCATGGTCATCCCGCCGGCGGCGAGCTCCTTGATCACATTCAGCACCTCGGCCACCAGCTCGGGGTCGAGCGCGCTGGTGACCTCGTCGAGCAGCATCAACCGGGGCTGCATGGCCAGCGCTCTCACGATCGCCACCCGCTGCTGCTGGCCACCGGACAGCCGGTCGGGGTAGTCGTCCCGCTTGTCCGCGAGGCCGAACCGCTGCAGGAGCTCGTCCGCCTTGGCCTCGGCCTCCTTCTTGGACTGCCCGAGCCCCTCGGTCGGACCGAGCGTGATGTTCCGCAGCACGGTCATGTGCGGGAACAGGTTGAACGACTGGAACACGATCCCGATCCGTTGGCGGATCCGATTCACGTTCGTCCCGCCCTGTGTGACGTCTCGTCCTTCGATGACGACACGGCCCGTGTC
>DATBHM010000174.1:0-12725 GCA_036557505.1 Actinomycetota bacterium | reverse complement strand
GCTGATCGCCAGCTCCGCGGGCGCGGGCCACACGCCGCCGCCCAGCACAGGCTACGAACCCTCAACGGTACGGGCTTCCATACGGTGGACTTCCTCGCCCTCGACTGCGGCATTTTGGGGGCACCCCCGTTTGACAAGGTGTGACATGACGGATCGGTGGGTCAGGGCGGGTGTGATGGCTGCGGCTGTCACGGTTCTTGCCTCTGCCTGCAGTGGTCCTTCCGGCGTTCGGAGCAGCCCCTCCCCGGCACCGTCTCCCCCTTCGACCATGAGCTTCGCCGCGCGTTCCTATCTCGAGCACGCCCTCCGGCTGATCCACGACAACGACTACTACGCCGTGGGTGTGGCCTGGCCGGACATCGCCCGCAGGGCGGCCCGCCTCGCCCGGGGAGCCCGCGGGGTGGCCGACGTCTATCCGGCGATCTCAGCCGTGCTCGACGACCTCGGGGACCGTCACGGCGAGATCGTCCCGCCCGACCAGCAGGGCTCATGGCAGGGAACGCTCGAGAACATGGCGAGCGTACCGGTCGGACGGCTCGAGGGCGGAGCGGGGATCCTCACCATGCCCGGGCTGGGTTTCCCACCCACGAGCGACAACGCGAGGGCCTATGTCCATGCCGCCTGGCGCGTGCTCCGATTATTCCACCCCCGCGACGGCTGGATCGTCGACCTTCGGGAGGACTACGGGGGTGACGCCCTCCCCATGCTCGCCGCGGTCGAGCCGATGCTCGGCTCCCCGCTTCCGCTCGGGTATCGGGACGCGGTGCACGGGACCACGTGGTTTCTCGTTCGCGGGGGGAATGTCGGCTACCGGGGAGGGGGCGATGGTTCCTCCCGGGTCGTGGCCGCCTACGGGACGCCACCGGCTCCCATCCACGGCAGGCTCGCGCTTCTCGCGGGCCAGTCCACCGCGAGTTCCGGAGAGGCCGCCCTGATCGCTCTGCAATCCCACCCCGGAGCGCGGTTCATCGGTTCCCCCACGGCCGGTGCGACCGGCTCCCCGTCGACGTACACCCTCTCGGACGGCGCATGGTTGCAGGTGACCACCAGCGTCGCGGTGGACGGATCAGGGCACGTGTACGGAGGCTCCGTGATGCCGGACGTGCTGGTGAGCTCGGATCCGACGGACGGCGGCGACCCCGTCCTCGAACGGGCCGCCCGCTGGCTCTCGGCATCGGGAGCCTCCCAGCCCAACGGGTGAGCCCCGCAGCGCACCTGCACGCCTGGTCCGTTGGGGCGGGCGGCGATACGATCGCGGCTCGAATTATCGGGGGGTCGCGAGGGGGGCTGAGCAGCATGCGACTCGTCGACGTCGAAGGCCGAACTCCCCCGGTGCGTCGGGGCGTCCGGGCAGGACTCGTGGCGCTGGTCGTGGTGGCGATCGGCGTGCTTCCCGGCATCGCGCGGGCGGCCGTCGGCCACCTGACCTTCGCCGGCTGCGTGGGCGACCATCACGGGTGCACCGCGACCACTCCCAGGAAGGCGCTGGACGGCGCGGCCTCGGTCGCCGTGTCCGGCCACGACCTCTACGTCGCGGCCTCGGGCGGGAACGCGGTCGACCACTTCCGGCTTCCCGCCGACGGCGACCCGTCATTCGTCGGCTGCGTGGGCGACCTGTCCGGCTGCACACACACGGTGCCGGCCGGCGCGCTCGACGGAGCGGACGGGGTCGCGGTCAGCGGGCAGAACCTGTACGTCACCGCGGGAGGCGGCAGGGACGTGAGTCACCTCACGCTGAACACGGCCGGCGCGCCGAGCTTCGAGGGGTGCGTGGGGGATCTGACGGGTTGCGCGGCAACCGGTTCGGCCGACCCGTTCCACGCTGGCGCAGGCCTCGCGGCGGTCCACGGCCGGCGCCTGTACGTGACCTCGCTGCTCGGTGTGAGCGACTTCACGCTGGATGCGGACGGCGATCCGACGTTCGGCGGCTGCATCGGCTCCGCCTCCGGATGCACGGCGGTCGACCCCTCCTCCGCCCTGAACGGCGCGGCCCAGATGGCGTTCCGGGGGAACGATCTGTACGTGGCCGCCTCCTTCGGGTCGGACGTCAGCCGGCTGCGGCTTGCCGCCGATGGAGCGCCGTCGTTCTCCGGCTGCATCGGCGTCAACGCGCCATGTACCTCCACCAACCCGGGGACGGCACTCGCGGTCGCGGCGGGGACGGCGATCGGCGGGAACCATCTCTATGCCACGGGGACCAACAACACGGCCGACAGCGGCGACGTGAGCGAGCTCTCGCTCGACTCGGCCGGGATCCCGGGCTTCGTCCGGTGCGTGGGCAGCCGCACCGGATGCAGCGCCATCCATCCCGCGTCCGCGCTCGACGGCGCCGCGAGGCTGCTGGACGACGGCGAGGACCTCTACGTGGCGACCGCCCACGGGATCGGCCACCTCCGCCTCGGATCGACCGGAGCTCCCATCTTCGGAGGCTGCATCGGCGACCTGAGCGGCTGCAGGCCCACGACCCCGGCCGACGTGCTCGACTTCGCGGGAGGACTGGCACGATCGGGCCAGAACCTGTACGTGGTCTCGGGCGGCGCGAACACGTTGAGCCATCTCAGGATTGCCGGGCCGACGCTCGCGGTCGCGCTCGCAGGCTCCGGAACGGGGCACGTGAAGAGCGCTCCCGCGGGGATCGCCTGCCCGGCCGCCTGTTCCCACCGGTACGCGGTCGGCACGAAGGTGACCCTGACGGCCACGCCGGCACATGGATCGAAGTTCGCCGGCTGGAGCGGGAAGTGCACCGGAACCGGCGCCTGTCACCTGGTGGTGAGCACGGATCGGACGGTGAAGGCCACCTTCAAGCCCTCGGGCCACTCGGCCCCCTGAGCGTCGGTTCCGCACGGAGCGGCCCGGCTTCGGGCCCGCGGCTAAGATCGATGCCGGTGCGTGAGCACACACGCGAGGAGGTGGCCCACAGGGCCGGCACCGATCCCGCCTACGTCGACCGGTTGGTCGAGGCCGGGATCCTGAGGCCCCGGGCCGGCGAGGGGTACACCCACGGCGACGTCCTGAGGGCCCGATGGGTCCACAACCTGGAGCGGGCGGGCGTGCCCCTCGACGGGATGGCCACCGCCGTCCGCGACGGGTCGCTCTCGTTCTCCTTCCTGGATGCGGCCGCATTCGATCCCTTCGCCGAGATCAGCGGCGAGACGTTCCGGGAGCTGGGCGAACGGACCGGCCTCCCCCTGGACCTCCTGAAGTTGACCCGAGAGGCCGTCGGGTACCCCGAACCGCGGCCGGAGGACCCCGTCCGCGAGGACGAGCTGTCGGTCGTGCCGATGATCGAGCTCCTGCTGTCCTCCGGGTTCCGGCCCGTCGCCATCGCGCGGTGGCTTCGGGTCTGGGCGGACGGTCTGCGCCGGATGGCGGAGACCGAGACCGACGCCTGGACCACCGAGCTCGAGCTTCCCCTCCTGGAGAAGGGCATGACGGAGGCCGAGATGCTGGAGACCCAGGCGGACATCGGGTCCCGGTTGGCACCGCTTCTCGAGCGCGCGCTCCTCGCCGTCTACCATGCGCAACAGGAACACGCCTGGACGAAGAGCGCCGTCGAGCGCGTCGAGAGCGCGCTGGAAGCCGCCGGCCTCCTCGATCGACTGCACCGTCCGCCGGCGGTGTCCTTCCTCGACATCACCGGCTATACGCGGCTGACCGAGGAACAAGGGGATGCGGCCGCCGCGGATCTGGCCGAGCGGCTCGCCGCCCTCGTCCGGCGATCCTCACAGGAATACGGAGGGGCGCCGGTGAAGTGGCTCGGCGACGGCGTGATGTTCTATTTCCCGGCCGCGGGCCAGAGCGTGCTGTCGGCGCTCGACATGGTGGAGGGAGTGGCCAACCGCGGCCTCCCGCCCGCAAGGGTCGGGATCGATGCCGGGCCGGTGGTCTTCCAGGAGGGCGACTACTTCGGCCGGACCGTGAACATCGCGGCGCGGATCGCCGAGTACGCCAGACCGGGCGAGGTGGTCGTGAGCCAGGAGGTGGCGGACGTGGCCGAGGGCCTGGCGGTGGCGTTCGCGGAGATCGGGCCCGTCGAGCTGAAGGGCGTGTCGGGCGCACTCCGCCTCCATACGGCTCGACGACGCGACTGAGCACGGCATGGTCGTCGTCGCGACGTCGCCCACGACTCGCGGAACGGCTACGCGATCGGGTGGAGCAGCTGGGTGGCCCCGGGCTCGCGGGAGCCGGCGCCGGCCAGCACGGCCGCCACGACCGGCACACCGACGACCACGAGAGCGATCGTCGTCCATGGAACGACCACGATGTTCCCGATCCGCTGCGACACCAGGTTGATGGCGACCGGAGCGAAGCCGGTGGGAACCGCGAGGAGGGCCGCGACCGCGGCCACGAGGAAGCCGCCTGACGCGGCCAGCCTCCGCCGTGTCCCCGGTCCGGCGCCCACAGCCACCAGGATGGAGCGGTCCTTGCGCGACTCGGCGCCGAGCAGCGCGAGCACGACCGCCAGGATGGCGAGAGCCACGGCGCTGGCGCCGAGCAGGAGGACCGTCCGCAGGTACGTGCTGTGGCCCCCGAGGTCCCGGAGGCTCAGCACGGACACACCGGGCTGCGCCGCGGCGATGGCCTTCGCCCGCTCGATGTCGTCCTCGCCGAGCGGCCGGGGCGCTCGCAGGATGAGCTGGAGCTCCGAGTCCCGCGGCCGGAAGGGCTCCAGCCCCGCTCGGGCGGCCGCGTCGGGAGCCATCACGTAGTTGTACTCGCCACTGCTGGTGAGCGCGCCGAAGGTGGTGGCGCCGGCTTCCGCGGCCGGGAGATCCTTCGATCCGATGCCGAGGTCGTTGTTCAGGTGCACGACGTCGCCGTCCGTTCCGCCGGGCCCGATCGACACGACCTTGCCGCCTTCGAGGGCCCCGATGCCGTCCTCGGCGTGGAACGCCCGCAGCAGGCCCGGCCCACCGATCCAGACGATGCCGCCCGGGACGTACGGGACGCCGCCCGGAGCGGTCCGCGGGCCTCCCGAGGCATACACCATGGCCTGGGCCGAGTTCGCTCTGCTCGGCTTCACACGGAGGCCGGCGGCGCGCGCGGGAACGAGCGGGACGATGACGGCCCGGGGGAAGGCGGCACGCAGTTTCCCGACCACGAGATGCGCGCGGTGTCGAAGGAGCGACGCGGGCTGACCGGGGCCCCGCGGCGAAACGCTCACCGTCAACTGGTCGGGCGCGAGATACGGGATGCGCTGCTCCGAGGCCTCGTTGGACAGGGTCGAGGTGGCGACGGCGACCGGCAGGGCCAGCGCGATGGTGGCGGCGCCCAGCGCGGCTCCGGTGCGTCGCCCGTTCCTGGCCAGGTCGCGCGCGGCGATCCTCGGCAGGGTCGGGAGGCGGCCGGCGATGCGGCCGAGCCACGCGATGAGCAGGGGGATGCCGAGCAGGAACCCTCCGACCAGCATCACCAGTCCCGCGGTGATCACCGCAGCCTTGTGGGCCACGGTTCCCCACGCAGTGAGGCCCGCACCTGCCGCAACGAACACGAAGCCGGCGGCGGCGACCCGGCCGGCGCTGCGCGCGGGCGGTGTGCGTCCGGCCAGCGCGTCGAGCGTGGCGAGCCTGCCGGCCGCCCGCGCCGGAGCAAGCGCGGCGAGGGTGGCGGCCGCCGTTCCCAGCACGACGGCGCCGAGCAGCGGCAGCGGTGGAAACCGGAGGGGGCCGACCAGCCGGTCGGAGATGCGGGTGAGGTACGGATGCAGGGCGAACGCCCCCGCAACGCCCAGCACCACACCGAGCAGCGAGCCGGCGAGGCCCAGCGCCACGCCTCCGAACAGCACGGCGGCCCGGAGATGGCGCGGCTCGCCGCCCTGCGCGCCGAGCAGCCCCAGCGTCCGGAGCTGCCGGCGGGCCCCGACCACGAACGCCGCAGCGACGATCAGTCCGGTGCCGAACAGGGCCAGCGCCCCGGCCGCGAATGCCCCGGCGTTGGCCGTGAGCTCCTCGCCGCCGTGGGCGCGGGCGACGTCGTCGCGCGTCAGGAAGCCGGCGAGCCGCGGGTGCTTCGACAGGGTCGCGGCGACCTCGGCGGCCGAACCGTCCTTCGGCGCCTCGATCCAGACCTCGAGGAGCCCGGCGCCGGGCGTGTGGTCGAGGGTTCCCGGCCCCACCAGCGCGATCCCGTCGGACACGTGCTCCGGATCGACCAGGGTTCCCGTCACCGTCAGGGTGAGCCCGACGTCCTCGAGCTCGACGCTGTCCCCGACCCGCGCTCCCAGGGCGGCGAGGGTCCGGGGGTCGACGGCCGCCTGGTCCGGCGCGGCGGGTGCTCGCCCCTGCAGGAGGCGAAACATCCCGAGCACCGGCGGTCGATCCACGGGAACGGAGAGCTCCCGGACGGGGAGATAGATCGTCGACCCGCGGATCACGTTCTGCGTGTACACGCCCCTGGCGGTCACCACCCGGGCGCCGGCGGGGAGCTCGCGGCGGAGGGCGCCGGGCCGGAGCCCTGAAGGCCATTGCCGGAGCACGATGTCCGTCGACCCCATCGTCTCCGTCACCACCTGTCCTGCGGCGGGCGCCACGGTGCGGATGGCGATCGCCGTCGCCGAGAGGGCGGCGATCGGGAGGGCGATCAAGGCGGCCACGAGGACGCTGCGCCACGGGCTGCTCCTCGCCTGTCGGACCGCGATCCGCGCGACCGCGCCGAGCCCGGAGGCCTTCATCGCCGTGCCGGCTCGCGCAGCAGGACTTCGGGGCCCGAACGGGGACCGGTCTGGTCCACGATCCGGCCGTCTCGGAGGAACACCACCCGGTCCGCCCACCCGGCCAGGCGGGCATCGTGGGTCACCAGGATCACGCAGGCTCCACGGTCGCACTGCGCCCGAAGCAGGCGGAGCACCGCCTCCCCGGTCGAGGAGTCGAGGGCGCCGGTCGGCTCGTCGGCGAGCAACAGCGCGCGGTCCCCGACGACGGCACGGGCGATGGCCACCCGCTGCTGCTCGCCGCCGGAGAGCTCCTCGGGGAACCGGCCGGCCAGGTCGCGCATCTCGACGAGCGCGAGCGTCGTCCGGGCGGCCGAGCGCGCCCGGCGACCGCTCATGCCGTCCAGCTCCAGGGGCAGGGAGATGTTCTCCTCCGCGGTCAGGCCGTCGATGAGGTTGAGCTGCTGGAACACGTACCCGACCCGCCGGCGCCGCACCAGCGCGAGCTCGGCCGCCCCCATCGTGGACAGGTCCTCGCCGTCCACGACCACCCGCCCCGAGGTCGGCCGGTCGAGACCGCCTGCCACGGACAGCATCGTCGACTTGCCCGATCCGCTCGGGCCCATCACCGCGACCAGCTCGCCCCGGAGCGCCTGCAGCGACACGTGGGAGAGGGCGTCGACTTGCACGTGCCCGCTGCCGAACACCTTCGTCACGTCGTCCCACTCGACGAGGGCGGTCATCGCCTGACCTCCTCCGCCTCCGGAACCGGGCGGTGTGCCCGGGCCGCCGTTCCCGCGCTCAGATGGCGAGCCAGCCGGGCTTCGCTGTCATCCAGCCACCGGACGCGGGCCTCGGTCTGGAAGATCAACGAGTCGAGCAGCAACGCCCAGCCGAGGTCCGAATCGGCCGAGCCGTCGCGCTTCATGAGGGTGAGCTCCTGCAGCGTCTCGACGGCGCCGCGGCGTTCCGCCTGGATCACTTCCGCCAGGTGGACCCCGTCACGGTCGACCGCCATCACCAGCTTGAGCACGAGCTCGTCCCTCGCCGGCGGCAGCATCCGGGTCGGCGTGTCGAACCAGGAGCGCAGGGCGTCCCGCCCCGCAGGGGTGATCTCGTACCGCTTCCGGGCCTCCGGTCCCTCCTCCAGGCCGTGGACGAGCCCGTCGCGCTCCAGACGGCGCAGCGTGCTGTACACCTGCCCGACGTTGAGCGGCCACATCTGTGCGGTGCGGTCCTCGAACGCGTTCTTCAGCCGGAGCCCGTACGTCGGCCCTTCCTCCAGGATGGCGAGCACGCTCATGGCGATCGACATGGGCTGACCTCCTATACCGAGTATTCGACCACGTGAACGCCTGTATACCCGGTATCCTGGCGCCGGTCAAGCGACGCCCGCCGCCTGTGGTGTCCCGTGGCCGCTGCCCGGCCCAACTATTCTTGATCCGTGCCGCCCGCAGTCGGCTCCGCGGCGGCCAGGTCCGAGGGCAAGGAGGCCTTCGATGCGGGAGTACCTGATCCGATTCACGCCCGGAAGGGGACGCGAGGCCACGAAGAGGGTCCAGGCGGCCGGCTACGAACGACGGGGCGCGTGGTTCGAGTTCTACGGTGAGTCCTCCGGAGGCAAGCGGGAGGTGCTCGACTCCTACCGGGCGTTCGACGTCTCCTGGATCGAAGCCCTTCCGGCGACGGCCGACGCGTAGACGCAGCGCACGACGGAACGACCGCGCCACGTCGCGTGGACGAGCACGACCTCCGGGCGCTCCTCGCCGAGCACGCATCGGCGCATTCCGTGCCGGGCGCCGCGATCGGGATGCTCCGTGACGCGGAGGTCGTGACGGCGTACCACGGCGTCGCGGACGTCACGACCGGGTCACCGGTCACGGCGGCCACGCGCTTCAGCGCCGGATCGCTGACGAAGTCCATGGTCGCGACCGTGATCGCCCGTCTGCAGGGATCGGGCCGTCTCTCCTTCACCGACCCGATCGCGACCCACGTCCCCGAGCTCCGTGGCAGCGACTGGGCCGAGCGGGGGACGATCCGGGACCTGCTGGCCAACCGCTCCGGAATCCCGCTGCGGGCCGACCTCGAGTTCGGCTTCGACGAGCATCGGGACACGGACGACGGAGCACTCGCACGGCTCGTGGCGGGCGCGGCCGAGGGTCGGATCGGGAGCGGGGTCTGGTCGTACAGCAACCTGGGGTGGTGCGTGCTCGGACGCGTGATCGAGACCGCGACCGGGACCCCGTGGGAGGACGCCATGCGGGAGCACCTGTTCGGCCCCGCCGGGATGGCCGGCACGTCGTTCGCGACGGACGCGGCCGCCGAGGCGCGCGCCATGGGGCACGACGTCACCCCCGACGGACCCGTTCCGGTCGAACCCCTGACGACGCGGGCCTATGGACCGGCCGGGACGACGATGATCTCGCCCGTCGCCGATCTGCTCGCGTTCGCCGCGGTGCACATCGAGGACCCGTCGCTCGACGGGCTGCGCGCGGTCCAGGCCGAGCCGCGCATCCAGGGCTGGCTCGACGCCTGGTGCCTGGGCTGGGCCCGGTTCGACTGGGAGGGCGGTCCCGTCTGGGGATGGGACGGCCTCATCAGCGGGGAGCGATCCGTGCTCCGCTTCCTGCCCGAGCGTCGCGCGGCGGTGGTCCTCGTGACGAACAGCGGAACGGGACGCGCCCTGTACCGGTCGCTCCTCCCCCGGCTCGTGGAGCCACTCTTCGGCGTCACGATGCCGCCCCTCCGTCTGGCGCCCTCCGAGGGGCCGGCCGCAGAGCTCACCCGCTTCGCGGGCGACTACGCGTGGCCTGACCGGCGGGTCGAGGTCGAGTCCACCGCGAGCTCGCTCGTGCTGAGGGAAGCGGGCAGCGAGACGGAGGCCCTCCCGATCGACGAGCGGACGTTCCTGGTCGATGCAGCCGACCCCGACACCCCCACGGTGACCTTCGGGGTCTTCGACGCGGACGGGCGGCCGCACGTCCTGTACGACATGCTCTGGGGCCTTCCGCGCCTCGAGGGGTGAGCATCGTGCCACACTGACGCCGAACAGCTCCGGGGAGGTTCGGCAATGAGGGGTGACCGCTCGTCGATCCGGCTCGACGCGCCACCGGCGCAGCGCGTCGTCACGAGCCCTCGGCAGGGGCCGGGCGTCGGTTCGTGGATCGAACGGCGCGCCCGGGTCGCGCCGGACTCGGTCGCCATCATCTGGGGCGACCGCGAGTTCACCTACGCCGAGTCGGCCGGCCGGATCCGCCGTCTGGCGGGCGCCCTGATCGATATGGGCGTGGAGCTCGGCGATCGCGTCGCCTGGCTCGGACCCAACCACCCCGCGTTCCTCGAGGCATTCTTCGCGGCCGGATCGATCGGCGCCGCCGTCGCGCCCGTGAACCACCGGCTGCCCCCGGACCAGATCGGCCCGGTCATGGAGACCGCCGAACCGTGCGTGTTGATCGGGAACGCACCCGAAGGTCCGGAACCCCTGCCGCCGTCGGTCCGGCACCTGATCGCCGTGTCCCATCCGGCCGGCGGGGCGCTCGACTACGAGACGCTCGTCGCCGGGTCATCCGAGGCCCCGGTCGACCGCGCGGTCGGCATGGACGACGTCTGTCTCCTCCCCCATACGTCCGGCACCACCGGGGCGCCCAAGCGGATCCTGCTGACCCACGCCAACGTGACGTGGAACGTCGTGAACTTCCTGAGCTGCGCGGACTTCCGCAGCGACGACGTCACGCCGGCCATCGCGCCGTTCTTCCGCGTCGGCGGGGTCGGCGTCAACGTGCTGCCGGTCCTGTTCATGGGCGGCACCGTGATCGTGCCCACCGAGGGAACCCCCGACGAGATCCTCGCCCTGATGGAACGCCACCGGGTCACCGTGGGGTTCGGCAATCCGGACAGCCTCGACGCGCTCACCAGGGCCGAACGGTGGCCGACGGCCGACCTGTCGAGCGTTCGGTTCATCATGACGGGAGGCGCGCCCGTGCCGGAGCGGCTCATCCGGACCTACCTCGACCGGGGCGTCACCATGCAGCAGGGGTACGGACTGTCGGAGGCGGCGCCGCTCGCACTGCTCCTCGACCCGGGGGACGCGCTCCGCAAGCTCGGCTCGGCCGGGAAGCCCCCGCTGCTGGTCGACGTCAGGGTCGCCGACGTCCGGGGCGAGAACGTGCCGCCCGGCGCGACCGGCGAGCTGCTGGTCCGCGGTCCGAACGTCATGCTCGGCTACCGAAACCAGCCCGAGGCCACCCGGAGGGCCCTGTCGCCGGAGGGGTGGCTCCGCACGGGCGACGCCGCCCGCATCGACGAGGAGGGGTTCGTGTGGATCGTCGACCGCGTGGCCGACGCCATCGCGCTCGAGGACCGAACCGTGTACCCCGGCGACGTCGAACGGGCGCTCGCCGAGCACCCGGCGGTGGCCGAGGCGGGCGTGACGTCCGCCGCCGGCGGGCTGGTTGCACTCGTCGTGCTCGGGCCGGGCGCCGGGGCGACGGAAGACGATCTGGTGGCGTTCGTCCGCGATCGGCTCGCCCCGCACGAGATCCCTGGCGCGGTGCAGTTCGTGGACCATCTTCCCCGGAGCTCCGTCGGGAAGCTGCTCCGAGCCGACCTGCGGGCACTCGCCGAGCGGCCGGTCCCCGGGGACGTCAGCCGGCCAGCCGGCTCATGACGCCGTCGCGGAACGCCTCCAGCTGACGCAGCGGGTCGCCCACCGGCCAGACCAGGATCCGCTCGGCGCCGGCGGCCTCGAGCCGGGCGACCCTCTCCGCGCACTCCCCCGCCGGTCCCACCAGCAGCCGATCGCGGAGCTCCGCGGCGTCCCGCCCCAGGGCCGGCGCCAGCACGTCCCGGAGCACCCGCTCGGCCTCGGCGGGGACCTCCGTCACGAAGGTGAACATCGACACCAGGGCGTTGGGGAACCGCGAGGGATCCTTCCCCTCCGGTTCCAGGTATCCCCGAAGCCGTCGCAGCGCATCGGCGAATCCGTCCGCCGTCGTGTTGTAGCCCGAGGCCAGCCACCCCTCGGCGAGCCGCGCCACCCGCCGCAGCCCCGCGTCGGAGCCCCACGACCCGATCCAAACGGGCGGACCGTCCTCGCGCGCCGGACCGGGACGCAGCTCCATCCCGGTCGTCGAGTAGAACGTCCCTTCGAACGCCGGCCCGCCGGGCCGCAGCAGTGCCCGGAGCGCCCGGACGGCTTCCTCGAAGCGCGGCCACCGTTCCTCCCACGGGATGCCCATCGCCCGGTAGTCGCGTTCGGATGAACCCGGCCCCGCCCCCACCACCAGCCGCCCGCCGGAGAGCAGGTCGATCGCGGCCATCGCCTTGGCGAACGGCCCGGGCCCGCGGACGACGGGCAGACCGACCGTCGTGGCGAGCGTCATCGACCCAGATTCGGCGAGGACGGAGGCCAGCGCCACGAGGCCGTCGAGCCAGGGCCGCCCGTAGACCACGTGGTCGTTCGCACCGAGCCAGGCGAACCCCGAGTCGTTCGCCAGGCGCGCGTACGCGGCCATCCCGGGAGTCGTCGGCGCCACCTCGTCCCCCCAGGACATCAGCGGCAGGTGCGCTCCGAACTCCACGCAAAGGCCCCCTTCGGCCGGTGGCCCGAACTGTATCCGAGGTGCGTCGCCACGAGCGCATCCGGCCGCAAGACCGGGACGCCCGCCAATCGTCGCATCGCGGACGGGCCAACGGACCTCGTGTCCAGGCGGGGACGCGCCGATATCCTGGATGGAACCATGACACCGCGAACCCGCCGTCGGGCACTGATCGTCTCGGCCGCCGCGTGCGCGGGCGTGGTGGTCGGACACGCCCTGACGTACCTGCTCGTGATCCCGAACCCCCTCGTCCGGGAGGCGCTCTTGCGCGCCACGGGGCACGCCTATTGGCCCGGCGCGGTCGTCGCCGCCGTTGTCCTGGGCGCCGCTTCGCTGTCCTCCGTCGCATCGCGCCATTTCGCCCGCGGGCTGCACCCCGGCCACCCCGGCCTGGGGGTGGAGTCGTGGTCCGGGCTTGCCGCCACCATGGGGCTGATCCAGGTGGCCGGCTATCTCGCCCAGGAGAACCTGGAGCGACT
>DATBHM010000173.1:0-42806 GCA_036557505.1 Actinomycetota bacterium | reverse complement strand
ATGGCGGAGGAACGGCTGGCCGCCCGCGCCGAGGAGGGCGGCGTGCGGTCCTCGGGCCCCGCCCTCCGGCCCGGGCCGCCGGGCTCCGACCGCCGCCTCCGGTTCCTCGCCCGGGTCGCGGCGCACCTCACCAGGGTCGCGGCCGACGCGACCGGCACCCACCTCGCCGTGCGGGCGCGACCGGGCCCGCCGCCCGACCGGATCGTCGTGGCGTTCCCCTGGCGGAATCGGACGGCGGCCGAGACGTTCGCGAAGGAGCTCGCCCGGCTGCTGATCGAGGTGGTCCCGTCGAGGCGGTCGATCCGTGCGGCCGTTCGGCGGCTGGCCGCGACCGTCGTGGCGGCCGAGCCCGGACCGCAGCCGACCGTGCCCGAGCCCGCCATCCCGGTCATCGCGGTCACCGGCACCAACGGCAAGACCACGACCGTCCGGCTGCTCGCCCACCTCGCGCGGACGGCCGGGATGACCGTGGCCTACTCGTCCACCGACGGGGTCTACGTGCAGGACCGCCTGGTGGAATCGGGCGACTACTCCGGGTTCGGCGGTGCCGGCAAGGCCATGTCCCAGCCCGGCGCCGACGTCGCGGTCCTCGAGACGGCCCGGGGCGGGATCCTCCTGCGCGGCGTCGGCACCGCGCACAACGACGTCGCCGTCGTGACGAACATCTCCAACGACCACCTCGGGATGCACGGCATCGAGACGCTCGACCAGCTGGCCGAGGTGAAGTCGACGATCCTGCGGATCACCAAGCCCGACGGATGGGACGTGTTGAACGCCGACGACCCCCGCGTGCTGGCCATGCGGCGCGTCGCGCACGGCCGGCCCTGGCTGTTCTCCCTCGACCCGAACCACCCCGCGCTCCGATCCGCGCTGAACGAGGGCGGCCGGGGGATGACCGTGCTGGACGGTGTCATCACCGTGCTGGAACGGGGGCGCGAGCCCCACCCGCTCGTGGCGCTCGACCGCGTTCCCGTCACGCTCGCCGGTCTGTCGTCGAACAACGTGCAGAACGCGCTGGGCGCCGCTGCGGCCGCGCTCGGGGTCGGCTTGGCCGAGCGGGCCGTCGTGAAGGGCCTGCGGTCGTTCGTCCTCGATCCCGAGACGAACCCCGGCCGAGCCAACCTGTTCGAGCTGGACGGGCGCGTGATCGTCGTCGACTACGCCCACAACGAGGCGGGGATGGCCGGCCTCGTGGAGGTCGCCCGCGGGCTGTGCCGGCCGAACGGCGAGGTGTGGCTCACGTACTCGTCGGCCGGCGACCGCAGCGACGAGATCCTCCACGGCGTCGGGTACCTGGCCGCGCGCGGGGCCGACCACGTCGCCATCGCGCAGCTCGAGCACTACCTGCGGGGGCGCGAACCGCTCGAGCTGATCGAACACCTCCGCGCCGGCGCCGTCGACGGCGGAAAGGAGCCCGACGACGTGCCGGACTTCCCCGACGAGGTTCGCGCGCTGGAATGGATGCTCGAACAGGCGGGCCCGCGCGACGTCACCGCGCTGACGGCACTCGGCCAGCGTCCGGAGGTGTTCGAGCTGCTGCGCGGGCTCGGCGCGACCCGCGTGGGACCAACCCGCGTGCGCCAGCTCGTCCGACGAGCCAGGCGATCGGCCTGACCGTGGCCCCGGAGGGGCTCCGACCGAACACCTGCGGCTACCGGCCGAGATCCATGTCAACCAGGTCGGGGTCGCCTCCCGTGCCCTCCACCTGGCCGTCGCCGCCCTCGCGCGCACGGAGCACCCGCGGCGAGGCCAGGTTCCGGCGCGACTCCAGCTCCTTCCACACGTCGGTCGCGTAGTCGACGCAGAGCACGATGAGGTCGCCCGCCCGGGCCCGGTCGAGGGCGCGCTTGGTCGCGGCCATCTCCTCGAGGACGATCTCGACGTTGCCCACGCGCGCGCCGGCCGACATGGCCTCGCGGACGCCCTCGAGGATGTGGTCGGCGGTCTCGCCCGGCTTGCGGCCCCGGAGGTTCCGGTCCTCCCGGATGATGATCTCGTCGAAGTACCTCGCGGCCACCCGCCCGAGGTCGCGCATGTCCTCGTCGCGCCGGTCGCCCGGGGTGGCAATCACGGCGACCTTGACGTTGGCCTGCCAGGTGTTGGCGATCCTCGGGCCGCTCGGCCCGGACGTCATGCGCTGGACGAAGTCCCCGACGGTCTCCAGGCCGGCGGCGTTGTGTGCGTAGTCGAGGACCACCTTCACCCCGTCGAGCTCGAACACGTTGAGCCGGCCGGGCGCCTGATAGAACGACGTCGAGAACGTCCGGAGGCCCTGACGGATGTCGTGCAGATGGGCCCCGGCGGCGTGGGCCGCCGCGGCGGCGGCCAGTGAGTTCTGGACCATCATCCGGGCGCGGCCCTCGAACGTCGCCGGCAGCAGGTGGACCCAGCCGATCGGCATGGTCCGGCGACCCTCGCGGATCACCATCATCTCTCCGAGGGTCCCCTTCTGGAGCACGACGGCCTTCCGGCCACGGTTCACCCACCGCTCGATCAACGGGTGGTCCTCCCGCATCGAGAACAGGATCACGGTGCCGCTGCAGTGCTTGCGCATGTCGAGGACGAGCGGGTCGTCCGCGTTCAGGACGGCGAAGCCGTTTCGCGGCACGGCCTCCACGATCACCCGCTTCACGGCGGCGAGCTGTTCGATCGAGTGGACGTCCTTGAGCCCGAGGTGGTCGCCGGTGACGTTCAGCACGACGGCGACGTCGTTGCGCCCGTAGCCGAGGCCCTCCCTGAGGATGCCGCCCCGGGCCACCTCGAACACCGCGAAGTCGATGCGGGGGTTCTGCAGGACCATCTGCGCGGACTTCGGGCCCGAGGCGTCCGCCCGCTTGACCAGGCGTTCGTCGATGTAGATGCCGTCGGTCGAGGTCATGCCGACCTTGCGCCCCATGCCCTTGAAGATGTGGGCGATCATCCGGACGGTCGTCGTCTTGCCGTTCGACCCGGTCACGGCGACGATCGGGATGCGGGCGGGCGACCCCGGCGGGAACAGCAGGTCGATGACCGGCTTGGCCACGTACTGGGGCTCGCCCTCGGTGGGGTGGGTGTGCATCCGGAATCCCGGCGCCGCGTTCACCTCGACGATCGCGCCGCCGGTCTCCCGCACCGGCTGGGTGATGTCCGGGGCGATGAAGTCGATGCCGGCCACGTCGAGTCCGACCACCCGCGCGGCCTCCTCGGCGATCTCGGCGTTGTCCTCGTGGATCTCGAAGGTCCGGTCGATGGAGATGCCGCCCGTCGACATGTTCCCGGTGGATACGAGCTTGACGAACGCATCCTCCGGCGGGACGTGGTCCAGCTCGAACCCCTGGGCCTGGACGAGCCGCTCGGCCTCCTCGTCGACCTTGATCCGCGTGAGGACCTTCTCGTGGCCGATCCCCCGGCGGGGGTCCTGGTTGGTGGAGTCGACCAGCTCGCGGATCGTGTGCCGGCCGTCGCCGACCACGTGGGCCGGCACCCGCTGGGCGACGGCGATCAGATGGCCGCCGATGACCAGGCAGCGGTAGTCGTTCCCGGTCACGTAGCTCTCCACGATGATCACGCCGCGGCGCGCCTCGGCCCTCGCCCTCGTGAACCCCCGGCGAACTGCGTCGTCGTCGCGGAGGTCGAGCCCCACCCCCCGTCCGTGGTTGCCGTCGAGCGGCTTGGTCACCACGGGGAACCCGATGCGCTTCGCCGCCGCGACCGCTTCCGCCTCCGTCCGGACCATCTCTGACCGGGGAACGGGCAGCCCAGCCGCGCCGAGCAGCTGCGTCGTGAGCTTCTTGTCGCTCGCGATGTCCACGCCGACTGCGGGGGTCTTCGATGTCATCGTCGCCCGGATGCGCTGCTGGAACATGCCCTGTCCGAGCTGCACCAGCGACGCCTCGTTCAGGCGGATGTACGGGATGTCGCGGCTGGCCGCCTCGTCGACGAGCGCCTGCGTGGACGGGCCGAACGCCCGTCGTTCGGCGAGGCGGATGAGGTCCTCGAGCTCCGCCAGGAAGTCGAACCCCTCCTCCGGCGCCACCAGGTGGTTCACCAGGCGGACGGCCAGCCGGCCGGCCTGCACGCCGACCTGTTCCTCCACGTAGCCGTAGATCACGTGGTACTGGCCGGTCTCCTCGGCGCTCCTGGTCTTCCCCCGGTAGATGTGGGCGCCGGATTCGCGCTGCAGCTCGAGGGCGGCGTGCTCGGCGACGTGGCCGACCCAGGTCCCGTCGCGGAGCCGGTCGATGAACCCCCCGGGCCGCCCAAGCGAGCACGAGTGGTCGCGGAGGCCCGGGAGCACCTGGAGGAGGCCCTCGTTGAATCCCTCGATCGTGTTCGACGGCCAGTTCTCCAGCGACCCGAGGTCGACGAGGAGCCGGATGCACGGGTCGTACGACCAGTAGTTCGGCCCCCGGAACACCTGGGTCTCGAGGATGCGGAGGTCCGGCCTGGCCGGCGGCTTGCGCTCCTTCGGCTCCCGCTTGGTGCGCTCGCGGTCGCGACGTGTGGCCGTGGCGCGGGACCGCCCGTGGGGGGCGGCGGCGGGGGGCTTCGCCGCCTTCTTCGGAACCGAGGCCGCCGGCTTCTTCGCCGTGGGCTTCCGCTTCGGCTTCGCGGTGGCCGCGGGCTTGGCCGCCGAGCGCGGGGACCTCCCCGCCCCGCCGGCGGCCGCCGTCATTCGGAGGCCTCGCGGCGGTCCGCGCGAACGGGTGCTTCCACCGAGAAGCTGTTGGCGCCCTCGGCGGCCACGGTCCGGTTCATGCTCCGGCGCGACCGGCCGCCCAGCCGGACGGTCGGCTCGGGCACGGGGAGCAAAGCGCGCTGCTCGAGGTCGAATCCGAACCCGCTCGGCAGGGAATGCAGCGTCGCCCCCGAGACCATCATCGGACGGTAGCCCTTCGTGTGGAAGGCGTCGGTCACGACGTTCGACCCGTCCACGATCGTGACCGCGCCGCGGCCGATCACCTCGAGCGTCTGGTCGGGATGGATGATCGCGGCGGTGTCCTCGTCGAGCCCCAGCCCGATCAGCGAGGGCGACTGCGCCACCGCGGCCAGGAGCCGCCCCAGCCGGGTCCGCTGCTCGAAGTGCTGGTCGATGACCACGCCCCGGACGATCCCGAGGCCGGCGGACATCTGGGCCATGCGGTGCTTCGGCGTCGCCCCGGACGCACCGAACGCCATCATGTGCGTCGCGACCGCGCTCGCCCCGGCCGACGTGCCGGCGACCACCGCACCGCGTTCGTGGGCCTCGATGAGCGCGCGGCCGAGCCGGGTGCCCCCGACCACCGACGACAGCCGGAGCTGGTTGCCGCCGGTCAGGAACACGCCGGTGGCGTCCTCGAGGGCGTCCGCCATCTCCGGCCGGTTGGCGTCCTCCCGGGTGACCGGCCGCAGGCCGGTGACGCGCTGGACGCCCATCCCCAGGAACAGGTTGCGGTAGAACTCGGTGGCCGCGTCGCCGAGGCTGGAGGCCGTGGCGACCACCACGATGCGCGCGTCGGGCCCCCCCGCCTCCTTGACGAACCGCGACAGGATCACGCGGTCCCGCATCTTGTCCTCGGCCCCCCCGATCACCATCACCGGTCCGGGGCCGGACCGCGGATCGTGGCGGGTCACGCGGCTGTTCGTTCCGGACATGTGGTGAGTCTACCGGCCGCCGCCTCGCCGAACGGCCGTTCCGACCTGCCGAAACGAGCCCGAGCCGCCGCCGTCGGCCGCCCGGATCGCGAGAGCAGCAGCCGCTCGATCGGGTCGGCGTACCACCGTTCGAAGTGGGTGGGGGCCACCCCCGGTCGATCCGGATCGTCGAGCCCGTCGACCGCGGCGAGACCTGGATCCCCGGCTACTGCCGCAGGCGGACCTCGACCTTCTCGCCGTTGATGCGCGCCTCGTAGGCGGGCTGCGGCGCGGTCGCCGGGCCGTGCAGGATCTCGCCGTCGACCAGCCGGAACGTGCTCCCGTGGCAGGGGCAGACGACCGCCACGTCGTCGCCCGTGCCCTCGATCTGGCCGCCGGCCAGGGCGCACCCCCGATGGGAGCAGTGGTCGGACAGCGCGTAGATCGTGTCGCCCGAACGGTAGAGCAGCAGCCGGACCTGGCCGACGTTCCCCCGCATCTTCTTGCCGTCGGTCAGCCGGTCCGGCGTGACGTCCAGGGCCTTCCAGGTCTTGGGCCCCTCCTCGAACGTGGTCTCGTCCACGCCCACGCCCTGGGCGAACGACATGTGCCCGCCGAGGTACGCGGTCCCGACCATGGCGCTCCCGGCGATCGTCGCCAGCACGACCCCCCTGCCCTGGTGGCCCTTCCGCCGGGACCGCCACGACATCAGGTAGAGGGCGAGCGCGCCCACGTTCCCGGCCGCGTGGGCCAGGCCGACCCGCTTCACGGCCGCGTCGTCGGTGTCGAGCCAGTCGACCAGCCCGGCGAGCGCCGTGGGGAGGGCCGCCAACGCGCCGAACCCGATCAGCTTGCGGGCGGCCGGACGGCTCTCCTCGCCACCGAACACGTCGAGGAACCCGGCCGCCACCCAGGCGCCGATCGGCACGTCGGTGAGGACGGGGTGCAGGGGGTGGCCGAGCCACGTCCCCGCCAGGAACTCGCGGATCGCGCCCTGGGGCACGGCCTTCTCGACGACCTCGGCGACCTTCGCCGACGCCGGGTCGAACGACTCCGCCTGTTCGAAGCGGTCGGCCAGGAACCGGAAGATGGGACGCACGCGACCTCCTCCTCGTGCTGTTCGGTGTCGGGAGCCTACGACGGCTCCGCGTTGGACCGTTCCGTCACCGGACCTTCCCCGGTTCCCCCCGGACGAACCGCGGCGATGTGTACGCCCGCGGTGCGGGGGTAGGCACGAGAGGAGGAAGGATCCCCCGACGAACGAGGAGGCGACGCATGAGCACACTGGTACGACATGCGATGACCGATTCCCCCCAGACGGCCCGGCCGGACATGACGGCGGCCGACGCCGCGGGGCTGATGCGACAGCTCGACGTGGGCGTGATCCCGGTGGCGGAGGGCGGCACCCTGATGGGGCTGGTGACCGATCGCGACATCGTCCTGCGGGTCGTGGCCGCGCGCGAGGACCCCGACGGGGTGAAGCTGGGCGACATCCTCACGAGGAGCCCGGTGACCGTGACCCCCGACACGAAGCTCTCCGACGCCCGGGACCTGATGGCGGAGCACCGCGTCCGGCGCCTTCCGGTGCTCAAGGGCGACCAGCTGGTCGGGATCCTGTCGCTCGGCGACGTCGCCCTCGCCGGCGCCTCCGATCGGGAGACCGGCGAGGCGCTCGAGGACATCTCCGAGTCGGACTCCACGACCGACCTCTCCGGTGGTCCGGAGCGCGGCACCCCCGACCGCACGCGCCGAGCGAGCTGACCGGAACGGCCCGGGGCCGGGGTCGGGTCCCCGGGCATAGAATCCCGTTTCGGGCCATTCCCTCGGAAAGGAGACGGAGTGGAGAACGGGAGGACCCGGCTCACCTCGCCGCTGGTACGCGAACACGGCGAGCTCCGGGCGGCATCCTGGGACGAGGCGCTCGACCGCGCCGCGGACGGGTTCCGCGCCGCGCTGGACCGCAACCCGGGGTGGGGCGTCGGGACGTTCAGCTGCTCGAAGGCATCCAACGAGACGAACTTCCTCGCGCAGAAGCTCGTCCGGCAGGTGTTCGGCAGCAACAACGTCGACAGCTGCAACCGCACCTGACACGCTCCCTCGGTCGTCGGTCTGGCGACGGTGTTCGGAGCGGGCGGCGGGACAAGCTCGTACGAGGAGATCGAACGGTGCGACCTGATCGTGCTGTGGGGCTCGAACGCCCGTGAGACCCACCCGATCTTCTTCCACCACGTCCTTCGTGGAATCCACGACGGGGCGCGGCTGATCGTCGTCGACCCCCGCAGGACGGCGTCGGCACAGTGGGCCGACCTGTGGCTGGGGATCGACGTCGGCTCCGACATCGCGCTCGCGGACACGATGGCGCGGGAGATCATCGTCTCGGGCCTGCAGCACGACGCCTTCATCTCGCGGGGGACGACGGGGTTCGACGAATACCGCGACCACGTCATGGACTGGACGCTCGAGCGCGGGTCGCAGGTCACGGGGATCCCGCCCGAGGTCATCCGGGAGTTCGCCCACACGTACGCCGAGGCCGATCGCTCGGAGCTGTGCTGGACGCTCGGCATCACCGAGCACCACAACGCCGCCGACAACGTCCTCGCGCTGATCAACCTCGGTCTGCTGACCGGCCACGTCGGGCGGTACGGCAGCGGGCTCAACCCGCTCCGCGGGCAGAACAACGTCCAGGGGGGCGGGGACATGGGCGCGATCCCGAACAAGCTGCCGGGGTTCCAGGACGTCGAGACCGACCAGGCCGCCCGCGACAGGTTCGAGCGGGCGTGGGGCGCCCCGGTCCCGCCGAAGTCCGGCTGGCACCTGTCGCAGATGTTCGACGGCATGGAACGCGGCGAGCTCACCGCTGCGTACGTGATCGGCGAGAACCCGGCGGTGTCCGAGGCCGACCAGCACCGGGCGAGGAAGCTGCTCGGCGGGCTCGACTGCCTGGTCGTGCAGGACCTCTTCATGACGCGAACGGCGGAGCTCGCGGACGTCGTGCTCCCGGCGACGGTCGCGGGCGTCGAGTCCGAGGGGACGGTGACCAACAGCGAGCGCCGGGTGCAGCGCATCCGCAGGGCGATGGACCCACCCGGCGATGCACGCGACGACCTGTGGATCATCGCCGAGATGGCGAAGCGCCTCGGCCGGGACTGGGGCGAGGTGACCGCGGAGTCGGCGTGGAACGAGCTCCGGTCGCTGTCGCCGATGCACTGCGGGATGTCCTACGGCCGGCTCGAGGCCCTCGGCGGCCTCCAGTGGCCGTGCCCGGACGAGGAGCATCCCGGGACGCGGTTCCTCCACGCCCGGCTGTGGGAGGAGGACCCGGCCAAGCGCGGGCGGCTCGCACCGTTCACGGTGACGCCGTTCGAACCGCCGGTCGACGAGCTGACGGAGGAGTTCCCCGTGCGGCTCACGACCGGGCGGCGGCTGGACTCCTACAACACCGGCGAGCAGACCGGGCGGTACTCCTCCCCGCTGCGGCGCCCCGAGACGATCGACGTGTCGCCCGAGGACGCGACGGCGCTGGGAGTCGCGGACGGCGAGGTGGTGAAGGTGTCCTCGCGGCGGGGGTCGGTGCAGGCGCCGGTCCGGGTGGACACCGGGCTGCGCCCGGGGCTCGCGTTCATGACGCTGCACTTCCCGGAGCAGGTCGAGACGAACTTCCTCACGATCGACGCGTGGGACCCGAAGTCCGGAACGGCCGAGTTCAAGGCGACGGCGGTGCGGATCGACCGGCTCTCGGAGGCGCCGGCATGACGGGAGGCCCGTGGATCTCCGCCTGATCGCCGCCGAGCCGACCGAGGACGAACGCGAGGCGGTCGACGCGGTGCTCGGCGCACCGGAGTCGGGGTGGGAGGGCGGCGAGCGGACGCGACTGGACGGCCACGTCGCGCGGGGCGGCCGGGCGCAGCGGGAACGTCGCCATCTGCTCCTCCCGGCACTCCAGGCGCTCCAGCGGCGCGCGGGATGGATCACCGACGGCGGCATGGGCTACGTGTGCCGGCGACTCTCGATCCCGCCGGCCGATGCGTACGGCGTGGCGAGCTTTTACGCGCTGCTGTCCACCGAGCCCCGGCCGAGGATCGTCCTCCACGTGTGCGACGACGTGGCGTGCCGGGTCGGTGGCGGCCCCGAGCTCCTCGACCGGATGCGGGCCGCCGCCGGTCCCGATCGTGCCGGGCACGTCGTGCCGAGCCCGTGCCTCGGCCTGTGCGACCGAGCACCGGCCGCCATGGTCCAGCTGGCGTCGAAGCGCGGCGGCCACCTGCAGGTCGCTCCGGCGGACGAAGGCCTGCTCCGTCCCTTCATCGACGGCGGGAGCTGGGCCCTCCCCCACGGATCCGGGAGGCTGCCCCAGCTCGACGACGGACGCCGCGACGGCCTCCGGCTCCTTCGCGGCATCGGCCGTTCGACGGAACAGGAAGCCGAGGATCCGCAGGGGCCCCGCGAACGACTCTCGCTCGAGCGGTACCGCGCCAGGGGGGGCTCCGCCGCCTTGGAGCGGGCGATCGAACTCGGGCCGGAACGCGTGATCGCCGAGGTGAAGACGTCGAAGCTGCTCGGCCGGGGCGGGGCGGCGTTCCCGACGGGGGTGAAGTGGGAGGCCGTCGCCGGCCAGGCGGCCCGTCCGCACTACTTCGTCTGCAACGCGGACGAGTCCGAGCCGGGGACGTTCAAGGACCGGGTGCTCATGGAGGAGGATCCGCTCGCGATCGTCGAGGCGATCACCGTCGCCGGGTTCGCCACGGGCGCCCAGCGCGGCTACGTCTACGTCCGCGGGGAGTACCCCGTCGCCACGAGACGGCTGGAGAACGCGATCGCGGAGGCCCGCGGCGCCGGGCTCCTCGGCGAGGACGTCCTGGGATCGGGGTTCTCCTTCGACATCGAGGTGCGGGTCGGGGCCGGCGCGTACATCGCCGGCGAGGAGACCGCGTTGTTCAACTCGATCGAGGGCTACCGGCCGGAGCCCCGGAACAAGCCCCCGTTCCCGGTCGAGCGGGGTCTGTTCGGCAAGCCGACCGGCATCAACAACGTCGAGACCCTGCTGAACGTGCTCGAGGTGCTCCGCATCGGCGGCGAGGAGTTCGCCGGGATCGGGACCGAGGGGTCCACCGGGACGCGGCTGTTCTGTCTCTCCGGGTGCGTCGAGGAACCGGGGCTGTACGAGGTCGAGTTCGGTGCCACGCTGCGCGACCTCCTGGAGCTGGCCGGCGGCATCCGGGGTGGCCGTGGCCTCCGGGCCGTGCTCCTGGGCGGCGCCGCCGGAACGTTCGTCGGGCCGGACGACCTCGACATCCGCCTGACGTTCGAGGACGCCAGGGCGGGTGGCTACACGCTGGGGTCCGGCGTCGTCTGCGCGTTCGACGACACCATCGACATGGCCGACATCGTGCTGCGGATCGCGGCGTTCTTCCGCGACGAGTCGTGCGGGCAGTGCGTGCCGTGCCGCGTCGGGACGGTCCGGCAGGAGGAGGCGCTGCACCGGCTGCACGCGGGGCGGGCGTTCGGGTCGGTGGATCAGGAGACCGCCCTGCTCGGCGACATCGCCGCCGGCATGCGCGACGCCTCGATCTGCGGCCTCGGGCAGACGGCCGCCTCGGCGGTCATGTCCGCGCTGAAGCTGGGGCTGTTCCCGACGGGAGCGGCGCGATGAGCGACCCGGTGTTCGTCGACGCCCCGCGGCGGCTGATCGAGATCGAGGTGGACGGGAAGACCGTTCGCGTTCCGGAGGGGTCGACCATCCTCGACGCCTGCCGCTCGGATGGCGTCGACACGCCCACACTCTGCTTCCTCGACAACCTCACCCCGGTGAACGCCTGCCGCGTGTGCGTGGTCGAGGTCGAGGGGTCCCGCGCGCTCGTGCCGGCGTGCGCCCGCGCGGCCGAGGCCGGCATGGTCGTCCGCACCGACTCCGAGCGGGTCCGCCACTCCCGGCGGATGGTGCTCGAGTTCCTCGGGTCGTCCGTTGACCTCTCGCTGGCCGGCACGGACGTCCGGCGGTGGATGGGCGACTACGAGGCGGACCCCGCGAGGTACGGTCCGGCCGCCCCGCAGGACGGGGGACACGACCGTCGCCACGCCGGCCACCATCAGCCGCCGTCCGTCGACACCGCCGCGAACGTCGCACAGCCGGTCAAGGTCGACAACGAGCTCTACGTCCGCGACTACTCACGGTGCATCCTCTGCTACAAGTGCGTCGAGGCGTGCGGGACCGACGCCCAGAACACGTTCGCCATCGCGGTCGCCGGACGGGGGTTCGACGCGCACATCTCGACGGAGTTCGACGTCCCGCTCCCCGATTCGGCGTGCGTCTACTGCGGGAACTGCATCGGCGTGTGCCCCACCGGCGCGCTGATGTTCTCCACGGAGCACGACATGCGCGAAGCCGGGACGTGGAACGAGGACGACCAGCACGTCACCCAGACCGTCTGTCCCTACTGCGGCGTCGGGTGCAACCTCGAGCTCCACGTCCAGGACGACCGCATCGTGAAGGTCACGTCGCCGCTCGACCACGACGTGACCTCCGGCCACCTGTGCATCAAGGGCCGATTCGGGTGGCGGTTCCAGGAGCGCGACGGGGCCGGCACGGCCTGAGCCGAACGACCG
The DNA here is from genome assembly GCA_036557505.1 of Actinomycetota bacterium. Lineage (GTDB taxonomy): Bacteria > Actinomycetota > UBA4738 > UBA4738 > JACQTL01 > DATBHM01. The sequence continues at coordinate 30,611 of DATBHM010000173.1, read as the reverse complement.
CGGCGTATCCTGGCTGCACGCCATGGCACTGCGACACGAGGTCGAGCGGGTCGGCGGAAGGCCGGCCGAGCGCCGCCGGGTCGTCCGGATCCGGGACGGCCGGCTCGACGAGGGCCCGGACTTCCTGGCCGCGGAGGAGCCGCTCGAGATCCGGCTGGCCGGCGAACAGGTCGCGGTCACCATGCGGACGCCGGGGAACGACACCGACCTCGCCGTGGGGTTCCTCATCGGCGAGGGCATCGTGCGATCCGAGGACGTCGGCGGGGTCGCCGAGTGCCGGTCGGACGAGGGCGACGGCGGCATCGCGGACGTCAGCCTCGCGCCCGGCGCGACCGCCCGGGCGGGATGGCAGCGGAACTTCTACGCGACCTCCTCGTGCGGCGTGTGCGGGAAGGCCTCGATCGAGGCCGTCCGCGTGGCCACCGAGCCGGTCGGCGACGGCCCGGTCGTCGACCCGGCGACGCTGCAGTCGCTCCCCGACAGGCTCCGCGAGGCCCAGCGGGTGTTCGATCGGACCGGCGGGCTGCATGCCGCCGGGCTGTTCACCGCCGACGGCGAGCTGGTCACGCTCCGCGAGGACGTCGGCCGCCACAACGCCGTCGACAAGGTGGTGGGCCACCACACGCTGTCCGGCGACCTCCCGCTCGCCGATCGCGTCCTGCTGGTGAGCGGCCGCGCGTCGTTCGAGCTCGTGCAGAAGGCGCTCGTGGCGGGGATCCCGTTCGTCGCCGCCGTCTCTGCGCCGTCGACGCTCGCGGTCCGGCTGGCCGAGGAGTCGAACATGACCCTGGTGGGGTTCCTGCGCCCGGGCGGCTGCAACGTGTACGCCGGCCGCGAGCGGCTCGCCGCCGGCTGACGGCCGACACGTGCAACGCAACCCGGACCTCATCGGGCTGCTGCTCGCCGGAGGCGCGAGCTCCCGGATGGGCGTCGACAAGGCCTCGCTCGAGATCGACGGCGAGCCCCTGGCCCGACGCGTCACCGACCTGCTCTCGGGGGCGTGCGATTCGATCCTCGTGGCGTCCGGCGACGGAGAACGGCTCGCCTGGCTGGGGCTGCCGCAGGTGGCGGACATCGAACCGGATGCCGGCCCCCTCGGCGGCCTGATCGCGGGGCTCGAGGCCGCGACCACCCCGCTGATGGCCGTCGTGGCGGTCGACATGCCGGACGCGAGCGCCGCGGTGTTCGATCTCCTCGCCCGGCGCGCCCCCGGCCATGACGCGGCCGTTCCCCGAACCGGGCGCGGCCTCGAACCCCTCCACGCCGTGTACGCGGCGGCCGCGTCGAGGATCCTGCGCCGGGCGTTCGACGACGGCGAACGCTCGGTGACCCGGGCGCTGGCCCGACTCGACGTCGTGGTGGTGGAGCCGGACGAGTGGGCGCCGGCCGACCCGTCCGGACGATTCGCCCGGAACCTCAACCGGCCCTCGGACCTCGGCCCGGGCTCAGCCTGACGGTTGGTCCGACTCCGGCGGGAGCAGCGCCCGGAGACGTTCGACCGCATCCTGGAACTGCCCCGTCCGGCCGGCCGCCGCCCCGAGCAGGAACGAGGCGAGGGGTGCGTACCGGCGCTCCACGCGGTGCGCGACGTCCCGGGAGAGCCCCAGGATCTCCCGCGTCTCCTCCGGCCCGAGGGGGTCGACCCCCAGCGCCTCCGCCAGCTGGTCCAGCCATCGATCCACGCGATCCACGCTCCTTCGCGACGCCGTGCGTCCACCATAGCCGCCGCGCTGCGCGGAATCGGAACAGGCGATAGCCTGCATCGACGCCCCCCGTCCGCCCGCCCGAGTGCGTGAGGTCCGACGATGCCGACCGGTCGTAGGCTGGGATCGTGAGCACGACCACGGCCGTGCGCCCGTCGATGAGGGCACGCGATGCCAAGCCACTGCCGCTCCTCGTGGCGGGGATCGTGCTGTTCCTCGGTTCGGAGCTGATGTTCTTCGCCTCGCTGTTCGGCATGTACTTCACGCTCCGGGCCCAGGACCACCCGTGGACGCCGCCCGACATCGACGTCGACCTGTACCGGGTGTTCTTCACCGCCTTCCTGGTCGCGTCGAGCTTCACCATGCAGCACGCCGTCGGGCGGCTGAAGCAGGGAGACCGAGCCGGGTTCCGGCGGTGGGTCTGGCTCACCTTCGTCTTCGGCGTCGTGTTCCTCGGTGGGCAGGTCAACGAGTGGATCACGCTGCCGTTCCGCATCCACACCGACGCGTACGGATCGGCGTTCTACGCGATGACCGGCTTCCACGGACTCCACGTGCTGGCCGGGCTGATCCTGATGCTGGTGATCCTGGGGCGGGCCCGGCAGGGCGCCTACGAACCGGACGACCACGCCGGGGTCGAGGTCGCCGCCTATTACTGGCATTTCGTCGACATCGTGTGGATCGCGCTGTTCATCGTCCTGTTCGTCGTCCGATGACCGAACGGCGACGCCTCGGCCGCCGTGCGGCGCTCGCGATGGGCGCGACGGTCCTGGTGGTCTCGGTGCCGCTCGGGCTCCTGCTCACCCCGGCGTCGGGACGGCCGCTGGCCGCGGCGTCCCCGGCCGTCTCGTCGAGCGCCTCGCCCTCACCCGTTTCGCCGCTCGTCCTCGCCGTCGGCAAGAACACCTACGAGGAACGGTGCTCGACGTGCCACGGGCCCTCGGCGGGAGGGACCTCCCAGGGCCCCCCGATCGCCGGCCTCGGACCCGCGTACTACGACTTCATGATGTCCACCGGCCGGATGCCGCTCGACCAACCCGGCGTGCAGGCCGAGCGGCGGCCGCCGGTGCTGACGCCGGCGCAGATCCGCGCGGTGACGGCGTACCTCGAGACCATCCCGCCCGGTGACGGCGTCCCGATCCCGGTGGTCGACACCTCCGAGGGCAGCCTGTCGCTCGGTCAGGCGACCTTCCAGGCCAACTGCGCGCCGTGCCACGGCACCACCGGCCGGGGCGGAGCGGTCGGCCCGCAGGACGCGCCCCCGGTGGTCCACGCGACGTCGACCCAGGTCGCCGAGGCCGTCCGGATCGGGCCGGGGACCATGCCGGTGTTCGACGAGAGCACGATCGACCAGCACACGCTGAACTCCCTCGTCGCCTACGTGGAGTACCTGCGCACGCCGGACGACCGCGGGGGCAGCGGGCTGGGCGGGGTCGGCCCCCTGATCGAGGGGTTCGTCGCGCTGGTGGGCGGCCTCGGCCTCGTCGTGCTGGTCACGAGGACGATCGGAACCCGGGCATGAAGGGCCGGCGGTGGTTCCGGCGGCGCGGGGACGGCGCCGAGCCGGAGGCCCCGGCCACGCCGATGGGCTCGGCTCCGGGGGAGACCACGCTGGTCTCCCGCCATCGCGACCCCCGGGAGGAACGGCGCGCGTCGCGCCGGATCGCCGTCCTGCTCGCCCTCAGCGCGGCCGCCGGCGTCGGGCTGCTGGTCCTGTACGCCCTGGGGGGCCAGGTCCAGCTCGAGGGCGCGCTCATCGCCGTCGCCCTCGGCGCCATGGGGTTCGCCCTGATCCAGTGGGGCAAGCACCTGTTCCCCCACGAGGTCGTCACCGAGGAACGCGAGCCACACGAGTCCGAGGCCGGCGAGCGGCAGGTGGCGGAGGACCTCATCGAGGAGACCGAGACCGGCATCACCCGGCGGAAGATGCTCACCCGGATGCTGGTCGGCGCGGCGGGGGCGTTCGGCCTCGCCCTCATCTTCCCCATCCGGTCGCTCGGGCCGAGCCCCGGCCGGCTGCTCTTCCGGACGGCGTGGCGCAGCGGCAAGCGGGTGGTGGACGACAACGGAGCCCCGGTGCGGGTCGACACGCTGCCGGTCGACGGCGTGGTGACGGTCTTCCCCGAGGGGTTCGTCGGGAACGCGAACGCGCAGGCCATCCTGGTCCGCGTCAACGCGGACGAGCTGCAGCTCCCCCCGGACCGCGGCGACTGGGCGCCAGAGGGCAACGTCTGCTACTCGAAGATCTGCACCCACGCGGGATGCCCGGTGGGGCTGTACCTCGCGAGCTACCACCAGCTGCAGTGCCCCTGCCACCAGTCGGCGTTCGACGTGCTGGACGGCGCGTCCGTGGTGTTCGGGCCGGCGGCCCGCCCGCTCCCCCAGCTCCCGATGGAGGCGGACGCCGACGGCTTCCTCGTGGCCCGGGGCGACTTCAGCGCGCCGGTGGGCCCGGGGTTCTGGAACCGGGGTGACGGCCCGTGAGCGACTCCCGCCGGACGAAGGCGGATCCGAAGCCGAGGACCCGAAAGGGCCCCATGACGCGGCGGATGTTCGGGTGGTTCGACGAACGCCTCGGCGCGGCCTCGTTCGCGCGGCGGACGCTGAACAAGGTCTTCCCGGACCACTGGTCGTTCATGCTCGGTGAGATCGCCCTGTACTGCTTCATCGTCCTGATCCTCACCGGGGTGTTCCTGACCTTCTTCTACGTGCCCGACGCGAAGGAGGTCGTGTACCACGGGTCGTATGCGCCGCTCAGGGGCCAGACGATGTCGCGCGCGTACGACTCGGTGATCAAGCTGTCCTTCGACGTCCGTGCGGGGCTGGTGTTCCGACAGATCCACCACTGGGCCGCGCTGATCATGGTGGGGAGCGTCGCGGCACACGCCTCACGGGTGTTCTTCACGGGCGCGTTCCGCAAGCCCCGCGACCTCAACTGGATGCTGGGGGTCATCCTGCTGCTGCTGACGATCGCGATCGGGTTCGCCGGCTACTCGCTCCCCGACGACCTCCTGTCGGGGACCGGCCTCCGCATCGCGTACTCGATCGTGCTGTCGATCCCGCTCATCGGCACGTGGCTGGCGTTCCTGCTGTTCGGCGGGCGCTATCCGTCGCCGGACATCCTCAACCGGCTGTTCGTGCTCCACGTGATGATCCTGCCCGGGCTGATCGCGGCGGTGCTGACGTTCCACCTCATCATCGTGTGGCGCCAGAAGCACACGCACTTCCCCGGCGGCAGGCCCGTCCGGACCGAGGACAACATCCAGGGGGAGCGGCTGTTCCCCCGCTACGCCATGAAGTCGACCGGGCTGTTCTTCGTCCTGGGCGGGATCCTCGGGCTGCTCGGAGGGCTCGCGCAGATCAACCCGGTCTGGCTGTACGGGCCCTACAACCCCACCACCGTCTCGGGGGGATCGCAGCCGGACTGGTACGTCGGGTGGCTGGAGGGGGCGTTGCGTCTGTTCCCGGGCTGGGAGATCCGAGCGTTCGGCCACGAGATCCCGGCGCCGTTCTTCCCCGGCGTCGTGCTGCCGGGCATCGTGTTCACGGTGATGTTCCTGTGGCCGGGGATCGAGCGCCGCATCACCGGCGACCGGGCGGAGCACAACCTGCTGAACTTCCCCCGCGACGTCCCGTGGCGGACGGCATTCGGCGTGGCCGTCCTGGTGTTCATGACGGTGCTCACCGTGGCCGGCGGGAACGACCTCATCGCGACGTTCTTCGGCGTGTCGGTCGAGGGCATGACGCGGGTGCTGCGCGTCCTGGTGTTCGTCCTCCCCGTGATCGCGTTCGCCGTGACGTACTACCTGATGAACGAGCTCCGCAAGACCGACCTCCACCCCGTCAAGCGCGCGGCCATCACGACGGTCGTGCGGACGCGCGAGGGCGGCTTCGAGGTGTCCGAGGAGCACGTGGCCGGCGGGCTCCCCAACCCCGAGGGCGAGGAGACGGACCAGCCCGAGGTGGTCCGGGACTAGCGTCGCCGTGAGACGGGCGAAGCCCGCCCCGGCGTCGGAGCTGGCCTGGTTCGCGAGTTCGCCCCTAGTCGCCCGCGCAGTTCCCCGACTGCTCGACGTGCGAGACGAGATCGCCCGTGTCGACCTCGAACCGGTCCCTGCCCGGGCCGCCGTCGGCCGAGTCGTTCCCGCCGACCCCGTCCACCGTGTACAGGCAGTCGGGCCCGTGGTTCCCGAACAGCTTGTCGGGCCCCTGGAACCCGCGGATCTCGTCGGCCCCAGCCTCACCGCGCAGGACGTCGGCGCCCGAGTTCCCGTCGAGCACGTCGTTGCCGAGCCCGCCGTCGACGATGTCCCTCCCCGGCCCGGCGATGACGACGTCGTTCCCCGCTCCCGCCGCGATCGAGTCGTCGCCGCCGTTGCCCCGGATGAAGTCGTTGCCGCCGATCGCGCAGATCACGTCGGGGCCGGGCGTCCCGATCAGGTGGTCGGGGCCGTTGGTCCCGCCGATCGTGCAGTCCCCCCGCCTGAGGTCGGTGTGGCTCGCGCCGGCCACGCTCGGCGACGCGAACACCGCCAGCGCGAGCAGCCCCACGGAGCACAGCAACAGCTTCCGCATCCTTCGTTGAACCTCCCGTTCCGGATGACCGCGGACGGTACGGCGCGAGGTGCCCCGGGTCAACAACGGTGGGCGGGGGGCGGTCAGACACGTGGAGGGACCGAGGGCCACGTGGAAACGGAGCCCGCGCCGACGCCACCCCCTTGGCTCAGCGGCCGGCCAGCGTGTCGACGACCCAGGAGCTCACCTGTTCGCCTTCGCTCGTCGATGCGGCGAACCCGGCCGCCTCCGCCGTTGCCGTCGCCAACCTAGACTGGCGGCCATGTCCACCCCCCGCGACCGAGTGGGGCGTTGGCCCGAGCACCTTCCGGTCGGCGCGGTACGCGTCGGCCGGGCGAGCGCCCGCTACGACGAGACGGTCCGGTTCTACCGCGACCTCGTCGGGCTGCCGGTGCTCGAGCGCTTCGAGGGGAGCTACGGGGAGGACGGCACGATCTTCGGTCTCCCCGATGCCTCCTCGCACCTGGAGATCGTCCGTTCGACCGAGCCTGCGATCCCGGTGGACCGCATCGACATGCTGGTGCTCTACCTGCCCGACGCGGCGGCCCGGGAGCGTCTGGTCGCCAGGATGGCGGCCGCGGGGATGGAGCCCGCTTCGCAGCACCCCTACTGGCAGGCGAACGGGGGCGTCACCTTCCGAGATCCGGATGGGCGAGAGGTCGTGTTCGTGTCGTGGGTCTACGGGGCCTCGTCGGACGAGGAGTGAGGTCGTCCTCCGAACGACCCGACCCTGCGAACGATCCCTCCGGAATCAGAAGCCGCCCGCCGCCGGGAGGCCCGGGACCCCACCCCCGAACGGCATCCGACCGCGGAGCTTCTGCAGCGCAGTCAGGTCCAGCACGCGGACGGCGTGCGGCGAGCCGGTTCCCTTCTCGGCCAGGACGAACACGGTGTCCTTCGGCTTCACGTCGCCGATCCCGTCGTTCCCGGCGACCACCAGCGTGCCGTCGTCGACCGCGTAGGTCGCGGTGAACCCGTCGGCGCTCTTGACCGTGAGCGACGAGGCGGTGGTCGACGCCTGGACCGCGCCCGTCTGGATGTCGATCGTCCGGTAGCCGCCGCCCGGCGCGGGAAGCGTCAGCTGGCCGTGGACCGGCCCCCCGGGCATGCCGCCGCCGGGGCCGCCCGGGACGAATCCCGGGTGGACGAACCGGCCGAAGAACGGGAACCGCCCGGGCCCGTCGTGGCGCATCCCGGGCCACGGGCCGGCGGCCGGGCTGGGCGCGGCCGAGGGCGATCCCGAGCGGGCGCCGGCCACGCCGAACCCTCCGAGCACGAGCCCCACGACCAGGCCGAGGGCGAACAGCCCGCCCAGGGCACCGACCACCAGCCCGCGACGCCGACGGGGTGCGGGCGGCGGTCCGCCGCCTGGGATCTCCGATGTTTCCACTGCTCAGCCCTTATAGCACCGGGTACCGGATTGCGCCTCCAACCTTCGGCCGGTGTTCCCCGGCCGGAAGGCGTCAGCCCCGGGGCTCGCGGGGTGCGGGCCAATCGTCCCGGTCGACGGAGTACTGCGCCCAGTCGACCTCCCACCGCCGCTCGACGCCGTCGAAGTGGAAGCCGAGCCGTTCGAACACCCCCCGCATGGGGGCGTTCGACACGGCGGTCGAGGATTCGACGCGGTCGGCGCCGGCCTCACGGAACAGCCAGCCGCAGAGCGCCCGCGTTGCGTCCGTGCCGAGGCCGTGCCCACGGTCGGCCACGTCGAACAGGCCGATGCCGAAGAAGTACGTTCCCGGCCGGACCTCACGGCCGGGCTCCCCGCCATACGTGCCGATCTCGCCGACGAGCCGCCCGTCGAGCTCGATCGCGAGATCCAGCCACCCCTGGTGCAGCAGCCCGGACCGCTCGACGCGCGCCTGAAGGCGTTCGCGGTCGGGCTTGCCCACCGGGCTGATCGTGCGGTCGTCGGCCTGCGCCATCCGGGCGTCGAACCAGACATCGAGATCCTCCGCCCGGTACGGCCGGAGGACGACGCGCTCGCCGCGGATCACGACGCGCTCGGCGTCCGGCGGCGGATCGAAGAGCGGTTCGATCCTCAATCGCGGCTCTCGAGCATCAGACCCACCGTCGCCCACACGAACAGTGTGACGCCGAACAGCGAGAGCCACAGCCCGAAGACCAGCCCCTGCGTCCCGAACGCGATCCCCAGCCCCATGACGAGCGGCCAGATGCTGCCGGCCGAGAATCGCCCGACGGCCACGCCGGCCGACGCGGCGTGGTCCGCGTCGGGGTCGTCCTCCGCGCGCGCGACCCGCCACATCTTCCACAGCAGGTACGCGCCGATGAACGACGACGCGAGGCCCATGAACAGCAGCAGCACGAACCCGGCCTGCTCGTAGGACAGGAACCAGTACACGACCCCGACGAAGGCCCCGAACGCGCCGGCACCGATCAGGAACCGCGATTCGGTCTTCATGCCCGCTGCGTCTCCTCGACCGCGGGGTCACCCCGGTGCCGCCAGTCGAACACGGGGCGTTCGCTGCGGATGGGCGGCAGCGAGTGGAAGTTGTGCTCGGGTGGCGGCGACGTGGTGTACCACTCGAGGGTGTAGCCGCCCCACGGGTCGTTCCCGGCTGGGACCTTCCTGCGGAAGGCCTGGATCACGCTCCAGACGAACAGCAGGGCCCCGATGGTCATGACGTACGAGCCCAGCGTCGCGACGAGGTTGGGCGTGGTGAGGGATGCGCCGGCGCCGAGCGAGGACGGGTAGTCGGCGACCCGACGGGGCATGCCCCGCAGGCCCAGCACGTGCATGGGCCAGAACGTCAGGTTGAACCCGACGAAGGTCAGCGCGAACACCAGCTTGCCCAGGCGCTCGTTCAGCAGGTACCCCGTCATCTTCGGGAACCAGTAGGTCAGGCCGGCGAAGATGGCGAACAGCGATCCCCCGCCCAGCACGTAGTGCATGTGGGCGACGATGAAGTACGTGTCCTGCGCCGCGTAGTCGAAGGGCGCCGACGCGATCATCACGCCGGTGATGCCCCCGATCAGGAAGTTCACCATGAACCCGATGCACCACAACATGGGCGTGCTGAACCTGATCGAGCCCCCCCACATCGTTCCGATCCAGTTGAAGAACTTGATGCCGGTCGGCACGGCGATGAGGAACGACATGAACGAGAAGAAGGGGTTCAGCACGGCGCCCGTCGTGAACATGTGGTGCGCCCACACCGTCATCGACAGCCCGGCGATGGCCATCGACGCGAACACGAACCCCACGTAGCCGAAGATCGGCTTGCGCGAGAACACCGGGATGATGTCCGTCACGATCCCGAAGAACGGCAGGATCATGATGTACACCTCGGGGTGGCCGAAGAACCAGAACAGGTGCTGGTAGAGGATCACCGACCCACCGCCCGATGGGTCGAAGAAGTGCCCGCCGAAGTGCCGGTCGATGAACAGCAGCGCCATGGCCCCTGTGAGGGGCGGGAACGCCACCAGGATCATCAGCGACGTGATGATCATGTTCCAGCAGAACAGCGACAGCCGCCACATCGTCATGCCCGGCGCGCGCAGCATGAAGATGGTCGCCATGAGGTTGACCGCCGTCATGATCGACGACGTGGACACCAGGACGATGCCCATGATCCACATGTCCGCGCCGACGCCCGGCGACCCGAGCTTGTCCGACAGCGGCGCGTAGAACGTCCACCCGGTCTGCGCGGCGCCGCCGGGTGCGAGGAACGACGCGTAGATCGTGATGCCGCCGAACAGCAGCATCCAGTACGACAGCATGTTGAGCCTCGGGAACGCCATGTCCGGCGCGCCGATCTGCAGCGGCACGAAGTAGTTCGCGAGCCCCAGCCCCATGGGCGCGATGAACAGGAAGATCATCGTCGTCCCGTGGATGGTGAAGATCTGGTTGTACTCGGACTTCGACAGGAACTGCAGCCCGGGGCGCGCCAGCTCGGTCCGCATCAGCAGCGCGAGCAGCCCGCCGAGCAGGAAGAACACGAACGTCGTGACGATGTAGAGGATCCCGATCTGCTTGTGGTTGGTCGTCGTGAGCCAGTCGACGATGCTCGCGCGGCGGCGGCCCGGCTCCTCGTGTTCGATGCCGATCGTCGTCATGCGGTCATCCGGTCTGCGACGCGATCGGGGTCGGGGTCACGCCCGACGGCGGGCCGGACGTCGTTCCCGCGCCCGGCGAGGGCGACGGCGACCCCGAGACCTGCTGCTGCTGGACCCACGCGTCGAACTCCGAGCGGGGCACGGCCTTCACCCAGAACCCCATGAACGCGTGGTTCAGCCCGCAGAACTCGGCGCACTCGCCGGCGAACCTCCCCGGCTCCGGCACCGTGAAGTCGAACACGTTGAGGTGTCCGGGGATCGCGTCGCGCTTGAACAGGAACTCCGGCACGTAGAACGCGTGGATGACGTCCTGCGCCCGCAGGTCGATCTGGACGGTCTGGCCGACCGGCACCTCGAACGTCGGGTACGAGGTCGGCGTCCCGATGATGGTGATGCCGTACTGCGGGTACGTGAACCGCCACTGCCACTGGAACGCCGTCGCGTCGACCCGCACCTCCGGGTCCGCCGAGACGTGGTCCACCTGGTGCTCGACGTGGTACGTCACCCCGAAGATGAACAGCACGATGACCACCGGGATCACCGTGTAGGTGACCTCGAGCGGCAGGTGGTAACGGGTCTGCCTCGGCAGGTCCTCGTTCCTCCGCCGGAACCGGACGATCGAGTAGGCGATCAGGCCGAGGACGACCACACCGACCACGATCGCGATCCAGAACATCAGCCGGTACAGGCCGGAGATCTTCTGACCCTGCTCGCTCGCCCCCGGAGGGGCGCCGAACCCGCACGCGGACATCGTCAGCAGCGCGACGACCGGCAACAGCCGGCGCACGGCGACGCGACGGAGCGGGTGGCGACTCAAACGGATCCTCGTCGAGGTCGTACCCACGGCACGACCGGCCCATAGTCTTCCGCCGGGCTCCGAAGTTCCGCAAATCAGGCGCCCGTCGTTGGGTGCCCCCCGTCGGGGAACCTGCGATAGCCTGTCGACCAGCGTGGCCTCCCGGGGAACGACCGACGTCCTGGCCGGCGGCCCCTCGAGGGCCGAGCAGGCCGCCGCACCCGCAGTCAGCCTGCGATCCGTCACGCGTGTGTTCGGCGTGACGCCCGCGGTCGTGCGGGTGGACCTCACCGTGGAACGCGGCGAGGTCGTGCTCGTCCGGGGCCCGAACGGTGCCGGGAAGAGCACGCTGCTGCGCGTGATCGCCACCGCACTCTCCCCCACGTACGGCGGGGGGGACGTGCTGGGGTTCGACCTCGTCCGCGACCGCGAGCGCATCCGCGCCCACGTCGAGCTGCTCGGCCACCGCACCCGCCTGTACGAGGACCTCACAGCCGCCGAGAACCTCCGGTTCGCCTGCGCCATGACCGGGACCGACGCCGCCGGCGTGCCCGACGCGCTCGACCGGGTCGGCCTCGGCGACGTCGCCGACGAACGCGTGCGCGGGTTCTCGCAGGGTATGCGACAGCGAGTCGCCGTGGCCCGTGCTCTCCTCCGCCACCCCGACCTGCTGCTCCTCGACGAGCCCTACGCCGGCCTCGACACCTCGGCGCGCGACGCGGTCGACGAGGCGGTGGACGACGCGAAGGAGGCGGGACGAACCGTGATCCTGGCCACGCACGACGTGACCCGGGCCTCCCTCGCGACGCGGACCGTGGTCATGGACGGCGGCCGGCTGGTGGCGGAGCCGGCGCTGGCCGACCCGGAGACGTCCGGGTGAGCTTCGTCCGGCAGACCGGAGCGGTGGCCGGCAAGGACCTCCGCATCGAGGTGCGGGGCCGCTACGCCCTGGGGGCGGTGCTGCCGTTCGCGGCGACGCTGCTCGTGTCGTTCGGCCTGTCGCTGGGGCCCGGCCGGACGTTCCTGCAGCAGACGGCGCCGGGGCTCCTGTGGATGGCGGTGACGTTCGCCGCGGTGCTCTCCAGCCGGCGGTCGTATGAGTCGGAGGCGGAGGACGGGGCGCTCGAGGGGCTGCTGCTCGCCCCGGTGGACAAGGCGGCCGTCTACCTGGGCAAGCTCGCGGCGATCGCGGCCCAGCTGCTGGTGCTCGAGGTGCTGGTGCTGGCGCTGACGGCGGCCCTGTTCGACCTTCCCCTGACCGGCGACCTGACGCAGCTGGCCGGCGGGTTCGTCCTGGGGACGCTCGGGCTGGCCGGGGTCGGGGCGCTGTTCGGCGCGCTCGACGTGTCGGCCCGCGCGAGGGAGGCCGTGTTCCCGCTGCTCGTGCTGCCGCTGGCCGCGCCGGTGCTGGTGGCCGGCGTGAAGTCCACCGCGCTCGCCACCTCGGCCCGGGGAGGACAGGCCGGCGGATGGCTCGGCCTGCTCGTGGCGTTCGACGTCGTGATCGTCGCGGCCGGGACCCTCGTCTACGGCCACCTGCTGGAGGACTGACCGGCATGGCCACGACGAAGCCCAGCCAGGCCGAACGCGCCCTCGGGAAGCTCACCGCCCGCACGGGCGAGCGCGTGCTGGGTGTGCTGTCGATCGCCGCCCTCGCCGCGACCGCGGTCATGTCGCTGGTGGTCGCGCCGCCGGACCGGCCCCCGCCCGTCGGCCAGGGCGACCTGTACCGGATCATGTACGTCCACGTCCCGTCCGCGTGGCTCGCCTACCTCTGCTTCGGGGTCGTGTTCGTCGCCTCGATCGCCTACCTGAAGACCGGCCGCTCGAGGTGGGACCGGCTGGCCGCCGCGTCCGCGGAGATCGGCGTGGTGTTCACCGGGCTCGCCATCGTGCTCGGCTCGATCTGGGGGAAGCCGGCCTGGGGGACGTGGTGGACGTGGGACCCGCGGCTCACGACCACGGCGATCCTGTTCCTGATCTACGTGGGCTACCTGGCCGTGCGGAAGCTGTCGGACAACCCGAGGCGCCGGGGGCGGTGGGCTGCGGTGGTGGGCATCGTCGGGTTCGCCGACGTGCCGATCGTCCACCTGTCGGTGACGTGGTGGAGGGGCCTGCATCAGGGCCCGACCGTGAAGCTCCCGACGATCACCCTGGCCCCGATCATGACGGCCACACTGATGATCTCCCTGACGGCGTTCACCATCCTGTACGGCTACCTGCTGACGCTCCGGCTCCGCGTCGGCCGCCTCGAGGAGCGGGCGCTGGCGGAGGCGCTGTCGCCGCGGCTGGGGCAGCCCGCATCGGCGCTGGTCGACCAGGACGAGCTGCCGGCGGACGGCAACGGCCGCCCGGTGCTCGAGGAGCAGGGGACGGGGCCCCGTGCGTAGCGTGCTGGCGCACATCAACGATCTCGGCTACATCGTGGCCGCCTGGGTCACGACGGCCGTCGTGCTCGGCGGCTACGTGGCGGTCCTGCTGGCCCGGGCCCGCCGGGCCCGGCGCCGGGCCGAAGCGGTCGTGGCGCGCCGGGAACGCGTCGTTCGGCCCGCCGGACGTCCCTCCCGGGCGGAACCGTGAGGAAGGGGCGCGTCGTCATCGCGCTGGTCGCGATCGTCGGCGCGCTGGTGTGGGTCGCGGCGAAGGGACTGTCGAGCAGCCTCGTGTACTACAAGACGCCGACCGAGCTGCTGCAGGAGGGCCACTCGGCGGTCGGCGAACGCCTCCGGCTGGGCGGCCTGGTGCTGCCGGGGACGGTGCACAACGCCGGCGCGAGGACGACGTTCGTCGTCACCGACGACACGACGCACATGACGGTGATCGACACGGGTGACCTGCCGGAGCTGTTCCGGGCCGGCTCGGGCGTGGTGGTCGAGGGCGACCTGGGCGCCGACGGCGCCTTCCACGCGGATCAGGTGCTCGTGAAGCACAACGGCGTGTACGCGCCGCCGAGCCCCGGCGTGACGCCCCACTCGGCCGACATCGGATAGCGCAACCATGCAGCGACGCGACCTCGACGACTCGATCCGGAGGCACCCCTCCAGCCTGGCGCCCCCGGAACGGCACCGGCGGTTCGGGCCGTGGGGGGTCTTCGCGTCCGTGCTCTCCGCGCTGGGGATCGTCGTCGGCGTCATCGTGGTGTTCGTGGCCGTCGGCGCCGGTGGCTCCGGGCAGCAGGGGGGCGCGGTCGGGGCGCAGGCTCCGGAGTTCGACCTGACGACGCTCGACGGCCGCGATGACGTGCGGCTGTCGACGTACCGGGGCCGCGTCGTCGTCATCACGTTCGAACGTCCGAGCTGTGGCCGGTGCTTCCGGTCCGAGATGGCACTGGACGCCGCGTGGCGGCGGTTCCGCCGGCACGGCGTGGCGGTGATGGGCATACGGCGCGACACGACCGCTGTCGTGGCGGCCGTCGGCTCGACGCCGGGGCCGTGGCCGGTGCTGGCGGACCCCCAGGGCGACACCGCCGACGCCTACGGCGTGCAGGATGCGATGGAGACGTTCGTGATCGACGGCGACGGCAAGGTCGTGGCCGCGCTCGACGGCCCGGTCACGGAGTCGGCACTCTCCGCTCAGCTCGCCGCCGTTCTGCACGTGCCCGACCCCGAGGTGGCCTCCCCGGGCACGGTGCCGGCGACGACCGGCACGCAGGAACCGGCCACCACCCCGACCCCGGAGCCGCCGACGACCGGAGCGCAGGGTGTGCCCACCACGGTGGCGGAGGAATCCCCGGCCACCACCTGACTCACGCCCGCCGGGACCGCCGCGCCTCCCATTCGGCCAGGGCGATGAATCCAAGGCCTCCGACCACGGCGGCGATGCCCCAGCCGGTTCCCACGCTCCCCGGATAGGGCACGTCGGAGCCGGGGAACCGGGCGAACACCACCGAGGCGATCCCGTACAGCGCCAGCGCGATCCCCGCGCACCACGCCGAGAGCAGCCACCCGCGGACGCGCGCGGACGCGAACAGCGCCACGAGGGCGATGGCGAAGACCATCGCCGCCATGTTCACCCAGTGGTCCTGACTGACGTGCGGGTCGCTCGGCGGACCGATCCGCTGCAGCCGGGCGTAGGTCAGGCCCACCGCGACCAGCGGGACCGAACCCGCCAGGGCCACGACCCCCATCGGGACGCTCGGCCTCGCGACGGGGTGGAGCACGCCGCGCCGGTCCGGGTGCAGGGCGAGCAGTACCCCCACGATGGCCACCTCCGCGACCGCGAACGCGAGATATCCGGAGCCGGCGGCGAGCGCCGTTGCAGCGAGGCCGGCGAGCGCCGCGACGGCGACCTGGAGGAACGCGGACGGCCGGCGCTCCGGCCGCCTGGCCATCGCCAGGAGCGGCGCCGCGACGAGCACGCCGAACAGGATCCCGAACCCGAGCAGGTGCACCCGGTGAATGCCCCCGTCCTCGTTGTCGAACCACCCGATCACCAGCCCGAACCCGAGCGCCCCGGCTGCCGCCAGCCCGAAGATCACCGTGCACACCGTGAACGCGATCCGGCGGGCGGCCGAGGCGGGTGGGGCGGTCGCGTCGACGAGCCCCACGTCCGTGCCTCCCATCGCGGAACCTCCTCCCTGCGGACTGCGATGCAGTCTCGTCTGAGAGGCCGTTCCGGGAAAGGGCGGAGCCCTCCGGGCCCGGGGGATGCCTGCACCACGGTTGACCGTGTGGGGCACACGCTTTCGCCGGGTTCGCTCCTGCGGAATGATCGCTGTGGCATGGACGAGGAACGTGGACGACGCACGCCCCGGATCGCCGTCGGCCTGTGGGTCGCGACGGCGATCGTCGCGGCCGGCGGCGCCGTCCTCACCGTGGTCGCCTGGGGCGAGCTCGACCCCTCGGATCGGTACACCAACCTCGTCGGCACGGTCGCCGCCGTCGTCTACGCGACCCTGGGCCTGGTGATCCTGCGCCGGGTCCGCAACCTGATCGGCTGGTTCCTGCTCGGCGAGGGGCTCGCCCAGGGCCTCGTCTACCTCATGTCCGCCTACGCCGTCGTGGGGGTCCTCGCCCACCCGGGGTCGCTCCCGGCTCCCAAGGTGGTCGGGGCCGTCTCCGAGTGGCTGTTCATCCCGGTGTTCGTGGGCATCGTCGCCGTGCTCCTGATCTTCCCGACGGGGACGCTTCCCTCGCGGCGATGGCGTCCCGTCGCGGTGGCGACGTTGGCGTTGACCGGGCTGTCGATGGTCGGCTTCATCGTGGCGCCGAGGATGGTCGCCCTCCCTGCTCCGGGCGGCGTCACCCTGAGGTACCCGAACCCGTTCGCCATCGGGTCCATCGGGCCCGGGCTCGCCGACGCGCTGCTCGGCAACATCCAGAGCCTCACGCTGGTCTCCGTGCTGCTGCTGGCGGCTGGGCTGGTCGCACTGGTCGTGCGGTTCCGGACCGGGACACCGGAGCTCCGGCAGCAGATCAAGTGGCTGGCGTTCATGGCCGGGGTGTTCGTCCTGACCCAGCTCGGGCTGGCCGTCGCGATGGCCGGGTGCGGCAACTGCGCCCAGTCCCCCGCCACCACGGTCATCGGGTTCGTGAGCGCGGCGATCGCGCTGTTCGGGCTCCCGATCGCGATCACCGTGGCGATCCTGCGGTACGGGCTGTACGAGATCGACGTGATCATCAACCGGGCGGTCGTCTACGGGCTGCTCGCCGCCGTGCTGACCGCCGTGTACGTCGCCGTGGTGGTGGGGATCGGGTCGTTGCTCGGGTACGCGGGCGGGCCCGCCCTGACGATCGCCGCGGCGGCGGCCATCGCGCTGCTGTTCCAGCCGCTCCGCCGGCAGGCCCAGCGGCTGGCCAACCGCCTCGTCTACGGCGAGCGGGCGACGCCGTACCAGGTCCTCGCCGAGTTCGCGGAGAGCATGGCGGGGACCCTCACCCTCGACGAGACGCTCGACCGCATGGTGCACGTGCTGGCCGACGGAACGGGCGCGACCGCGGTGGAGGTGCGGATCCGAGTCGGCTCCGAGCTCCGGGTGCTCGCGACGTGGCCGGACGCGGAACCGGCAGCCCCCATCGCCCTTCGTGGAGCGGACGATCTGCCGACGTTCCCCGACGCGACCCGCGTGATGGCGGTGCGGCAGCGGGACGAGCTGCTCGGTTCGATCGCCCTCCGCAAGCCTCCCAACGAGCCGCTCACGGTGGCGGAGGACAAGCTCCTGCAGGATCTGGCGTCGCAGGCCGGCCTGGTCCTGCGGAACGCCCGCCTCACCGCACAGCTCCAGGCCAAGATCGAGGAGCTGCGGGCATCGCGGCGGCGGTTGGTCGGGGCCCAGGACGCGGAACGCCGCCGTCTTGAGCGGAACCTCCACGACGGCGCGCAGCAGCAGCTCGTGGCGCTCGCGGTGCAGCTCGGGCTGCTCGAACGGCTCGCCGCCGATCCCGAGGCCGTGTCCCGCACGACCCGGGGCCTCCGCGCGGCCGTGCAGGAGGCGATCGACGACCTGCGGGACCTGGCCCGGGGCATCTATCCCCCGCTGCTCGCCGACCAGGGGCTGGCCGTCGCCCTCGCGACCCAGGCCCGGAAGGCGATGGTGCCGACGATCGTCGAGGCCACCGGCGTGCCGAGGTACCCCCAGGAGATCGAGGCCGCGGTGTACTTCTGCACGCTCGAGGCGATGCAGAACGTGGCGAAGTACGCGGAGGCGAGCTCGGTCGTCATCCGGGTGGCGCGGGACGACGGGGCGCTCGTGTTCGAGATCGCCGACGACGGGCGGGGGTTCGACCCCGCGGAGCGCTCCTACGGCACCGGGCTGCAGGGCATGGCCGACCGGCTGGACGCGATCGGGGGCACGCTCGAGATCGAGAGCGCACCGGGAAACGGCACCACCATCCGTGGGCTGATCACGGCGTCGCCGGGCGACGAACCGGGAACGCCTCGGACCGCCGAGGGCCCGAGGACGGAAGCACGCGCGACCGGATCCGGGCCCGTCGAGGGGCCGGATGGGAGGCCCGAAGGGGCGAACGACGGCCGGAACGGGGCCGCGAGCGGGAGATCGGGCGCGGTACGGCATCCCTCGACCCCGAGTTGACCCTCCGCGGATCGCCCGGTAGCCTCTCCGCGGGCTGCACGGGGGGCAGCCCGCTTGGTATATGAGGCGACATCGAGAGCGAACGCGCGACCGCACCGCGCGGCTGGCGATGGCCGCAGGCCTGGTCATCATCCTCGCAGCCGTCTATCCGGCGACCGCGTCGGGGAGCCCCCCCTCCCACTCCAAGCGTCAGCAGCGCATCGACCAGTTCCGCAGTGAGGTGGCTTCGGCCCGCGCCAAGCTCGACGCGCTGAACAACCGCGCCGACATCGCCGACGAGAACTACCTCCAGGCGCAGGCCAAGCTCGACCAGACCACGAGACGCCTGGCCGGCGCCCGGGCCGCCGCGAAGAGCGCCGAGTCCGACGCCGGCAAGGCCAGAACGGATCTCTCCGCCAGGGTCAGGGCCGCGTACGAGGGGACGGGCTCCACGCTCGGGCTCCTGCTCGGGGCCCAGACCTACGGGCAATTCTCGGACCGGCTCGAGTTCATGGGCCAGATCGCCGCCGACGACGCCGCCGCGGTGGATCGGGCCAAGGTCGCCGCCCAGCGCGCCAAGTGGGCCTCCGACGAGCTCGCGTCGGCCCTGAAGGACAACTCGGCCGCGCTCGAGTCGGCCCGCCGGGAGAAGGCGAGCCTGCAGTCCGCGGTCGACGCGCAGGAACAGCTCCTCGGGAGCCTGCAGGAGAAGCTCCGCATCGCCCTGATCCCCCCACCCCCTCCCACCCCGCCGCCGGCGCCCGTGATCCCCACCCCCAGCCCGACGACGCAGACCCCGACGCCGACCACGCCGCCCCCCACCGGGGAGCCGACGCCGGACCCGACCACGGCGCCGCCACCGCCTCCACCCCCGCCGGCTCCGGCGCCGGGAGCCCAGCTCGCGCTCGACGCGGCCTACTCGGTGATCGGGGTCCCCTACGTGTACGCCGGGGCCAGCCCGGAGACGGGGTTCGACTGCTCGGGGCTCACCATGTGGGCGTGGGCACACGCCGGCGTGTCGCTGCCCCACTCCTCGGCGATGCAGTACGCGGTGCTGCCCCATGTGGACCGCTCACAGCTCGAGCCCGGCGACCTGCTGTTCTTCTACTCGCCGATCCACCACGTCGCGATGTACGTGGGCGGCGGCAGGATGATCCACGCGCCCCACACCGGGGGCCACGTCGAGGTCATCCCGGTGTACTGGGAGTACTACGTGGGCGCCGCCCGCCCGGGCTAGACGCCCCGGTCCGCCGCCGCGACCAGCCGCCCGGCCTCCGCCTCGATCGACGTTCGGCCCCGCAACCGGTCCAGCCACGATCCGGGCAGCCCACCGGCGCCCGCCCAGGCGCCGAGCAGCGCCCCCGCCACGGCGGCGTTCGTGTCGGTGTCGCCGCCCAGTCCGACCACGCGCCGGAGCTCCCGTTCCACGGCGCCCGCGTTCCGCTCCCCCTCGTCGGCGACCCGATGGAGGGCCTGGAGGCCCAGTCCCGCGGTGAACAGGACGAACCCCTGGTCCGGCCCGTCGATGGGGCGTGCCGTCCCCGCCGCCCCCACGAGGAACTCCAGCTCCTCGCCCCCCTCGCGGTCGATCGTCGTCCCGATCGCGTCCGCCAGCGCGGCAGCCGGTGGCTCGCCCCGGACCAGCGCCCCGGCGGCCAGCGTCACGGCGAGCACGGCCGTTCGGCATCGTTCGTCGACGTGGGTGATCGCGGACAGCGCGGGCGCGGCCCCGAGGAGCTGGGTGCGGCGGTTCGCGTAGGCGGCGCCGAGGGGCGCGCAGTACATCACCGAGCCATTGCCGGCGGAGACCTCCGGGCCGCGTTCCTCCCAGACCGACCGGGCCGCGTCGGCAGCGGGAACGCCCCGTGCGGCCCGGGACAGCACCCGACGGGTGAAGGTGCCGACGTCGGGCGGGTCCGTCGCGAACCACGCGAGGTGCCGGGCTGCGAGGTCGTCGACGTCGAGCGAGCCGCGCTCGGCGAGCGACCGGACCAGGTTCATGGCCATGGCCGTGTCGTCGGTGGTCGTCCCCGGCGGGAAGCCCATCCAGGGAAGCTCGAACGCCGGCACCGGGGCGGGCACCTCGTGCGCCCGGCGGAACTCGAACGGCGCCCCCAGCGCGTCCCCGACGGCCAGTCCGAGGACGGTGCCGATCACGCGGTCGGCGGACGGCGTGATCACGCGGCGGCCGGGGTCGCCCGGAAGAGCGGAACCGGGCCGGCGATGCCCTTCAGCGCGCGCGTGCCGACCGCGTCGAACCGCCAGGACGAGTCGGCGGCCTGCCGGGCGACGTCGCCGGTGACCAGGACCTCGCCCGGCGACGCCTCGGCGGCGACGCGAGCGGCCACGTTGACCGTCCGGCCGAACAGGTCCATGTCCCGTTCGATCACCGGCCCGGCGTGGATGCCGGCATGCGCCGTGATGCCCCCACGGCTCCCGAGCGTCCGGACGAGCGCCAGCGCGGCGGAGACTCCCCGCCGTGCGTCGGGGAACCGGAGCATCGCCCCGTCCCCGAGCAGCTTCACGAGGCGCCCGTCGTTCCAGGAGGCCGCGGCGTCGGCCTCGCGTTGAAGGGTGCTCGCGAGCGACACGGCCGCCTCGTCGCCCCGCTCCTCGGTGGCCCGCGTGTAGCCGGAGAGGTCGACGAACACCACCGCCGGTGGGTCGGCGGGCGCCGGCTGGGGCACCACGCCCCGAGACGCCAGGAACCGCTCGAACCCCTCGACGATGCCGGCGACGCTCCGGCCCTCGAGGTACCGCCAGCTCAGCCACTCGAACATCCGGGGCGCGAGGTGCACGATGGCCGAGATCGACCGCTGGGCCGACTCGGGGAACCTGTCGAGCTCACCGGACAGCAGGCGTGCCCGCGCTGGGGCGGCGACCTCCTCGTCGAGCAGCTCCGCCCACCCCAGCGTCACCACCCGGGCGCCCTCGGCCATCAGCCGGGCGGCCCGCAGCAGGGACTCGTCGCTCGCGTCGCCCCACCCGTCGAGGAACCGTTCGAACAGCTCCTCCTCGTCGGCCCCGATCGGTGCCGACGGGTTCGGCTCGGGGAGCCCGAGCACCTGGAACAGGTCCGGGATCATCTGTCCGCGCGGCCCGAGATCCCGGCAGAACTCGGCGAAGGGACGGGACGACCGGGGGCCGGGCGGGAACGGCAGGTAGTCGTCGACGTGGCCGAGGTCGAGCGAACCACCGGACAGCGCCTCGCCCAGCGTGTCGCGGTCGAATCCAGACGCCAGCAGCGCGCCGATCAGCTTGGCCCGGAACACGTCCCCCACCCGGTACGAACCGCTCCGATCCGGGAGCAGCGCACCGCGCTCGCGCATCCACTCGACGTCCGAACGGGGGATCCCGGCCTCCGCGGCCACCTCGTCCGCCGACAGCGATCTCGCCACGGAAGGCGATTCTATTGGCGCGCGCTGGTCGGGTCGTAGAGGCCCGCGTCAGCCCAGCCCCTCGCGGAATCCTTCCCGCCAGGACGGGTACATGGGCGTCCACCCCAGCTCGACCCTGGCCTTGGCGTTCGACGCCCCCCGGAGGTCCTCCATGATGTGCACCATCCGCCCTCCACCGGCGGCCCGCGCCAGCCAGATCGGAACGGTTCCCGGCGGCTTCGCACGCAGCACGCGCGCGTACTCCGGGAGCCACTCCGAGACCGGGGAGGGTTCGTCGTCGACGATGTTGTAGACGCCCGGGCCCCCTCGGTCGAGCGCCAGCACGGTCGCCGCGGCCGCGTCGTCGACGTGGACGAACGAGAACACGCCGCCCCCGGCGCCGACCACCGGGAACCGGTGCCTGCGGACCCGCACGGCGGTCGGGCCGTCCGAGGCGTAGACGGTCCCCGGCCCGTAGAAGTACCCGTAGCGGAGCACGACGCCCTCCGGCGACCCGGCCTCGAGCACCCGGGACTCGAGCTCGGCGAGGGCGTGGATCGTCGGTCCGAGCGGATCCGGCGCCTCCAGGTAGAGCGGATCCTCCTCGTCGCGGGTGTCGCCTCCCTCGGGCCGGTAGGCGAACGCGATGCTCTGGGCGACCAGCCGGCGAGCCCCGGCATCCCTGGCCGCCGCCACCACGTTGCGGGTTCCCTCCGTGCGGATGCGGTTGTTCCCGGCCATCTGCTCCGCGTAGCGCTTCGGATCGATCGTGGGCGGGATGTCGGTCAGCTCGTGCACCACCACCTCGGGGCGCGCCGCGACGACGGCTGCCGTGAACGCGTCGGCGTCGTAGACGTCGGCGAGGACGGGCTCGGCGCCCTGGGCCCGGATGGCCTCGACCCGCTCGGGGCGCCGCGTCGTCCCCGTGACCTCGTGCCCGGCGTCCACGAGGGCGGGCACGAGCCGGCGGCCGATCACGCCGCCCGCTCCCGCCAGGAACACCCGCATCCTCGGTTCTCCTCCTCCGTCCGGCCGATGGCGTGGCGTACTACCAATATCGGGAAACCGAACGACGCGACGACCCCGGAGCTTGGTCACCGTGAGCGGCCGGTTGGTACATTGGATCGCTCATGCAGAAGGTCGGACCTCGTCACAAGAGGTGCCGGCGCGTCGGCGCGCCCGTCTGCGGACGTCCCAATTGCCCCTCGGGCAAGCGGCCCTATCCGCCGGGCCAGCACGGACGCGGGCGTAAGCGTCTCACCGAGTACCAGATGCGACTGCTCGAAAAGCAGAAGCTCCGTGCGATCTACGGCGTCGGTGAGCGGCAGTTCCGCATCTACTTCGACCGCGCCAGCCGCCAGAAAGGCGTCACCGGCGAGGAGCTCATCCGCCAGCTCGAGACGCGGCTCGACGCCGTGTGCCTCCGGCTGGGGTTCGCCCTCACGATGCGCCAGGCGCGGCAGCTCGTGTCCCACGGCCACGTGAAGATCGACGGCCGCCGGAACAACGTGCCGAGCGCCCAGGTCAAGCCCGGCCAGACCGTCGAGCTGTCCGACAAGGCCAAGAACTTCGTGTACGTCCGCGAGGCCCTCGAGCTGGCGCCGGACCCGCCCGCCTACCTGTACCGGAACTCCGGCGAGTTCGCCGGTTCGATGTCGCACGCGCCGGAGCGCTCCGAGGTGCCGCTGCCCGTCGAGGTCGACGAGCGGCTCATCGTCGAGTTCTACTCCTAGGCAGGGGCAGCACCCGGGTTCGCGCCCGTACCGAGGGCCGTCCGGAGGAAGTGAGGCGGCGATGAGTGCCCACCCCTACGCCGGAACCCAGGACGTCCAGCGCGCCGCCCGGAACCTCGCAGCCCGGCTGCCGGAGCCCCTGGGACCACTGGCCCGGCTGGCGTTCAACTACCGATGGTCGTGGCACCCGGAGGGCGCCGGCCTGTTCGCGTCGCTCGACCCCGGCCGGTTCGAACGCGACAAGCAGAACCCGCTGCGGCTGCTGCAGGAGGTCGACGCGGGAACGCTCGGGCGCCACGCCGCCGACGCCGGGTACGTCGAGCGGGCCCGGCGGATCGACGCCGAGGTCCACGAGGAGATGGCGGCCCCCGCCGCCGACGGCCCCGTGCCGGCCGATCGCCCGGTGGCGTTCTTCTGTGCGGAGTTCGGCATCCATCGTTCGCTCCCGCTGTACTCGGGCGGGCTGGGTGTGCTCGCGGGCGACGTGCTGAAGGCGTCCAGCGACCTCCGGATCCCGATGGTGGGGATCGGGCTCATGTATTCGCAGGGGCAGTTCCACCAGCGGCTGGATCCCTCGGGCTGGCAGCACGACTACTGGGTCGACTCGGACCCGGAACGGCTCCCCGGCGCGCTGGTCACCGCGGATGACGGGGCGCCGCTCACGATCGCGCTGCCGATCCGGGACCGCTCCGTGGTGGCCCAGATCTGGCGCATCGACGTGGGCCGGGTCCCGCTGTACCTCCTCGACACCGAACGCCCGGAGAACGACCTGGTCGACCGGTGGATCACGTCACGCCTGTACGTCGGCGACGGCGACCTCAGGCTGGCCCAGTACGCCCTGCTCGGCCGGGGCGGGGTGCGGGCGCTGCGGGCGCTCGGGATCGATCCCGCGGTCCTCCACCTGAACGAGGGGCACGCGGCGATGGCGCCCCTCGAGCTGATGCGCGAGGAGGTCGCGGCGGGCCGGGCCTTCGACGCCGCCGCGGGATCGGCACGGGAACGGACCGTGTTCACCACGCACACCCCGGTGGAGGCGGGCAACGAGACCTTCTCTCCGGAGGCGTTCCTCGGCGTGCTCGGGGGCCTTCCCGCCGAGCTGGGCGCCGCGCCGGAGGCCGTGCTCGACCTGGGCCGGGCGCGACCGGGTGAGGGCGAGGTCGGGATCACCGTCCTGGGGCTCCGGCTGTCGCGCTCCGCCAACGGGGTCAGCCTGCGCCACGGCCAGGTGAGCCGGGCGATGTGGCGGCCGCTGTACGCGGACGCGGGGTCGGAGGACGAGGTGCCGATCGGCCACGTCACCAACGGCGTCCACGTGGCGTCGTGGATGTCGCCGCCCATGCTCGACCTGCTCGACCGGTTCCTGCCCCAGGGCTGGCTGCTGCGTTCGGACGACCCGGTGGTGTGGGCGGCGGTGAAGGACATCCCCGACGAGGAGCTGTGGGCGACGCGGACGCTGCTCCGGACCCGGCTGGTGGACTGGCTGCGCGAGCGCGCCACCAACGACCGCCTGGCCCGCGAGGAGAGCTCGGCGGCGGTGCTGGCGGGGGCGAGCGCCTTCGACCCGGAGGCCCTGACGGTGGGGTTCGCCCGGCGCGTCGCCGCCTACAAGCGCCTCACGCTGCTGGCGTTCGATCCCGATCGGGTGGCGAGCCTGCTGCGCGGTCCGCACGCCGGGCAGGTCGTGCTGGCCGGCAAGGCGCACTCGCAGGACGACGGGGCCAAGCGCCGGCTGCGGGAGCTGTTCCGGGTGCGATGGGCACCCGAGGTGGGCAGCCGCGTCGCCTACGTCGAGGACTACGACCTCGCCGTCGCGTCCCAGCTGGTGTGGGGGTGCGACGTGTGGGTGAACCTTCCCCGCCCGCCGCTCGAGGCGAGCGGGACGAGCGGCATGAAGTCGGCGCTGAACGGCGGACTCAACGTGAGCGTGCTCGACGGGTGGTGGGAGGAGGCCTGGGACGAGACGAACGGCTGGGGCATCAGCAGCACGAGCTCGGGGCCGGACGACGGCGCCGAGCAGGACCGCCGTGACGCGACGGCGTTCTACGACACGATGGAGCAGGACGTCGTCCCGATGTTCCACGACCGCGACGACGCGGGGATCCCCCGGGAGTGGGTCCAGCGCGTGAAGCGCTCGCTGGTCACGAACGGCCCGCGGTTCTCGGCGACGCGCATGATGCGTGACTACCTGCGCCGCGTGTACCCGGGCGGCTGAGTCGGCGCGGGCCGCGTCAGGCGGGCTGCCAGTCCGGGAACCCCTCGGCGAACTCCTTGGCCAGCAGGCGGTGCTTGTGCGAGCCGTCGTGGTCCATCACCCAGATGTCGTGGAACGTCTCGCCGCCGCGATCGCTGGCGAACGCGATCTCGGTTCCGTCCGGCGCCCAGGCCGGGCCGACGTCGAAGTGCGGCCCGTCGGACAGCACCTCGAATCCGGTGCCGTCCGGACGGATCGAACAGATCTTGAACCGCCGGTCGAAGTCGCGTTCGAACACCAGCCGCGTGCCGTCCGGCGACCAGGCCACCTGGTGGTCGTACCCGCCGGAGCGCGTCACCCGGCCGACGCGTGAGGTGCGGAGGTCCAGGAGGAACAGGTCGCCGACGTCGCCCTGCCCGCCGCTCGCGCCCCGGGTGAAGGCGATGTACCGGCCGGTCGGCGACCAGGCCGGCTCGAAGTCACGCGCGTTGCCGAACGTGAGCTGACGGCGGTCGCGGCCGTCGGAGGCGCGGAGCGAGAACAGAAAAGTGTTCGAGCCGACGGCGTGGTCGTACACCAGTCGGTCGCCGGCGGGGTTCCACGCCGGATCGCGGGCGTCGATGTTCGTCGTGAGCCGACGGGCGTTCGAGCCGTCGGGCTCCATCACCCAGATGTTCCCCGGACCGAACGGCGCCGGGGTCCGCCAGAACGCGATGCGCGTCCCCTGGGGGTTCCACGCGGGGCCGAACTCGTTGCGCCCCGGCGTGTGGGTGATGCGCCGCACGCCGGTCCCGCCGGGGTTCATCGTGAACACGTCGACCTGGGTGTGGTCGCCCGCCGGCTCCTCGTGCTCGAAGGCGATCAGGCCGTTGGTGCCGGGGAACGCCGCCCCGGCGGGGGGCGCTGCCGGCAGCCATGCAAGGGACAGGGTCGTGACGGCGGCGGCGAGGGCTCCGAGACGACGCACGACTACACCGGCTGCCAGTTCGGGACGCCATCGGTGAAGGCGTCGTGGGTGACGCGCTCGAAGTCGGTCCCGTTCGGCTTCATCGTCCACACGTCGTAGAAGTCGAGGTCGTGCTGGCGCACGTCGCGCTGGAGCACGATCCGCCCTCCGGCCGGCGACCACGACGGGAAGGAGTCGTCGACGTTGTTGTGTGTGACCTGCGTGAGGTGGGTGCCGTTGGGCAGGACCGTCCAGATCTCCCGCTTGCTGGTGAGGTTCCCCTCGGTGAAGAACGCCAGCTTCGAGCCGTTCGGCGACCAGTCCGGGTACAGGTCCGTCGGCGCCTGGTGGGTGACTCGGTGCAGGGCGGTGCCGTCCGGGTGGATCGTGTAGACGTCGCCGTTCCCGGTCCGGAAGCTGGAGAACACGATCACGTTCGTGCTCGACCACGACGGCGCGACGTCGGCGGCGGCGTTGGTGGTCAGGCGGTGCTGGTGTCCGCCGTCGGCGTCCATGATCCACAGGTCGGCCGCGCGCGATGCGGTGGCCCGCGAGAACACGATCCGTTGCCCGTTCGGCGACCACGCCGGGTCCTCGTCGTCCGCGGAGCCGCTGGTGAGCCGGGTCTGGTCGGCGCCGTCGGCGTCCATGACCCAGATGTTGCCCGGCCCGTCGGAGAACCCCCGCCACCACACGATCCGCTGACCGTCCGGCGACCATCGGGGCCGGTGGTCCTCAGCCAGGCCGCCGGTGAGCTGCGTGAGGCCGGTCCCGTCCGGCTTCACGGAGTAGATGTCGAACTCGTCGGTCCGCCCGCTCTCGAACACGATGCGGCCGTTCGCCCCGGGGAACGCGGCGTGGGCGATTCCGGGTGTCATGCCCATTGCGAGCATCCCGGCTGCGCCCACGGCGCCGGCGCGGGCGCGGAACCGTTTCGTCATCGTCGAACCCCCCTGGAGTCGATCGGGTCAGCGCCGGGCCCGCCCCGCGGAGCTGGCCCCGGGCGACGATCCTCCCACCTCGGCGGCCCCCGCGGGGGCCATCGCGCTGCGGACGAACTCCAGCACCTCCTGCTCCCTCCGGCGGAGCGCCGTGCGCGACGAGTCCTCTCCGACCACCGCCCGGAGCACGCCCGCCTCCGTCAGCGACCCCACCACGGCCGTGTACAGGGTGAACAGCAGCAGTGCGGGGTCCTGGCGCCGGATCTCCCCGTTCGACATCCCCCGGTCGAGGAACGCCAGCGCGCGCTGCCGCAGCGGCTCGAGGCCGGCGGCGAACCGGGTGATCACCTCCGGCGACATCCGCCCGGCCTCCCGGATGAACTGCGGGAACTCCGGCCACTCCTCGGCCATCCGGAACACCGCCCGGATGACCGTCTCGGCCTTCTCCGACTCGGATTCCTGGGCGGCGAGCGCCTCCCAGAGCGCGGCGCCGACCTTGGTGCTGACCTCGGCGACGCACGCCTCGAACAGGGCCTCCTTGGTGGGGAAGTAGTACAGGAGCGTCTGCTTGCGGACCCCGGCCGCGGAGGCGACGGCGTCCAGCGAGGCGCCGTCGTAGCCCGCCTTGCCGAATCGCCGGACGGCCTCCTGGATCAACCGCTCCCGGGTGCCGGTGCCCCCGTGGTCGTCCGGGGTCATGCGCGGTCCCGGGCCTCGTTGGGTGCCCATGCCCGGCGGGTGCGGCGGTTGGGCAGCGGGCGGGAGGACTCCCAGATCCGGCGCCACCGCGCAGCGGTGGGGCCGGACGGGGACGGCGTGAGCCCCTCCGCCTCCCGGCGGAGGGACCGGTACCAGTCCGTGCGGTCCTCGTCCCACAGCCGCGCCACGGCCTGCATGACCCGCGCGGCGACGCTCCGGAAGTCCTCGTCCCGCTCGGGCACGATGGGCTGCCCGTACCGCACCGTGATGGGGAACCGTCCCTTCCGGGGCCACGAGCGGCCCCGGGGCATCGCCGCGTACGCGCCGCGGATGGCCACCGGCACGATCGGGATCCCGGCGTCCTCCGCCAGGCGGGCCGTCCCGTGCCGGAACCGCTGCACCCACCCGTCCTTCGAACGGGTTCCCTCCGGGAACACCACCAGGTTCCAGCCCTCCCGGATCAGCTGCCGGGCCGTCCCCGTTCCCCGGCCGGACCCCTGCCGTTCGATGGGGAACGCGTTGAACACCAGCGCGGTCGATGCAGCCCGCCACCACACGTCGAAGAAGTAGTCGGCCGCGGCGCCGACCGCCGTGCGCTCCCGCCACGCCGGCGGGAGCGAGCACAACACGAGCGGCGCGTCCAGGTGCGAGGAGTGGTTGCTGACGAACAGCACCGGCGGCGTGAGCTGCTCCAGGACGTCAAGGCCCTCGACCTTCACGTCGGTCTCGTTCCACACGACCGGCTTCAGCAGACCGGCCTGGACGAACCGCCGCACCGCCTTGGCCGGCTTCGTGCGTGCCCACGCCGTCGGGTACTCCTTGGGCTCCAGCGGGGGCTGCGACGGGCGCGCGGTCTCGGGCGCCAGCGGTCGCTTCCCCCACCGCCACCCCCTGGCGAACAGCTCGAGGTCGTCCCGGAGCGACGAGGCCACTACCGCACCTCCGCCAGCGTGAGGGGCGGTGAGTGGAGGTAGGTGATCGACGGCGAGGATCCCACGGTCTCGCCGGCCATCTCCAGCGCGTCGGCGAACGTCGACGCGGTGCGGAATCCCATCCTCGACACGGCCCGGCGGTCCGCCCCGACGAAGATCACGTCGCCGAGGTAGCTCATGGCGTTCGCGCCCCAGTACCACATGTAGAACGGGTGCACGCCGTGGTACGCGTAGCTGTTCCGGTACAGGTGGATGTACCAGGGGTCGGTCGCGTACTGCTCCTCGAACTTCGCCTCGATCTGCGCGGGGTCGGTCGTCTCGGCGAGGACCTCCTCGAAGAAGTCGACGTAGCTCGGATGGTGCACCTGGTGGAACTCCCAGGGCACCGGGTGGTGCAGGATCATCACGCCCCCCTGGCGCACGACGGGCTTGCCCAGGTACATGTTGAAGAAGTACCCGAGCCCCAGGCACTGGACGAGGATCGGGTTCATGATCGAGTTCACGTTGTAGGGGCAGACGTAGGGGAGCCCCACGACCATGACGTCCGACTGCCCGTGGACCTCCGTCAGCTGCTGGCGGTGGAGGTTGGCCAGCGTCTCCTTGTGGACGGCCTCCGTCTCGCCGGCGTGGACGCCGGTCATGCGGTAGGGGGCCTCGATCCTGCGGAAGAACTCACGCCGGATGCGGGCGGGGGCGCGCTCGTTGGCGCGCTTGGCGCCGAGCGCCATCGCCTGGTCCCTCGCCGACCACTCCCACTCGCGCTTGTTGAGGAACCCCAGCTGCTGGGGGAACGTGTCGTTGTTGAGCGTGGTCTCGACCGTGAAGATCCTGAGGTGCTCGGCGAGCAGCCGGCCCATGCGTTCCGTCGAGCCGTGCAGGGCCGAACGCGGCGGGTCCATGTAGCTGTTCGAGTGCAGCATCGTGTGGACGTTGTGGTGGTGCTTCAGCGAGGTGTAGCCCGCCAGGCCGACCGGGACCGACTTGTGGCCGCCGTCCATCGAGACCAGGTTGATGTTCACGTAGACCAGCAGGTCCGACTCGGCCGCCCGGCGGTTGATCTCGACGACCTCGCCGCGGTCGGTCTCGCCGATCCTCACCATGCCGTCCGGGTCCTCGGCGTCGTGGTTCCGCAGCGCCTCGGGCCAGAACGACCGGTACACGCGCTCGCCGACGGCGTGCTTGATCTCCGCCGGCGTCATCCGGCGATGCAGCGAGTTGGCCATGATGATCTCGACGTCGTCGACGCCCCGGCGGGCGGCCATCTCGAGGACGTTCTCCAGCACGCGCTGGCGCGCATCGGGCGCCTTCATCGGGGGGAGCGGCAGCGAGATGTCGTCGACGGCGATCGTGAGCTTCATGCCCGGCTTCAGGAGCTCGGGGAGGGGTTCGGTCCCGTGGGGGTTTAGCAGCGCGCCCCGAACGGCGGCGTTCGGGTCCTGCAGTCCGGGCAGGGAGTCCGGCGGGTAGATCACCCGCGTCCCCAGCGGGAACCTCTGCACCTTGAACCCCTCGCCCTGGTGCACGAGGAGCGGCGGCGTCCGCTCGTCCACCTCCAGCACGAACCCCGGTCTCGGCATGTGCCTACTCCTTCATTCTCAGCGGGCCGACTTCGTCGGCCCGCTTCGAGGGGGG
>DATBHM010000172.1:0-7270 GCA_036557505.1 Actinomycetota bacterium | reverse complement strand
GGCCAGAACTGGTGGAAGATCCCGGAGATGCAGTCGCCGGGCGTGTTGGCCGCCGCCACGAGCCACGACACGATGGAGGCCCCTCACTCCTTCCCGACGCCGACGGGGAAGGACGGGCCCCGGTGGGCCCACCCTTCCCCGAGGGGCGTCACGCGCCGGTTCAGCCGAGGTTCAGTGCCGCGGCGCTCCCGAGCGGGCTCATCTTGCCGTTCTTCACCTGGTAGTAGAACAGCAGGGACGCGGGGTCCTTCGCGTCCAGCTCGTGGTTCTGCGTGAAGGCGATGTCCTTGGACACGCCCTTGTACGGGTTGGAGATCGTGAGGCTGTCCAGGTACTTCTTGATGCCGGTCCGGATGTCCGTCGGCGTGGTGGCGCCGTCGGCGATGGCCTCCTTGATGCCCTCGCCGAGCAGACCCGCGACGTCGTAGCCCTCCGCCGCGTAGACCGGGACGGCCGAGGCCTGGGAGCCGTAGGCCGCGTTGTACTTCGCCACGAAGTCGCCGCCGAGGTTCGACGGGATCGAGAGGTACGTCCCCTCGGCCGAGTCGCCGGCGGAGGACAGGAACGTCGAGGAGCACGAACCGTCGCCCGACATCCACTTCACGGTGAGCCCCGCGTCGTGGCCCTGCTTGACGAGCTTGGCGAAGTCGGCGTCGTAGCCGCCGTAGAAGACGGTGTCGGCGCCCGATGCCTTGATGTCGCTGATCAGGGCGCTGTAGTCGTCCGTCGGCGCCACCGACTGACGGCCGACGATGCTCACGCCGTCACCCTTCGCGGTCCTGTCCACCGTGTCGGCGAGGGGCTTGCCGTAGTCGCTCGTGTCGTCGGCGACGTAGAGCTTCTTCGACTTGATGATCTTCGCGATGAAGTGTCCGTCGTTGCCGCCCTGCAGGTCGTCGTTGCCGACCGTGCGGTACCAGTAATCCCAGCCGTTGGCGTCGAGGTCGACGGCCGTGGCCGACTGCGACACGAATGGGATGCCGGCCTGGTTGTAGGTGTCGCCCACGGCCCGGCTCTCACCGGAGAAGGCCGGACCCTCCACCGCGACCGTGTTCGGGTCCTGGACGACCGTGGCCGCGACGGGCGGAGCGTTGTCGCCGGAGCCCTGCGTGTCGGCCTGCGCGAGCTTGACGGTGGCCGGGAAGTCGGCCTCCGCGTTCAGCTCCTTGAACTTGAGCTGCGCGCCCTGGATGGACGGAAGGACCAGGTAGTTGTACGGCCCGGTCCAGGCGCCCTGGAAGTACACCGTCACGTCGATCTTCTGCGCCGCGGTGGTGCCCCCACCGCTCGTGCCCGACGTGGCCGTGCCCGACGTCGCCCCCCCACTGGTGGTGCCACCCGGCGACGAGCTGTTCTTGCATGCGGCACCGACGACCGTCAGCACCGCGAGGATGGCGAACACCCTCAGAAACCGGCTCTTGCTCCGCAAGCGCCTCCCCTCCTTTCTCTCGTTCCTACCCTTGGCGGCGAGGTGTACCACAGTTGACGGGCCCTGGGGAAGCAGCCGCCCGCCCTGTTTGGCCCCCCGATCCCGCCGGAACGTCATACGAGGTCCCATGGTGATCCAGTTGTGTCGATTTGGCTCCCATCGTCGCCAATCCCGGAGGCGGTCGGGCACGGCGGTCGCGGTAGGCTGTCGCCCACCCGCCGGGATGGCGAAATTGGCAAACGCGCGCGACTCAAAATCGCGTGGGCTCCGCCCTTGAGGGTTCGAGTCCCTCTCCCGGCACCGCACTGCAGGGGCCGTCGCGGACGGCGCTCAGCCCCTGACGAGCAGCGCCTCCAGACCCCGGATGATGTAGCCGGGCTTCCAGCGGGGTTCCTCGACCAGCTCGAGGTCGGGGATCCGTTCGAGGATCGTCCGGAACGACGTCTCGAGCTCCACCCGGGCGAGCGGCGCCCCCAGGCAGAAGTGGATCCCCGCGCCGAACGTGACGTGGGGGTTGGGATCGCGCCCCACGTCGAGCCGGCCGGGCTCGGCGAACACCTCTGGGTCGTGGTTCGCCGCGCCGAACAGCAGCCCCAGCTCGGACCCGCGTGCGATGCGCCGCCCGTGCAGCTCCACGTCCTCCAGGACCCACCGTTCGAACATCTGCAGCGGCGTGTCGTACCGGAGCAGCTCCTCGACCGCGCGCGGGACCAGGCCGTGGTCGGCGCGGAGGCGTTCCAGCTGCTCGGGATGGCGGAACAGCGCCCACCAGCCGTTGCCGGTCGCGTTCACCGTCGCCTCGTGGCCGGCGTTCAGCAGCAGGACACAGGTTCCGATCAGCTCGTCCTCGGACAGGCGCTCGCCTTCGTCCACGACCATCGCCAACCCGCTGATGAGGTCGTCCCGCGGCGTTCGGCGGCGGTCCCGGGAGAGCGCCCGGAGGTAGTCGGTGAACTCGACGCTCGCCGCGACCGCGCGCCGTTCGTAGTCGGGGCTGGGGTTCAGCTCGTACATCAGGCAGATCTCGGCGGACCACGGCCGCAGGTGGTGCCGGTCGGCCTGCGGGACGCCCAGCATCTCCGCGATGATCTCGACCGGGAGCGGCTCGGCCACGTCCGCGATGAGGTCGAACTCCCCCATCCCCCGGACCCCGTCGACCAGCCGGCCCACGATGGCCCGGACGCTCGGCTTGAGCGACTCGACCGTCTTCGGCGTGAACGCCTTGGAGACCAGTCGACGGACCCGGGTATGGTCGGGCGGCTCCATGTCCAGGATGCCGCTCCGGATCAGGTGCCAGAACGGGTCGAGGCCGGGCGGGTCCGGCGGATGGCCCATCTCCTCGTGCGTGGCGACGTGGAGGTAGGTCCGCCCGAACCGGCGGTCGCGGAGCAGGGCGTTGACGTCCGGGTACCGGGACACCAGCCAGTGATCGGTCGCGTCGTCGTACAGGACCGGGTGGTCCGCGCGGAGCCGCTCGTAGACGGGATAGGGGTTCGCCACGAACCCGATGTCGTCGGGCAGGAAGCCCACCTCGGTCGCCCGCACCGCTCGTTCGGCCTGCACTGGTCCTCTCCCCCGGGCTCGGTCCGTTCGATTCTATGAGCCCTTCGCCGCCGGGACCGCCCCTCGGAACTCCGCGGCCAGCGCGAGCGCGCCGTCGACGTCCGCGTCCAGCAGCGGACGCACGAGCGCCGTCCCCACCACCACGCCGTCGGCGAACCGGCACGCCTCGGCGGCCTGTCCCGGCGTGCCGAGGCCCACGCCGACCAACAGCGGACGGTCCGTCATCGGCCGGAGCGACTCGACCAGCTCGCGGGCCGTGCCCCCGAGCTCGTCCCGCTCACCGGTCACGCCGTACGTCGAGACGCAGTAGACGAACCCCCGTGCGCCCCGGGCCACCCGGCCGAGCCGCGCGGACGAGGTCCCCGGCGCCGCCAGGAACACGGTCTCGACGTGGTGCTCGGCCGCCTCGGCGCACCAGTCGTCCGCCTCGTCGACGGGGAGGTCGGGCACGATCACGGCGCTCACCCCCGACGCCGGAGCCCGGCGCAGGAACTCCGTCGTCCCCATGGCGAGCACCGGGTTGAGATAGGTCATGACGGCCACCGGCACCCCGAGACCCGCCTCCTCGACCAGGTCGAGGACCGAGTCCAGCGTGGCCCCCGCCTCGAGCGCCACGCGGGACGCCTCCTGGATGACCGGCCCGTCCATGACGGGATCCGAGAACGGGACCCCCACCTCGACCGCGTCGGCTCCGGCCTGCTCGAACCCCCGGAGGAACGCCGGGGTCACCGAGGGATGCCCCCCGATGGCGTACGGGACGAACGCCCGGCCGCCCCGACCCAGGCGCCGGCGGAGGGCCGCCTCCAGCTCAGACACCGGTGACGGAACCGCCCCCGGCCGCCCGGACGGTGTCGAGGTCCTTGTCGCCCCGGCCCGACAGGCACACCAGGACCGAGGAACCCGCCGGCAGCGGCCGCCGGAGGAGCCACCCGATCACGTGGGCGGGCTCCAGCGCGGGGAGGATGCCCTCGGTGCGGGCCAGGGCCGCGAACCCCCGCAGGGCATCCTCGTCGGTCGCGTTGGTGTACTCGGCCAGCCCCGCGTCCTTCAGATACGAGTGCTCGGGGCCGACGCCCGGGTAGTCCAGCCCGGCCGAGATGGAGTGCGTAGCGGCGATCTGCCCGCCCGCGTCCTGGAGCAGGTAGGACATCGCACCGTGGAGCACGCCGGGCCGGCCGTCGGTGAGCGTCGCGCAGTGGTCGCCGAGCCGCCCGGTCCCCCGGCCGGCGGCCTCGACGCCGACCAGCCGCGCCCCCGACCCCACGAATGCGGTGAACATCCCGATGGCGTTCGAGCCCCCGCCCACGCAGGCGGCCACGACGTCCGGCAGGGCCGCGTCGCCGGCCGCCGTGAACTGCCCCCTGGCCTCGTCCCCGATGACGCGCTGGAAGTCCCGGACCATCGCCGGGAACGGATGGGGGCCGACCACCGACCCGATGACGTAGTGGGTGTCCCGGACGCTCGCCGCCCAGTCGCGGAGGGCCTCGTTGATGGCGTCTTTGAGGGTGCGGGATCCCGTCGCGACCGGCACGACCTCGGCGCCGAGCAGCTCCATCCGGGCCACGTTCACGGCCTGGCGCCGCGTGTCCTCCTCCCCCATGTACACGACGCACGGCAGGCCGAACAGCGCGCACGCGGTGGCCGTGGCCACACCGTGCTGGCCGGCGCCGGTCTCCGCGATGATCCGGCGCTTCCCGAGCCGCCGGGCCAGCAGGACCTGGCCGACGGTGTTGTTGATCTTGTGCGCCCCGGTGTGGGCGAGGTCCTCGCGCTTCAGCCAGATGCGGTAGCCGGTCTCCTCAGAAAGGCGCGGGGCGAACGAGAGCGGCGTCGCCCGGCCGACGAAGTCACGGAGGAGCCGCCCCAGCTCGTCACGGAATGCCGGGTCGTCGCGGGTCGAGGCCCAGCCCTCGGCCAGCTCGTCGAGGGCCGGGACAAGCACCTCCGGCACGTACCGCCCGCCGTATGCGCCGAACCGCCCCCGGGCGTCGGGGACGCCGGCCGGCTCTCGATCCCGTTGGCGGATGGCGGAGGCCATGGGAGCTCGAGTGTACCGATCGCTCCACGCTTGACGGGCCCGCGCCGAACGCCCAAGGTGCGGCCTGGAGCACCCAGGGAGGACCGTCATGTCGCGCCGCCGCACCCCGCCCGTGCCGCTCGTCGCCGCCCTCGTCCTGGCCATCGGAGCCGTCGGGAGCCCGGCCCGCGCCGGGGGCGCCGACACGTGGACGTTCCCGGGGACCTGTCCGGGAACCACGTTCCAGGACTGCGTCGACGGCGCGGCGGCCGGGGACACGATCGAGATCGCCACGAACGACCCCGTCCAGGAGGTGGTGGTCATCGATCACAGCCTCACGGTCCGCCCGGCGGCCGGGTTCCATCCCACGGTGCTCGCGATGGCGGCCGGCGACGGCAGCACCGGGACGCTGGGCGTGTTCCTGGAGGACCTGAGGATCCCCTTCGGCGTCCTCGTCCGGCTGGTCGCGGGGTCGGGGCACGTCGTCGGCCTGCACCACCTGACGATGAACCTGAGCCCCATGGCGAGCCAGGGGATCGAGTTCGACCTGGCGGTACCGTCCTCCGTCGAGGTCACGAACACCACGGTGCGGGGCTCGCTGCGGCAGACCGACCTGGTGTCCGTGTTCACCGGCAGCCCGTCCGGGCTGGTGTCGTTCCGGGCGGTGGGCAACCGCCTGTTCGGCTCCGACGACCCCCGGGCCGGCGGCGGGTTCATGCTCGAGACGTCGAAGGCCGGCTCCGTCCGTGCGGACTACTTCAACAACTCGGTGTGGAACGTCGCGGCCTGCTGCGGCGCCGAGGCGGGCGTGGCGGTGCACGCTCAGGGCCCGAGCCACGTCGACGTGAACGTGGTGGGGAACACGATCGACCGCAGCGGGTTCATCGGGCTGAACGTTCGCAACGACCTGGCCCCGACGGGGCGCATCTCCATCGACGCGTTCGACGACGTCTTCTCGAGCAACCGTGGCCCCGCGATCGAGATCGACAGCATGCACAAGCCGACGCTCACCTTCCGTGAGGGGC
Source organism: Actinomycetota bacterium (assembly GCA_036557505.1). Taxonomy (GTDB): domain Bacteria; phylum Actinomycetota; class UBA4738; order UBA4738; family JACQTL01; genus DATBHM01. The sequence goes on along the minus strand of DATBHM010000172.1, from coordinate 1,236 downwards.
GAAGCGACTTCTTCGCGAACGACGACCCGAACATCCTCGAGGGGCACCATCTCGGACCCGGCAACCTCGCCGTGAACCCGCGCTACGCGCAGCCGGGGACGGGAGGGCTGGCGTTGAAGGCGTCGTCGCCGCTGATCGACGCCGGGGAGGTGTGCTCACCGGGCGGGGTGGGGAGCCCGGACGCGGCCGGTCACACCCGCCTGGCGGGGCCCAGCGTGGACGTGGGAGCGTTCGAACGGGATGCGGGAACGCCGACCGGGGTCGCGGTCGTCGGGAGCGGAGGCCCGGACGTGCTCGACGGGACGCCGGGCGCCGACATCGTGTGCGGCTTGGGCGGCGCGGACGACCTGTCCGGCCTCGCCGGACGGGACTACCTCGACGGCGGGGGCGGCGCGGACCTGATCATCGGAGGCACGGGTCCCGACCGCCTGTTCGGTGGTCCGGGGGACGACCCCTGCCTCCTCAGCAGGGACGGCGTCCGGGGCAACGACCGGGTGGACGGCGGGCCGGGGAACGACGGCGTCCTGGCAGACCCCGGCGACGTCCGCATCCGCGTCGAGCACCAGACCCCCTGCAACTGACCGCGCCGAGGCTCGACGGATCGGGACCGAGGTCCGCCCGAGCCGCTCGGTCAGCGACCCTCGCCCGCCGGACGCCTCCGGCGCGCACCCGCCGGCACCCGATCGAGTTGACATCGACGCCGGCATGAGCGGACGCTCCGCCGTCGATCCCGAACCAAGGAGGTGGTCGTGCTCCGTCGATCGGTCGTCCTGGTCGTGCCCGTGCTCGTCGCCCTCGTCCTCGTCGCGCCCGGGGCTGCGCGCGGCGGCACCCACCAGTGGACGTTTCCGGGAGCGGACTGCCCGACGACGCTCCAGGCGTGCATCGACGGCGCCGACCCGGGCGACGTGGTCTTCCTGGATACGAACGGCACCATCATGGAGGACCTCTCCATCACCAAGAGCCTCACCCTGCGGGCCGCGGCGGGGTTCCTGCCGGCCGTCCAGTACGTGAACGTCCTCGGCGACGGCAGCAACGGCGACCTCCACGTGACGGTGCGGGATCTCGAGGTCACGTTCGACATCGCGGCGGTGTTCAACGGCGGGACGGGGCACACGCTCACGATCCGGAACGTGGACGTCGAACAGTCCGATCAGGACTCGGCCGACGCGGCGATGTCGCTCGCGGCGTCGGTTCCCGCGACGTTCGTCGTGACCCGGAGCACGGTGCACAGCG
>DATBHM010000171.1:0-12855 GCA_036557505.1 Actinomycetota bacterium | reverse complement strand
CCCGGAACCGACATCCGCTTCGACGCGAGCCACACGACCGCCGTCGCCGACCAGGAGCTCCAGCCGGGGTTCACGTACCGGGTCGACTCCCGTGTCCTGCTCCCCGACTACCGGCAGCTGAACCACCGGTTCGACTACTCGGGCGCGCAGTACCAGCAGGACCTCGAGCTCCCGGGCGATCTCCCGCCCGAGATCGGTGCGCTCGCCCGGGCCATCGTCAGGCGGGCGGACGCCCACACGCCCCTCGAGAAGGCCCTCGCCGTGCAGCAGTACCTGACCGATCCGATCGTGTTCCAGTACGACGCCTCGGTCCCGGGAGGCGCAGGCGACGACGCGTTGAAGGACTTCCTGTTCGCCACCCACCGGGGGTTCTGCCAGCAGTTCGCGAGCTCCATGGCCGTGCTGCTGCGGTCGCTCGGCATCCCGGCGAGGATCGCCGTGGGATTCACGCCCGGCGTGTACAACTCGGGCGCCGGGGCCTACGAGGTGACGACCCAGAACGCGCACACGTGGGTGGAGGTCGAGTTCCCGGGGTTCGGCTGGGTCCCATTCGAACCGACCCCGACGCGCGCGAACCCCGTGACCGACCACATCGTGGTCTCGAAGCCGGTGAACCAGCCGCTGCCGCCGGGATGCGACCAGGAACACGCCGTCCGGGGGGGGTGCGGCGACACCGGCGGCTCCGGGACCGCCGGCGGCGGGACCGGCGGGCCGAACGGCCACAAGGACCCGTTCCCGTCCGAGCCGAAGAATCTCGGCGGGGGCGGCGGCCCGGCGCTGACGGGCCCGATCACGGTGCCCGGCGCGCCAACGAGTCCGGGACAGCCGGTGTCGTGGCGCGTGATCCTCGGGGGCGCCCTGCTCGCGATCGTGCTGCTGGCGCTGGTGCTGTTCCCGTTCGTCAAGATCCTGGTCCGGCGGTTCCGTGTGATCCGCGCGCGGGGGAGCCGTCAGCGGGCCCTTGCCGAGTTCCGGCTGTTCGAGGTGCGGGCCGGCGACCTCGGGCTCGGTCGGGGGCCCGGAGAGACACCGTGGGAGTACCGGTCGCGGCTGGGGCAGGAGGTCCGGTTCTCCGACGGCCACCTCGACCGATTGGTGAAGGTGGCCAGCTCGGCGGCCTACTCCCCCCACGCGATCGCCGACGCGGACGCCGAGGGGGCGGGGCGAGACGGCCGCGTGGCGATCCGGGACGTCCGGCGGAGCGCCGGCATGACCCGGCGGTTCACCGGGCTGTGGCGCCCCCAGATCTAGCGAACGAGCCCCTCCCGACGAATCGGGCGGCGGTCGCCCCGTGTCGGTCCGGCGTCAGGGGGTCGGCGGACGGAACCGGAGCGCGGCGCTCCGCCCGCCGAAGTTCGGCATCGCGCCCCTCGACCCGCCGGGGAGCGGCGTCCCCCGGCCGGCGGCCGCCATCCGGACCGACTCCGCCTGCACCTCGCGCTTCGCGTCCTGCAGCGCCCGGATGAACCGGTCGCGTTCGGCCCGGAACGTCGACACGTTGTCGTTGACCGACCGGGCGATCTGGTCGATCTCGACGAAGAATGCCATCTGCCCGCCGCGCAGCGCGTCGAGGACCTCGTCGCGCTTGCGCGAGAGCTTGAAGATCGACTGGCCGTCGGTGACGAGCTTCACCTCGGACAGGTGCTGGTCGAGCTTCGCGTTGCTGTTGAGGTACTCCCACGCGCTTCGGACGCGCTGCAGGCTCATCCCGCCGTCGAGGAGCGACCGCACCACGCGGAGCGCCACGAGGTCCCGGAACGAGTAGAGCCGCGGGACGCCTGGTCGACCGCCGGTCCCCTGCACCGATGGTTGGACCAGCTTGACCTGGTCCCAGTACCGCAACTGACGGGGCGTGCACCCGGTCAGCCGGGAAGCCTGTTGCGATGTGAATCCTTCCATGAACCGTTCCCCCGACGTCCCTTCGTCCCCCCGGTGCCATGTGGGTCCGTCGGCCAGCGCGGCGGGTGGAGCGGGCGCCGCGAATCCGATTGGACCCGGGGGAAGGCAGCGCGAGTTGTACAGCGGGTGGAGGGCCGTGGCAAGTGTGGTGGTCACGGGGCGTGCGCGCCGGGTCGTTCGTCGGTGTCGGCGGCATGGCCGGGAGGCAAACGCTCGGTGAACGACGCGATGGGGCTCGACGGAAGACCCGGCGGTCGGCTCAGCTGTCGGAGGGGCTGCCCTTGGCGGGCGGCTGGTTCCCGCGGAACCGCTCGGCGATGCGGGCGAGGACGCCGGTGAGTGTGAAGCGGCCCTCGTTCTTCCAGGACTGGATCTGATCGCGCCCGAGCCGCTTCAGGTAGTGATACACGACCAGGCCGGATACCAACATGATCACGAACCCGGCGATCACGAGCGTCGTCCCGATGTTCGGGACAAAGATCAGCAGCATCATCAGGAAGCCGAGGACGAACCCGAGGGCCGCCACCCGGATGCGCCGCGACAGATGCGCCGGGAGCGTGGCGTGGGAAGCCCGCCGGGCCAGTCCCGGATCCTCTTCGATGAGCCGCCGCTCGATCTCTTCGAGGATTTTCTGTTCGTGATCGGAGAGGGGCATGCACCGGACCTCTGCTGCGGATGTCTGCCCTAGGGATTGTAGGGCCTTCTCGCCCTTGCGGGCACGCTCAGTTCCTGCTCCCCCGCTCCTCGTTCGGATCGGCGCCTCTCGGACGGGGTGGGCCGCGCCCTTCCGACCGCCCGAGGAGGGTCGCGGGAAGAGCGGCGTTCCGGCCGAACCGCCGCTCGACCCGGTCGAGGGCCCGCTCCACGTCGCCCCACCGGCCGTCGGCGAGCATGGCCAGCTGACGGGAACCGGCCGGGACGAGGTTTGCCGCCTGCACGCCGAGCAGGCGGACGCGGCGGCGGGCTCCCGGGAGCGCCCGGTACATCTCGGCCGCGACGTGGTCGAGGTCGGTGGCGAGGTCGGTCGGCGCCGGGATGGTCCGGCTGCGGGTGAGCGTCGTGAAGTTCGCCAGGCGGACCTTGAGCACCACGGTCCGGCACTCGTAGCCGTCCTCGCGGAGGCGACGGCCGACCGCCCGGGACAGGGCCAGGATCTCCCGGAGGATCTCGCCGTCGTCGTCGAGGTCGCGGTCGAAGGTCTCCTCGTGCGAGATCGACTTCGGCGCCTCGTAGGGGACCACCGGGCGGTCGTCCTCCCCCTGCGCCAGCGCCGACAGGTGCTTCGACTGCGCCTCGCCGAGGACGCGGCCGAGGACGCTCCGGGGGACCGCGGCGAGCTCCGCGACCGTCCGGATGCCGAGGCGGTGCAGGACGTCGACCGTCTTCTCCCCTGCGCCCCACAGCGCGCCGACCGGCAGCGGGTCGAGGAACTCCCGCACCCCGTCCACCGGGACCGTGATCAGCCCGTCCGGCTTCGAGGCCTCGGAGGCGAGCTTCGCCAGGAACTTGTTGGGCGCCACCCCGACCGAGCAGCTGAACCCGAGCTCCCGCCGGACGTCCGCCCGGATCCGTTCCGCGATCCGCCGCGGCGGGCCGAACAGCCGCGTGGCGCCGCCGACGTCGAGGAAGGCCTCGTCGAGTGCGATCGGCTCCACGAGCGGCGTATAGGAAAGGAGGATCTCGCGGAACCGGTTCGAGTAGGCCTTGTACGCCTCGAAGTCCGGCGGGAGGAACACCGCGTGCGGGGCGAGGCGGCGGGCCCGGACGCCGGGCATCGCGGAGCGGACCCCGAGGGCCCTGGCCTCGTACGACGCGCTGGCGACGACGCCCCGCGATCCGGTGCCGCCGACCACGACCGGCCTGCCGGCCAGGGACGGATCCTTCTGGACCTCCACGCTCGCGTAGAAGGCGTCGAGGTCGACGTGGAGCATCGGCTCGGGCGGCCTCGACCGGTCCCGGGGCGGCGGCTGCGCGTTCATCCCACGAAGTGTGCCGCGCGCGGGCGGCGAGCGGGTCACCGCCACCGGCTCACCATCCCGAGGAACCGCCGCTCGCGTGCCACACCTTGACCGGGGGGACGACGCCGTTGCGGTCCGTCGGCGGGAGGTTCCGGCGGGCCCGGTGCAGGGCCGCGAGGTCGACCGCGTCCTCGGCGTTGACGCTCACGCCCTTCACGCCGGTCCGCCGGAGCGTCCCCCGGATCGCCATCACGAACGAGCTGAAGACGACTTTGGCGCAGCGCGCCTGGGCGTCCTCGAACACCGTGCACTCGACCGGCCCGGTGGCGTCGTCGAGCGTGACGAAGATGATCCGCTTGCCGCTGCGGACGGCGGGCGTCTGCGACGCCACCTTCACCCCCGCCACCACCACCCGCTGCCCGCCCCGAAGACGCCACAGGTCCCGGGCCGGCGTCACCCCGAGCTCTCGCAGGAGCGGCTCGTAGAACGTGATCAGGTGCCGCGACACGTCCATCTGCACGACCTCGAGCTCCGCCCGCACCCGCTCGGCGTCGGTGTACTCCCGGAGGCCCGGAACCACCTCCTGGTCGAGCCCCAGCGTCAGCTGCTGCCCCTCCCGCTGCGCCTCCACCGTCATCGCCGCGTACAGCCGGTCCCGTCTCGTTCGGGGCCGCGCCACCTGCCGCACGTCGCCCCGGAACGCCGCCGATGCGATCCGCTTCCCTCCCCCGCCCGCGGCCGTCGCCGGCGGTGCCCCGGTGCCGGCCGGCGCCTGCTGGCCCCCCGGCAGCGCGTCGAACGCCCCGGTGTGCGCCAGCCGCTCCACGACCGGCCGCGCCACCTTCGTCCTGCGGACGAAGTCCCCCACGTCGACGAACGGCCGCTCCGACCGGGCCTCGAGGATCGACCGAACCTCCTCGTCCGAGATCCCGTGCACGTCCTTGAGCCCCAGCCGGATGGCGAAGAGCGAGCGTTGGCCACTGACGGTGGTCGTGTCGCGCGGTTGACCGGGGGCGGTGCTCTGCGGAGGGCGCTCCGCCCCGTGCACCCCGACGTCAGACTCGGGCCACCCCGGGGCAACCAGTTCGACCGAGTAGTCCGACTCGGACACGTTCACGTCGAGCGGCAACACGGGGATCCCGTGCTGGCGGGCGTCCTCGATCATCAGGCGGCGTGGATACATACCCGGCTCGTGGGTCAGGACGCCGGCGATGAAGTGCGCGGGCCAGTGGGCCTTGAGCCACGAGGACTGGTACGTCGGCACGGCGAACGCGGCCGCGTGGGCCTTGCAGAACCCGAACGACGCGAACGACGCGAGCTCCTTCCAGATGCGCTCGGCATCGTCGGGCGGCATGCCGCGCTCACGGACCCGGCGGATGAAGTCGGCGCGGATGTCGTTCACCTCGCCGTCGTTCGACAGGTGGCGGCGGATGCGGTCGGCCTCGGCCAGGTCGTACCCGGCGATGGCGGAGAACGTCCGCATGACCTGTTCGTGGTACACGACGACGCCGTGCGTCTCCGAGAGCACCGGGCGGAGCTCGTCGTGGGCGTACACGGGGAGCTCCATGCCCGCCCGGCGGCGGAGGAAGGGCGACACCATGTCGGACTTCACCGGCCCCGGGCGGAACAGGGAGATGTCGACGATGAGGTCCTTCCACCGGGTCGGCTGGAGCTTCTGGAGCAGCTCGCGCTGGCCGGGCGACTCGATCTGGAAGCACCCCAGCGTGTCCGAGCGGCAGATGAGGTCGAACGTCTCGGCGTCGTCGAGCGGGATGCCGTCGAGGTCGACCTTCTCGTCGGCGGTCCGGGCGATCTCGTCGACCGCGTGGCGCATCGCGGAGAGCATCCGGATGCCGAGCACGTCGAGCTTCAGGTAGCCGAGCAGCTCGACGTCGTCCTTGTCGGCCTGGATCATCCGGTACCCCTGGAACGACCGTTCCAGTGGGACGCGTTCGATGAGGTCGTGGCCGGCCAGCACGATGCCCGACGGGTGCAGCGCGAGGTGACGGGGGAACCCGTTCAGCCGTTCGGCCACCGTGAACAGCTGCTCGAGCTGTCCCGCACCGATGTTCGAGCCGACCAGCTCCGGCAGCGATTCGATGGCATCGCGGATGTGGTCGGCGCCGATGTGGGGGAACGCCTTGGCGACGGTGTCGACCTCGACCTCGGGGAGGCCGAGCGCCTTGCCGACCTCGCGGATCGCGCCCCGCGCCCGGTACGTGTCGACCATGCAGACGCACGCACATCGGTCGTCGCCGTGCCGGGACAGGACGAGGTCGTAGACGTCCTCCCGGCGGGCGGACTCGACGTCGATGTCGATGTCGGGGAGCTCCTCGCGGAGCGGGTTGATGAACCGTTCGAACACCAGCCCGTGGCGGACCGGGTCGACGTCGGAGATGCCCATCAGGTAGCAGACGAACGACCCGGCAGCGCTCCCCCGGCAGGCCGTCCGGATCCCGATCGCCCGGACGTCAGCGACGATCTCGGCCACCGTCAGGAAGAACGCCGAGTACCCGAGCCGGTGGATCATCGACAGCTCGAGGTCGAGCCGTTCGCGGACCTCCTTCGTCCGTTTGAGGCCGCGCCGCTCGAGGCCCGCGTGGCACTTCTCCGCGAGCACCGACGACGAGCTTCGCCCGGCCGGCGTCGGGAAGTCCGGGAAGTGCACCGTCCTCAAGGCCAGGTCGAACGTGCACCGCTCGGCGATGCGGAGTGTGGCGTCGCACACCTCCGGGCGTTCGGCGAACAGGCGCCGCATGAGCGCGGCCGGCTTCAGCCAGCCCTCGGCGTTCTGACGACTGACGTGGTTCGAGGCGATCGGCACGATCTCGCGCATGCACTCGAGCGCATCGGCGAGGAACGCGTCCTCCGGGACCAGGTACCGGACGGCGTTGGCCGCGGCGCCCCATACGCCGAGGTCGTCTGCCAGCCGGAGCAGCCGCCGGATCTGCCCCTCCGAGTCGCGTTCGAGCCGGTGGCGGACCTCGACCACCAGGTCGTGGCCGAACGCCTCGCGGAACGGCCGCGCCGCGTCGACGGCGGCGTCGTGCAGGCCCTGCAGCGCGAGGCGGCCGGGGGGCGACTCCGGGCCCAGCAGGCAGATCAGGCCCTCCGCGTGGGCGAGCACCTGCGCGGGCGCGAGGGCGGGGTCACCGCGTTCGCCCGTCATGTGGGCGTCGGTGATGAGCCGGCAGAGGTTCGCGTAGCCCTCGGCGTCCTTCGCCAGGACGACGACGGAACACCCGCCGTCCCCGGCGTGGTCACGCAGCGTCAGGGTTGCCCCCAGGATGGGTCGCACTCCGGTCTTCGTGCAGGCGTCGACGAATCTCGCCGCGCCGTACAGGCCGTCGCGATCGGTGAGGGCGACGGCTGGCATGCCCAGCTCCGCGGCCCGGAGGGCCAGCTGCTCGGGGAAGAACGCGCCGTCCTTCAGGGAGAAGTTGGAGCGGACGTTCAGATGGACGAACCCACGTTGATCGAACACGTGTTCGATTCTAGGGCTCCCCGCCGACATCGAGCGAACCGGCTCACCCGGGTCCGTGTCGGTGGCTCGATATAGCGTCCGTCGTCATGCCGAAGCGGTGCGGATGGGTCGATCTGGGCGACCCGCTGATGGTCACCCACCACGACGAGGAGTGGGGGGTTCCGTCCCACCACGACCGGCACCTGTTCGAGCTGCTGATCCTCGAGGGGGCGCAGGCCGGGCTGTCGTGGTCGACGGTCCTGCACAAGCGCGAGGGGTACCGGAAGGCGTTCGCCGGGTTCGATCCCGCGAAGGTGGCGCGGTTCGACAAGCGGCGGGTCGAACGGCTCATGGCCGACCCCGGGATCATTCGGAACCGAGCCAAGATCGAGGCCACGGTCGCCAACGCGAAGGCCACGCTCGCCGTGCAGCGTGAGCACGGCTCGCTCGACGCCTACCTGTGGACGTTCGTCGACGGGAAGCCGATCAGGAACCGCTTCAAGGACGGCCAGATCCCGTCGGAGACGCCGGAGTCGAAGGCCATGAGCAGGGCACTGCGGGCGACCGGGTTCCGCTTCGTCGGCCCGACGATCTGTTACGCGTTCATGGAATCGGTCGGCATGGTCAACGACCACGTCACCGGGTGCTTCCGGTACCGGGAGGTGTGAGGCGCGGAGGGCGACTTCAAGGAGGTCCGATGAACGCGTATGCGGCGGCAGGGCTCGAGGACATCGAAGAGGCCGGCGACGGCCGTTGTCCATGGCGGCCCGTCCGTCACCACTTCGGTATCGCCTCGTTCGGTGTGACGACATGGACGGGTCGGAACGTCGGTGACCGGATCGTCAACGAGGACGACGAGATGGAGCGCGAGCCGGGGCACCTTCGAGCCGAGAACCTGGAGGACGACGCGAACGAGGTCCTCTACCTCGTCCATCGTGGCCGCGCACGGTTCGAGATCGACGGTGAGCCGCTGGATGCACCTGCCGGGACGTTCGTCTGCGTCCAACCCGGCGTGAGACGGACTGCGTTCGCCGAGGAGGCGGGGACGACCATCGTCGCGGTCGGCGGTGTTCCCGGGAAGGCATACGTCCCGGTCGGCTGGGAGGTCTGGAGGCCGCTGCACGCGCTGTACGAGTCGGGCCGGTACGCCGAGGTCATCGACCGCGGACGGGAGCAGATCGAGGCAGCCGCCTATCCGGAGCCGCTCTACAACCTCGCCTGCTGCGAGAGCCTGACGGGGCGGGCCTCCGACGCCGTCGCACACCTCCGGCTGGCGCTCGAGCGGACGGAACCGTATCGCGAGCGGCTCCGCTCGCTCGCCGCCAACGACTCGGACTTCGATCCCATCCGGGATGAGCCCGCCTTCCGGGATTTGATCGGACCTTGAGCTCGCGGTTGTACCAAGGCCGGCCACGGCCCGGCTGCTCCAATGCGTCAGGCGGCGGATTGGCCCCGCGATCGATGCCAGTGGTCGCTGGTTCTTCGAAGCCACACGGTCCAGCCGTCCCGCCGTAGCCGCTCGACGAGCCGCTCGGCCTCGGCTCGAGTCAAGACGACCGTCCGATTCGCACCGCCTCGTGCGGCCCTCAGCGTGACCCGTTCGAGTGGGCGCTCCATCCCATCCTCTCCGTCGCCTGCGATTGCTTGATTCCCCGTTGCTCTCGACGGAAACGGCGAGCCGGGAGGGGCCCGTGAACGGCTTCCGGGGTCCGGCCTAGACTCCCCACCTGCAACCGACAAACGGGTCGAAGCGGGGGGAGGTCCCAATCGATCGGGCGTCCGCGGTCCGCAAGAAGGGGTTGCGAGGGCTCCGCGCCCTCGTCGACTCCTCGTTGGCGCGCCTGGACTTCGACGACCTGCTCACCGCGCTCCTCGACCGGGCCCGCACGGTGCTCGATGCAGACACGGCGGCCATCCTGCTGCTGGACACCGACTCCCAGATGCTGGTCGCCCGATCGGCCAGCGGAATCGAGGAGGAGATCTACCAGAACGTCCAGGTGCCCATCGGCCACGGGTTCGCCGGGAAGATCGCTGCACAGCGACGTCCGGTGATGCTCGAGCGGGTGGATCACACGACGGTGGCCAACCCGATCCTATGGGAGAAGGGGATCAAGGCGATGCTGGGGGTCCCGCTGATGAGCGGTGACAGCGTCGTCGGGGTGCTCCACGTCGGGAGGCTCCGGGACCAGCATTTCACGCAGGAGGACGCGGACCTCCTCATCGTGGTGGCGGAACGGGTCGTCCTGGCCACGCAGGCCGGTCTGCTGGCAGCAGAACGTGCGGCGTCCGCCATCCTGGAGCGCAGCCTGGTGCCGGGGGCGCTTCCGGACATTCCCGACCTGGAGCTGGCGGCCCGATACGTGACCGCCGTCAGTCGCAGGGGTGTCGGCGGCGATTGGTACGACGTGTTCCGGCTGCCGTCCGGCGACATCTGGATCACCCTCGGCGACGTCGCGGGGCACGGGTTGCAGTCGGCGGTCGTCATGGGCCGACTGCGCACCATGATCCGGGTGCACGCATTCGAGGGCGCACGACCCGACGAGGTCCTGCGGTCGACGGACCGGGAGTTCCAGTACTTCGACCCGGACGAGACCGCCACGGCGGTCTGCGTGGCCGTGCCGCCGGCGTCGAGCGAGGTCCTGGTGAGCTCCGCGGGGCACCCCCCTCCGGTCCTGGCCCTCCCCGACCAGGAGCCGAAACCCCTCGAGCTGGAGGGGGATCTCCCTCTGGGCGTCTCCCTCGAACACCCGCGCACAACGACGGCCGTCGAGCTCCCGCCCGGAGCCACGCTCGTTCTCTACACCGACGGCCTGATCGAACGACGCGGAGAGTCACTCACCACGGGACTGGAGCGCCTGTGTCAGGTCGTGACCACGGAGCCGCCGGAGATCGCGTGCCGTCGCATCATGTTCCGGCTCGTCGGGACGACCTCTCCCGAGGACGACATCGCGCTCGTCGCCGCTCGACGCGCACCCGGCTGAACGATCCCTTGCCAGAGCTCACCCCCTGCACCGTCAATGCCGGCAACGACGACGCCCGGGGGAGCCGTGGTGGACGTGGACGACCGAGTGCTCGTCCGGGCCGAGCAGGACCGCCGGTCGTTCCAGTGGCTGCACTGGCCGAGGAGCTCGCGACCGAGCTCCGGCACCAGGGTTGGACCGTCGCCATCCGCTCCGACCGACCGGATGGAGTTGGAGGACACCAGGACTAATCGGGCTGCGGTCGGGAAGGTGTGGAGGAGCAACACTCGAGCGCCCGGGGAGGCGTATGGCCCGACTCCTGAGCTCAGCGAAACGAGGCACCGAGGGAGTCGTGCTCCTGGGCGGTGAGCTGAGCGGGGAATCATCTACTGCATCGCTCGCGGACTGGGTCGAAGAGCACTTCGTCGATGATGGAGTGCTGCGGATCCGCATCGACCTGTCGCAGGTGACGGAGATCGACCTCGAGGGCGTTGCCGCCCTCGGGGTGCTGGCGGCCGAGGCCCTCGAGCAGGGGAAGGCATTGGTGCTCGAGGGGGCATCCGGTCAGGTCGAACGCAAGCTCGAGGAGACCGGGTTGATCCGGTATCTCGGAGGACACCACGACCAGACCTGAACCGCCCGGGACTCCGTTGGGCGGATCGGCGAGGCGCGGCGCTCAGCCCGGCGAATGTCGCTTCCAGACCCTGAGGTCGTGGGCGAAGTGGATGCGGACGGGGTCCAGTCGCCGCAGGCGGTGGACCGATTCCGAGTAGGCCAGGACGTCCCGGGCACCGGGGACGCCCGAGTCGCCGGGGTCGGTCGAGCCCTGCCATTCGGCGACGGAGTACACGGCCTGGCCGGCCAGCACGACCGGTCCGTCCGAGGTGTCGAGCACCAGCGATTGGTGTCCGCGGGTGTGGCCCGGCGTGGCGAGGAGGACGGCGCCAGGCGCGACCTCGACCTCCTCGTGTCGCGGCAGCCCGGTGAACCGCAGCACGTCGAACCCGACCCACTCCGGAACCGTGTAGTCGGGCTCGCGGGCCAGCTCGAGCTCCGCCGCCTGCGCGTACGCGGGAACGCCCGGGAACCGTGTGTTCGCGCCGCAGTGGTCGAAGTGCAGGTGGGAGTTCGCGATGGCGGTCACGTCGGCCGTGGCCACGCCGTGCTCGCGGAGCGCGTCCTCGATCGGCCGGACGCGGGGCCGGTAGTGCTCGTCGACCTCCGCGTCGCCGGTTCCGACGCCCGTGTCGAACAGCAGGACGCCGTCCGCGTGGACCACCGCGAACCCGAGCACCGGCCCGGTCGAGCCGGCCAGCGGATGCCGCTCGGGGAACGTCACGTCCGCGAGGTGCAGCGGGACGACGCGGGGGTCCGTGGCCACGGGACGAAAGGATACGGGCGGTCAGTCCCAGAGACGCTCGAGGTGCCAGCACCGGGCGTGGCGGTCGTGGTACAGGTCCCACACCGCGCCGCCGCGGGCCTCGACCCGCCAGTACTCGCGGTCGCGGCCGTCGTCCCACCACCGGCCCTCGATCCGCCATCGGCCGATCACGTCGACGACCTCGTAGCGACGCCCGCGCCACCGGAACGCGGCCGGCACGCCGCCGTCCGACTCCACGTCGACCCGGATCTCGTCGTCGTAGCGCTTCGCCATGGGGCCTGCCCTCCCCATTCGTCTGCTCGCGACCCGATCCGAACATCTGTTCGATTCGGGAGGGAGCACGCTACCCCCCCACCTCCGACCCTGTCAAGCGACGTATCGAGTTGAGTCGAACGGGTACGTCCGAGGCGATGGGAACCCGGAGGAGGGACGCTCCGACGTTCAGCGCTCGCCGCGCCGGATCATCCGGGCGAGCTCCCGATAGTCGCCCCTCCGAGCCAGCCGCCGGCCCCGTGCGCGCAGCGCGGCCACGTCGGCCGCCGACGGCCAGGTGAAGTACGAGCGTCCGGAGAGGTCCTGTTCCCGCGCGTCCTCGAGCGTTCCCGGCATGCCGGCGATCGCCGCCACCAGCTCCTCCCCACCCGCGCGCGCCAGGCGGAGCTGCAGCCCGAGCGACGTGTCGTCGGGGCGGATCTCCACCTCCCGCTGGCGGAGGATCGGTCCCACGTCGAGCTCCGGCGCCATCACGTGGACGGTGAGGCCCGTTCGTCCCTCCCCCTCCCGAAGGACCCAGAAGTACGGAGCGATGCCGGCGTACCGGGGCAGGAGGGCCCAGTGGATGTTCACCGCGGCCATCGCGGGGATCCGCAACAGGTCCTCGTCCAGCCGCTGCGGCGTCGAGACCGAGAGCAGGACGTCGGGCCGGGACCGGCGGAGGAACTCCCGGGCCCGATCGTCGTTCGCGCTCTCGACGGAGATCCACGGGGTGCCGGATCGCGCGGCCAGACGGTCGAGGAACGCCGGACGCCCGGTGGCGAGCGCGACCGCCTCCGGGACCACCAGCGTGCCCAGCTTGTGGCCCGCGTAGCGCGTCCCGGTCCTCCGCCCGATCCGCCACAGCCGCCCCGCCCGACCGCCCCTCCCGGGTGGGATCCGAACGAGCACCGAGCCGACCACCGCAACGTCCGGTGCGGC
>DATBHM010000170.1:0-20971 GCA_036557505.1 Actinomycetota bacterium | reverse complement strand
GGAACGACGTGTTCGCCGCCAGGATCAGGATGCCGGTCGTGAACACCTGGACGAGGTAGAACCCGATCCCCTTGTCGAACACCCCCCCGGCGATCTGGGCCACGATCGAGACCTTGCCCCCCTCGCTCGGCACCGCGCCCGTGTGCGTCGCGAGGAACGAGATCCCGAGGAACATGGTGATCGCCAGCGCGCCCATGATGGCGAGCGTCAGCTGGGCGTTCCTCGACTGGGGCCGGCGGAACGCGGGGATCGCGTTCGAGATGGCCTCCACCCCCGTGAGCGCCGTGGCTCCCGACGAGAACGCGTGGAGCAGCGCGAACAGCGTGATCGGCGCCAGCGACTTCGAGAGGTTCGGATCCGGCGTCACCGGCAGGGCGTTCGGACAGCCGGAGACCACACACTCCCCGATGCCCACGACCAGCATGACCATGATCGAGGCGATGAATGCGTACGTCGGGAACGCGAACAACGCGCCGGTCTCCCGGACGCCCCGCAGGTTGGCGACGGTGAGCAGCACGATCCCCACAATCGAGAGCTCCACCGTGTAGGACCCCAGGCCCGGGGCGAACGACACGATGGCCACGATGCCGGCCACGACCGAGACCGCGACCGTCATGACGTAGTCGACGAGCAGCGCCCCGGCGCCGACGAGTGCCGGCAGGACCCCCAGGTTGTCCTTGGCCACGATGTACGCGCCGCCGCCGCTGGGGTAGCCCTTGCAGACCTGGAGGTAGGAGGCCACCACGATCGCAAGGAGCAGCGCGATGGCGATCGAGATCGGCATGATCTTGCCCCGGGCCGAGGCGCTCGCCGCCAGCGCCACCAGCATGATCTGCTCGGTCGCGTAGGCCACCGACGACAGCGCGTCGGAGGAGAAGATCGGCAGCGCCAGCGACTTCGGCAGGAGCGTGTGCTCCATGTGCCAGGACGGCTGGCTCCGGCCGACCAGGATGGTCTTGAAGATGGCCGTGCGGGTGCGCCCGGGCTTTCGGATCGCCACGGGCCGGGATTGTACGGGCCCGCGGGGCGGCGATCCGACTGGACACGGTGGTCGCAGTGGGCGGACACGGCCCCGGACGCGAGGTAGTCTCGGCGGCCATGAAGGTCCTCATCATGGGGTGCGGCCGGGTGGGGGCGGAGCTCACCATTCAGCTCGCCAAGGCCGGTCACGAGGTGTCGATCATCGACAAGCGCCGCGAGGCGTTCGAACGGCTCCCTCCGGACTTCCAGGCCAGGACGTTCGTGGGGATCGGGTTCGATCGCGAGGACCTCGAGGAGGCCGGGATCAAGGAGGCCGACGCGTTCATCGCGGTGTCCTCCGGCGACAACTCGAACATCCTGTCGGCGCGGGTGGCGCGGGAGTACTACCACGTGCCCCAGGTGATCGCCCGGATCTACGACCCGCGCCGAGCCGAGATCTACGAGCGGCTGAACATCCCCACGGTGGCGAGCGTCCGATGGGCCGCCAAGCAGGTCATGCTGATGCTGTTCCACACCCGGGAGGAGATCAAGGAGACCCTGGGCGGCGGGGACCTGTTCCGCATGAAGGTGAAGGTCCCGGAGCACCTCGTGGGCAAGCCGGTCTCCGCGCTGAACGCCGACAAGCAGGTCATGGTGGTCGGCGTGGAGCGCGGAGGGCAGGGGTTCATCCCGGACGCCAAGAGCACGTTCCAGGACGGCGACGCCGCCCACGTGATCGTGCATCGCGACGCGCTCGACAAGCTCGACGAGATGCTGGCCCCGCTGGCGGAGGGGTGAGCCGGTGAAGGTGATCATCGCGGGCGGCGGGGCGGTGGGGCGGCACCTCGCCGCGGACCTGCGTGAGCGCAACCACGAGATCACGCTCATCGAGCAGGAGCCCCGAGTCGCCGGCAAGATCGAGAACACGGCGGCCGGCGTCAATGTCGTCCTGGGCGACGCGTGCGAGCTGTGGGTGCTCGAGAAGGCCCGCATCTCCGAGGCGGACGTCGTGGTCGCGGCCACCGGCGACGACGAGGACAACCTGGTGATCTCCCTGCTCTCGAAGCAGGAATACGGCGTGCCCCGCGTGCTGGCCCGCGTGAACCACCCCAAGAACGAATGGATGTTCACCGACCAGTGGGGGGTGGACGACGCGGTGTCGCCGCCGCACATCCTCACGTCGCTCGTGGAGGAGGCCGTGTCGGTCGGGGACCTGGTCCGGCTGCTCCGGCTGCAGCGGGGACAGGTGGCGCTGATCGAGACGACGCTCCCGCCGGAGTCGCCCAACACCAACCACCCCCTCTACGAGCTGCGGCTGCCCCAGGACTCCGCGATCGTGGCCATCATCCGCGAGGGCCACGTCGTGATCCCGGTTCCCGAGACCGTGCTGGCGCCCGACGACGAGATCCTGGCGCTCGCCTCCCCCGACGCCGAGCAGGCGTTCATCAACGCCGTCGTCGGCAACTCGGGGGCGGCGCGCCTGCCGGCCGGCCCGGCCTGAATCACCGCTCCGGCGCCTGTCTGGATGCGGTCATCGCGTGGATGGCCTTGGTCAGCTCGAGGATCTGGTTCGACAGGTCGAGCAGGGTCTCGTTCTGCCGTTCCTCCATCTGGACGAAGTCCCACTCGTGGTCGGCGAGGGCCTGGCGGCGCGCGTCGGCGCGGTTCTGGCTGATCATCACGAACGTCGACAGGAAGATCGCCTCGAGCGACACGATCATCGTGAGCAGCCCGTAGGGGTAGTGCTCGACGCCGAACCCGATCCACGCGCCGAACCACACGATGTGGATGTAGACGAACAGCATCGACCCGGCGAAGGCCGTGATGACGTCGGCGATGCGGTTCTGCACGCTCACCGCACGAGCCTTCTCGTGGCGCAGGAGCGCCGGGTGGATCGGGAGGACCGGCCGGCCGAACGGGGGCCGTCGGGCCGGGGTGGGCTTGGAGCTCGGTGTGGCCATCCGCGTGCCTCCTCGGGGTGCGATCGCTGTGCGGTGAACGCTATGCGAGCAGGGGGAGGGCGGGGTCGCAGGTGGGGGCCGGCGGTTCGGGTAGGCTCCGGCATCCGTGGGCAGGACCGTGGACGCGGACGTCTGCATCGTCGGGGCCGGGATCGCCGGGCTCTTCGCCGCGTGCTCCCTGCCCGAAGGGACCCGCGCGGTCGTGCTCGACAAGGGGACCCTCGGCGAGGGGTCCAGCCCGCTGGCGCAGGGCGGCCTGGCCGCCGCGATGGGCCCCGACGACTCGCCGGGACTGCACCTGGAGGACACCGTCACCGCCGGTGCGGGCCTGGTCGACCGGCGGGCCGCCGAGGTGCTGTGCCGGGAGGCGCCCGACCGCGTCCGCGAGCTCGTGGCGCTCGGGGTCCGGTTCGACACCGGCCCGGACGGGGCGCTGCACCTGGCCCGGGAGGGCGGGCAGTCGGTGGCGCGGTCGGTGCACACGGCCGACGCGAGCGGCGGCGAGATCGTCCGGGCCCTCCGGATCGCCGCCACGCCGCTCGTCGAGCGGCTGGAGGCCTACGCCGTCCGGCTCGAGGTCGCCGCCGGCGGTGGGTGCCGCGGCGTGTGGGCCGTGGAGCGGGACGGCTCGTGGGTGCTCATCCGGGCGCCGTCGACGCTCCTCGCCTCCGGGGGGGCGGGGGCGCTGTTCGCCTCGACCACCAATCCCCCGGCGGCCACCGGCGACGCGCTGGCCCTGGCCTCGTTCGCCGGCGCCCGGATGGCGGACCTCGAGTTCGTCCAGTTCCACCCGACCGCGCTCGCGGTCGACGAGTCGCCCCGGCCGCTGCTCACGGAGGCGCTGCGTGGCGCCGGGGCGCTGCTGGTGGACGGGGACGGACGGCGGTTCATGGTGGACGTGCACCCGCTGGCGGAGCTCGCGCCGCGGCACGTCGTGACGGCGGCGATCCTGCGGATCGGCCGGGCGTTCCTCGACTGCCGGTCGATCGACGCCGAAGAGCTGGAGCGGCACTTCCCCACGGTGGTCGCCTCGTGCCGGGCCCGGGGGTTCGACCCGGTGGTGGACCTGTTGCCGGTGGCGCCCGCCGCGCACTACCTGATCGGCGGGGTGGCGACCGATCTGTCGGGCCGGACCTCCATCCCGGGCCTGTTCGCCGCCGGCGAGTGCGCGGCGACGGGCGTCCACGGGGCCAACCGCATGGCCGGGAACTCGCTCTCCGAGGCGGTCGTGTTCGGACGGCGGGCGGCGCTGGCGATCGCGGCTGCGCCGCCCCACGACGGCGGGGATCCGGCGTGGTCGTCGCCGCCCGATGCCCGTTCCGGCGAGCCGGCGGTGGCCCGGGACGACGTGGTGGCCACCGTGACCGGCGGGGCGGGGCCCATCCGCGACGCCGCCGCCGGAGCCGCCGCGCTGGAGCGGCTGGAGGGGCTGGCGAAGGAGGCGGCGGAGTCGGGCGGCCGCGACGGGTTCGAGGTGGCCGCGATGGTCCGGGCGGGCGAGCTGCTCGTGCGGTCCGCGCTGGCGCGCCCCGAGACCCGTGGGGTGCACGTCCGATCCGATCACCCCGAGGTCGACCCCGTGCTGGACGGCGTCCACCTCGCGACGACCGGCGCACCGTCCGGGTGAACGGCGACCTGGCGCAGGAACGCGTGTCGGAGGACCTCTACCTCGCGGCCCTCGACGCCCTGGTCGCCGCCACCAACGCGGAGCTCATCGCGCGCTGACCGCCGGGCGCAGCACGAACCCCATCCGGTCGGCCACCGCCACGAGCACGGGGTGCCCGACCGTCAACGGCTCGGGCGTCCCGGAGATCCGCAGCCTCCGCGACGCGCGTTCGACGAACAGGGTCACGTTGCTCCACGACGCCTCGATCGTCGACCACCAGGCGAACCCCGGATGCCCCTCCTCGTAGATCGCCCCGGCCGCGGGCTGGGTGACCGATCGGTCGTGGGTCGCCACCGCCGAGGGCCGGAGCGACCGCCGCACCAGCTCCGCCGGGTCGTCGAGGTCCGGCAGCGGCCCCAATCGCGAATCGTCGATCTCGGCGAGCGAGAGCGGCCGTCCGGTTCGAACCAGGTGGCGCGGTTCGATGTCCCGGCCCCGGAAGGCCTGCAGGGCCTCGGCGACCGCCGACTCGGCGGATCGGGAGGTGTACAGCGCGCCGTACCTCGCCGGGTCGTCGTGCCGGCTCGAGCCCTGGAGGTGCCGGGCGACGTGGAGCGGGCCTCCCGCCTCGCGCGGCCGCGCGCCCTGGACCGCGGGAAACACCCGGTACAGCGTCACGCGTACGCGAGCGACTCTTCCGCGTCGATGGCGGCCAGCACCTCGTTGATGCGGCCCGCCGCCAGGAGCTGCATCGGCCGGCGGTCGCCGAGGTGCGCGTTGAACCCCCACAGCCAGT
Organism: Actinomycetota bacterium; assembly: GCA_036557505.1. GTDB lineage: Bacteria > Actinomycetota > UBA4738 > UBA4738 > JACQTL01 > DATBHM01. The sequence goes on along the minus strand of DATBHM010000170.1, from coordinate 15,648 downwards.
CGAGCGCGGTCTCCCGGTCGTAGATCGACAGCAGCCGCGAGAGGACGAACTCCGCCCCCTCGAGCTTGCGGCGGTTGTCGGCGTCGGGTTCCTCGGTCCGGAGCCACCGGCTCACGCGCGACCGGCTGACCCCGAGCACCTCGGCCACCCTGGCCTGCGAACCGAGGTCCTCCGTCAGCGCCCGCAGCTTCGCGCGAACCGCAACCGGCATGCCGCCCATCCTACCGCGCAACGGATTCCGTTGCGGCCACGCAAAAAAAACGGGACCGCCCGCGCTACGAGCTGAACTCGAACGCGGGGTTGACCATCCTGTGGCCGTTCGACTTCTGGAGCAGCACGCCCTCGAGCACCAGCCGGGTTCCGAGGTACAGCCCGGGGATGGCCCGTCGGCCGGTCCAGACCGCGGTGACCTCGCCGGTCCCGTCGGTGAGCACGGCCTCCAGCGAGTCGACGCCCTGCCCCGGCACCACCGAGAGCCGGTTGACCACGCCGGCCACCTTCACGCGCCGCCGGACCGGCGCCTCGTCGATGCGGACGGCGTCGGGAACGGTCTGGGCCCAGTCGCGCACCTGCGCGGCGAGGCGCTCCTCGTCCGTCTCGGACAGGCGACGCGACCAGCGCCGGAACAGCCCCACGGCGGGAACCCTACGCGGAAGGTCCTGCGGAAACGGCCGGCGTCGTCGGCGGGCTGCCGGACGACCCCGTGAGGTCGATCGGCTTGCGCGACTTCGCGTACCAGATCGCGCCCACCAGCAGCGCCGTCGCGATCACGGCGACCACGATCCGGGCGGTGGCGTTCCCGTTGGCGACGTACGACACGATGACCGGCACGATCAGCAGGGAAACCAGGTTCATGACCTTGATCAGCGGGTTGAGCGCCGGCCCGGCCGTGTCCTTGAACGGGTCGCCGACCGTGTCGCCGATGACCGTGGCCTTGTGGTTCTCCGAGCCCTTGCCGCCGTAGTTCCCCTCCTCGATCAGCTTCTTGGCGTTGTCCCACGCGCCACCGGAGTTCGACAGCGCGACCGCCATGAGCTGCCCGGTGAGGATCGCGCCGGCGAGGAACCCGCCGAGCGCCTGGGCCTTCAGGAAGAACCCGACCGCGATCGGCGACAGCACGGCGAGCATGCCCGGCGTGACCAGCTCGCGGAGCGACGTCTGCGTGCAGATGTCGACCACAGCGCTGTAGTCCGGCTTCTCGGTGCCGTCCATGATGCCGGGGTGGTTCCGGAACTGGTTGCGGACCTCCACGACCACGGTGCCGGCAGCCCGCGAGACCGCGCGGATGGCGAGCGCGGAGAACATGAACGCCACCGAGCCTCCGATCAGCATCCCGACCAGCACGTCGGGGAAGTTCACGGGGACCAGGAAGTTGAGCGCCCCGGTGGCGTCCGCGAACGCCCCGAACAGCGAGGTCGCCGCGATGACCGCGGTCGCGATCGCGACGCCCTTGGTCGAGGCCTTGGTGGTGTTCCCGATCGCGTCGAGGTCCTTCAGCGTCTCCTCGCCCGCGCCGGTCACGTCGCCCGACATCTCGGCGATGCCCTGCGCGTTGTCCGACACCGGCCCGAACGTGTCCATCGACACGATCACGCCGACCGTCGACAGCAGGCCCATCCCGACGAGGGCCACGTAGTACAGCTGCAGCTCGAGGTGGCCGCTCCCGCCCAGCAGGAACGCCCCGATGATCGCGAGCGCCACCAGCACCAGCGCGTACACCGCCGACTCGAGGCCGGTCGAGAACCCGCTCAGGATCACCGTCGCCGGGCCGGTCGTGGAGGCCTCGGCGATCTCCTGGACCGGGCGCCGGCGGGTCGAGGTGAAGTACTCGGTCAGGTACTGGATCAGCCCGGCGAGCACGATCCCGATCAGCACCGCCCAGAACGCCTTGAGGTCCTTCAGGTACAGCTGCGCGACGAGGAACACGCCGGCCGCCGCCAGCACCGCCGAGATCAGGAACCCCCGGTTGATGGCCTTCTGCCCGTGCTCGGTGTCGCTCCGCGGCGTCACCGCGAGGATCCCGACCACCGCCACGAGCACGCCCACGCCCATGATCAGCAGCGGGAACACGATCCCCTTGACGCTGCCACCGAAGGCCGCGAGCCCCAGGATGATCGCCGCGGCGAGTGTCACCTGGTACGACTCGAACAGGTCGGCCGCCATCCCCGCGCAGTCGCCGACGTTGTCGCCGACGTTGTCCGCGATCGTGGCGGCGTTGCGGGGATCGTCCTCCGGGATGTTCTGTTCGACCTTGCCGACGAGGTCGGCGCCGACGTCGGCCGCCTTCGTGAAGATGCCGCCGCCGACCCGCATGAACATCGCGATGAGCGCGGCGCCGAACGCCAGCCCCTCGAGCACCAGCGGCGAGTCGCCGTGGTACAGCAGGACGATCAGCCCGGCGCCGAGCAGTCCGAGCCCGACCGTGAACATCCCCGCCACGCCGCCGGCCCGGAACGCGATCGTCAGCGCGCGGCGGTACCCGGACTCGCGTGCGGCGTTCGCAACGCGGACGTTCGCGCGGACGGCGAGCCACATCCCCGTGAACCCGGTCAGCGCCGACAGCCCCGCCCCGAGGACGAAGGCGAAGGAGCGGCCGAGCTTGACCCCGATCTCGGAGTGCAGGCCGGTTCCGTGCACGTGGGCCGGCAGCAGGAAGAAGAGCGCGATGGCGAGCACCGCGGCGAAGCCGGCGATCGTGCGGAACTGGCGGCGGAGGTAGGCGGCGCTTCCCTCCTGCACCGCGAGCGCGATCTCGCGCATCTTCTCTGTTCCCTCGGGGGCCTCGAGCACCTGGCGGCGGAGCACCCAGCCCACCACGAGCGCGCCGATCGCGACGGCGACGACGATCCAGAGCAGCGCGGTATCGGACGAGCCGAACTCGATGCCCCCGGCCACGGCGAGGACGTTCCCCATGAACCCTCCTGGTGGTTGCCCGCGAGAGCTTCGCCCGCGGGGTTCGCGTGTGTGCGGTACGTGAGCGTTCCCGGCCACGCCGGGGAAAGCGCCGGTGGATTCTAGCGAAGCGGGCAGCGGGCCGACCCCGGCCGAACGGCCCCATCCCGGGGCGTTCCGGCGGTCATCCGGCCGGTTCCTCCGTGTCGAACGCCTCCGGCGGGATCTCCTTGCGCGGGGACGGCGGGTGGCGGTCCTCCCGGGGCAGCACGGCCTGCAGGATCGGTGCGGCCGCCAGCGTGGAGACGAACACGGCGGCGACCAGCGCCGCGTACACCTTGGGGGCGGTCGCGCCCGCGGCGGCTCCAATCCCCGTCGCGACGGCCAGCGTGACCTCGCCGCGCGGCAGCATCCCGGCCCCCACGGCCAGCCGTCGCCGGGCCGTCAGGCCGAACGCCCCGGCCGCCGCCCCCAGCGGCTTCGCCAGCAGGGCGGCGGCCAGCACCGCCGCGAGGAAGCCGGGCCCCGCATCGGCGAGCGCCCCCGGCACGAGGCGCGCGCCCGACACCACGAAGAAGAACGGGACCAGGAAGTCGAACAGCGGCTCCATCTGGCGTTCGAGGCTCCGGCGGTGCTCGGTCTCCGCGAGGATCATCCCGGCCAGGAACGCCCCGATCAGCGCGGCCAGCCCCACCCGCTCGGCCAGAGCGGCCAGGCCGAGGCACAGCACCAGCGCCAGGACGAACGGGCTCCGCCGGATGCGCGGCGCATCGAGCCAGGCCGACAGGTGCCGCCGGGCCAGCCGGGGCCCGATCACGGCGGCCGCCGCCACGAACGCCACGGCGCCCAGGACGCCGGCGACGACCTCGACCGTGGACGATCCCGCCGACCCGGCCTGGACCAGCGGCAGTGCCGCCAGCACGATGACGTCGTCGACGACCGCCGCGCCCAGCACCACGCGAGCCGGAGCGCTGCCGACCGCGCCGAGGTCGCCGAACGCTCGCGCCGCGATCCCCACCGAGGTCGCCGCGAGGGCGAGCGCCGCCGGCGCCGCCGCGCCGCCCGGGACGCCGACCGCCAGGAGCGCCAGGAACGCCGCGAGCACCGTCGCCGCCACGCCGCACACGCTCGTGGCGAGCGCCGCCGGGCCCACGGCCACCAGCTCCCCGATCGGCGATTCCAGCCCCGCCGCGAACAGCAGCACCACGATGCCGAGGTCGGCGAGCGCCGTGGATGCCTGGCTGACGTGCACCCATCCGAGGACGGCCGGCCCGAGCAGCACACCGACGAGCAGCTCGCCGGCCAACGCCGGCAGCCGCAGCCGGACGAACATCTCGCCGGCCGCCTTCGCTCCGGCGAAGATCAGGAAGACCTCGAGGATCACGTCCATGCGTTCCCTTTCGGTCCCTGCCCCGGAGAACGAACGGCGCCGGGACCTGCCGACCAGGCTTCCCGGCGCACCTCGATGGTTCGATGGAGTTGTTCGGCGGCTGCGGCCGCGTCCCGCTAGGTCGTGGCCTCCGCGTCCGGCTCGGCGGGCTCGGTCTCGATGATCGTCATCCGCACGACGCTCCCGCCGCCGTCGCGCGGCTCGATCTCGAACTCGTCGACCAGGCCCTGGATGAGCGGCAGCGACAGCCCGCGTTCGAAGCTGAAGTCGAGCGAGCTGGGGACGGTGTCCCCGGTCTCGAGCGCACGCACCGCCTCGTCGTGCGAGCCGCGGTCCGTCACCAGCACCACCAGCCGGTCGCCCTCGAGCTCGGCGCGCACCTCGACCGGTTCCTCGGAGTTCGCCCGCCGGGTGGTCGTCACCGCGTTGGTCGCCGCCTCGGACACGGCGAGCTTCACGTTGTCGACCAGATCGGGAGAGAGGCCACCCATCCGCGCGGCCGCTCCCACCACGTGGCGCACCAGGGCCACGTACTCGGGCTTCGGGGGAATCTGCAGCTCGACGTCGGGATCGATCATGCGATCACCGCGCCCCCGTTCCCCCGTCCCCCGCCCACGTCACGGCGACTGTAGCGCGTCGTCGAGCGAGCCGTGGATCGGAAACACCTTCGACAGCCCCGTGATGTCGAAGATCTTCATGATCCGGTCCTGGGTGATGACGAGCTTCAGGTCGCCCTCGTTCGACTTCACGCGCTTCAGGCCGCCGACCAGGACTCCGAGCCCGGTCGAGTCCAGGAAGTCGACTTTGTCCATGTCGACCACGATGTCGGTCGCCCCCTGACCGACGAGGTCGATGAGCGCCTGCCGCAGCCGGGGCGCCGTGTAGACGTCGATCTCGCCGCGCAGGGTCACGACGCTGGTGGTGCCGTGGGTTGAGGTCTCGAGGTCCAGGTTCATGTCGCGCGGAAGGATATCGCCAGGGCGCGAACCCGGTCGAACCGGATGCGGCGCCCCGGATCTCCCCGCCGGGGTTGGTTGATGTTCCAGGGTTCGGTGGGTAGCCTCTTCCGGTCTTGTCCTCCCCCGCACGCCACTCTGCTCAGTCGCGTAGCTGGCGCACGATCGCGATCGTCCTGGTCGTCGTCGTGGTCGCCGGCGGCGCCGTGTTCTTCGTGCTCAACCGGGGCGGAAACGGCTCGCCCAAGGTGAACTCGTCGAACCTCGCCAGCCCCATCCCGCTCCCGTCGGATGTCACGCCGGTGAAGTTCCACATGCGTTCGTCGAAGTCCGTCACCGTGGCCACCCACAAGCCCGACGCGGCCAACGTGAAGGACGCCGTGGACGACATCCGCGCCACGCTCGGCAACATGTACACCATCGCGTTCATCGACCCCCAGACGTGGCAGTCGGGGAACTACGACAACGTGTTCGGGTTCTTCGAGCAGGGCAGGATCTCCGACGCCGCGAGACGGGACGAGAACATCCTCACCCTCGGGACGAAGGCGGGCGACACGTACAAGGAGGTCAAGGCCCGATACGGGAGCCTCGTCGTCGAGATGCTGACCGACCGGGGGGGTCAGCCGTACACGGCGGCCGCGACGGCCGACTTCACGGCCAACGCCACCATGAAGGACGGCTCGCCCGCGACCATCAAGTCGCACGCCACCTACATCATGCAGCGGGGCGAGGGCGGCTGGATCATCGTCGCCTACAAGGCCAACCGCCTCGACGGAGGCGGCGGAACCACGAGCTCCGGAGGAACCAACTGATGCTGCTTCGCCGCGATGCCCGTACGTCCGACCCCGACGACCGGCCGCCCGGCACGGGGAGCCGGGCCCGCCGCCGTGCGGTCCTCGGGATCGCCGCCCTGGCGGTGTGGGTGGCCGGCTCGGCCCTCGGGACGGCGTCCGCGCCCAGCGCGCAGGCCGCGCCACGGTTCGCCATCGGCCTGGCCCACCCGGCGGAGGCGTTCCCCTCCCTGAACGGCAAGAAGCCGATCTTCATCCTGGCCCTCGGCAGCGACGCCCGCCCGGGCCAGCCGATCGACCAGGAGCGCTCGGACTCGATCCACATCATCGGGCTGAACCCGGCCAAGGGGACGGCGTCGATCCTCGGGTTCCCCCGGGACTCCTACGTCGAGATCGCCGGGCACGGCAAGGACAAGATCACGGCGGCGATGTCGTTCGGTGGCCCGAAGCTCACGGTGCAGACCATCGAGGACCTCACGGGCATCCACATCAACTTCTACGTGCTGACCTCGTTCGTGGGGCTCAAGGAGATGATCGACGCCATCGGCGGCGTGACCGTCGACGTCCTCCAGCCGATGCACGACCACTTCTCCGGCGCGGACTTCGACCCCGGCGAGGTGCACATGAACGGGAAGCAGGCGCTGTCGTTCGCCCGCGACCGGCACGACTTCTCCCGGGGCGACCTCGACCGCTCCCTGAACCAGGGCCGGCTGTTCCTCGCGACGCTCAGGGAGTTCGAGAAGGACTTCCAGAAGGACCCCGGCGTGATGCTCACGTACATCGGCGCGGGGATGCGCAACATCGAGACCGACCTCCCGCTGTCGAAGGTCGTCCAGCTCGGGTTCACGGCCGCGAAGATCCCGCCCAAGAGCGTGATCAACTGCATCGTCCCCGCCACGGGCGGCGTGGTCGGGTCGGCGGACGTCGTGTTCATCCAGCCCGGCGCGTCCGCGCTGTACGCCGACATGAAGCCGGACGGCCTGCTCAAGCACTGCTAGCGGCTCAGCCGCTGCGCAGCCGGGTCAGCACGTAGACGACGTACCCCCCGTACAGCACGCCCTGCAGCAGCAGCAGCTTCGCCGTGAGTCGGTTGCGAACCAGCAGGGTGACGAACAGGAACGACGCCGCGACGAACGCCACGAGGGCCGCGACCAGCGAGTCGCCGGACAGCCGCCACGGCGTGAGCACCAGCCCGATCGCCACCGGGAACACCGCCTGGAACACGAGCGCGCCGGTGATGTTCCCGACGGCGAGCGTGTCCTTGCTCCGCCGGGCCCAGATCACGCCGGCGTTGAACGTCTCGGGGAGCTCCGTCGCCACGGGCGCCACGAGCAGCGCGAACGCGAGCTTCGAGACGTGCAGGGCGTCCGAGATGTTCGTCACGGCCGTCACGAACACCCTGGCCGCGACCACGATGACGGCCAGGCCCAGCAGGGTCTGCGCGATCGCGAGCCACGTGGGGGCGTCGCCCTCGCGCTTGCGCGGGCGGGGGGCCCGGCCGAGGTGCAGCGGCTTCGGTCCACCCTCCTCGGAGGCCTCCGGCGGCGGGCTCGCGAAGTGCCGCCGCACGTAGAACACGTACACGACGACCAACCCCACGGCCAGGGCGACGTTCACTACCTTGACGTGGAGCAGGCCGGCGACGATGGCGAGGGCGTACAGGACGAGGAACACCGACAGGTCGAGCTTGGGCACATCGGGGTCGGTCCCGATCCGTCGCGACCGCAGTCCGGCGCGCGAGTAGCCGATCACGGTCGCGCCGAGCACGAACATCGCGAGCGTCGACAGCATGAACGGCGCCCCGATGATCGCTCCGACGCCGATCTCCTTGCCGCTCACCGCGCCGCCGAATGCGATCGCGATCAGGGGCAGGATGGTCTCCGGCAGCGCCGTCCCCACCGCCGCCAGCACGCTGCCCACCGCGCCTTCGGACAGGCCGTAGCCCTCGCCGACCCATTCGACGCCGTTGGTGAACAGCTCCGCGCCGCCCAGGATGACGGCGAGCGCGAGAAGGAGGAGCACCCAGTCCATGAACGGCCGATCCTATCGGCGGCACCAGCACCGACCCCACCGACGGCCCCTGGCGGCGTTGCCCGCGTCTACGATCGGTGCCGTGGATCCGCGTGCGTTCCTCGGGGAGTTCGCCGGCGATCCGGCGTTCGCCGAGTCGCTCGTGCACATCGAGGAGCTGCCGGAACGGGAGCCCGAGGTGCTTCCGTTCCCCGACGTGCCGGAGCTGCTGGTGCAGCGGCTCGGCCTCCTGGGCATCGAGGGGCTCTACCCGCACCAACGGGCGGCGTTCGACTCGGTGGCTTCCGGCTCGAACGTCGTCATCTCGACCGGCACGGCGTCCGGGAAGACGCTCGTCTACAACATGGCGTACGCGTCGACGGTCCTGCAGGACCCGAAGGCGACCGCCCTCTACCTGTTCCCGACGAAGGCGCTGGCCCGCGACCAGCTCCGCCAGGTCCGGTCGCTGAAGCTGCCCCAGATCCGGGCGGCGGTGTTCGACGGCGACACTCCCTCGGTCGAGCGTCCGATGATCCGGCGCAACGCCAACCTCGTGATGTCCAACCCCGACATGCTCCACGCGTCGATGCTGCCCGACCACGGACGGTGGGCGGACTTCCTCCTTCGGCTCGCGTACGTCGTGGTCGATGAGGCGCACGTGGCGCGGGGGGTGTTCGGCTCGCACGTGGCCATGGTCCTGCGGCGGCTGCGGCGGCTGGTCGCCCGGTATGGCGGCGACCCCCGGTTCGTGATGGCGACGGCGACCGTCGGGAACCCCACTGAGCTCGCTGGTCGACTGACCGGGCTGCCCTTCGACGAAGTGGTCCGGGACGACTCGCCGCGCGGGGAGAAGCTGTTCGCGCTGTGGAACCCGCCGATCGTCGACGACGAGACCGGTGCCCGGCGGGGCGCCGTCAGCGAGGCGTCCTACCTGCTGGGACGGCTTGCGGCGCAAGAGGTTCGAACGATCGCGTTCGCACGGTCGCGGCGGGCCGCTGAGCTGCTGGCGGAGTTCGCCCGCCGCGAGGTGCCCGGTGTGTACAAGGACCGGATCAAGGCGTACCGGGCCGGCTACCTCCCCGAGGAACGCCGCCGCCTGGAACGCGCCCTGGCCGACGGCGACCTGCTCGCCGTGGCGGCCACGAGCGCGCTCGAGCTGGGGATCGACGTCGGGTCGCTCGACGCGGCGATCCTGGCCGGCTACCCGGGAACCCGTGCATCGATGTGGCAGCAAGCCGGCCGGGCGGGCCGCCGGGGGACGGGCTCCCTCGCCGTGCTCGTGGCGAACGACGACCCGCTCGACCAGTACCTCGTGGCCCACCCCGGCGACCTCTTCCACAAGCCGCCCGAGGCCGCGGTCGTGGACCCGACCAACCCGTACGTGCTGGGCCCGCACCTGCTCTGTGCCGCCCGCGAGCAGCCGCTGGGGGCCGACGAGCTGTCCTTCTTCGGGGACCCGGACCTGGTGAACGCGGCCGTCGACGGGCTGGTCGGGGCCGGCGAGCTCACACGCCGCGGCGACACGCTCCACCACCGGGGACGGGAGTCGCCCCACCGGATGATCGACATCCGCAGCGCGTCCGGCGGTCAGATCGCCATCGTCCTGGACGAAACGGGTGAGCTGCTCGGGACGGCGGACGAGTTCCGCGCGCACTTCACGCTGCACACCGGGGCGATCTACCTCCACCAGGGCGAGCAGTTCGAGGTGGCACAGCTCGACCTCGACCGTGGCGTCGCCCTCGTCACGAGGAGCGAGGCCGACTGGTACACCCAGTCGCGCGACGTCACGGACATCGAGATCGTCGATCCACTCGACCGATCGCAGGTGGGTCCGGAGACACCGTCGTTCTTCGGCACGGTCACCGTCACCCGACAGGTCACGAGCTACGTGCGCAAGCTCCACCTCACCGGCGAGGCGCTCGACGAGATCCCGCTCGCGATGCCGCCACAGGTGCTCACCACGAAGGCGGTGTGGTGGGCCGTCCCCAACCGCGTCCTGGACCGGGCCGCGCTCGCGACGGTCGACGTTCCCGGCGCCGCGCACGCCGCCGAACATGCGGCGATCGGCCTCCTCCCGCTCATCGCGACGTGCGATCGGTGGGACGTGGGTGGAGTGTCGACGGCGTACCACCCCGACACCGATTCGTGCGCGATCTTCGTGTACGACGGCTACCCCGGTGGCGCCGGCATCACCGAACGGGGGTTCCGGAGCGAGGAACGGTGGCTCCGCGCCACGCTGGAGACCGTCCGGGACTGCCCGTGCAACCGGGGCTGCCCGTCGTGCGTGCAGTCCCCCAAGTGCGGCAACGGCAACGAGCCGCTGGACAAGCCGGGCGCGGTCGCGCTCCTGTCGGCCATGCTCGGCGAGCGATGGGGGTGATCCGCGTGGTCTACGCCGCCGTGGTGGGTCCCGGCCTGGCGTCCGACGACGAGGCCGCGGCCGCCGAGGAGGTCGGACGGCTCCTGGCGCGGGCCGGCGCCGTGGTCGTGTGCGGCGGGTCGACCGGCGTGATGGAGGCAGTCTCGAGGGGCGCCGCGGGTGAGGGCGGGACCGTCGTCGGCATCCTCCCCGGGTTCGACCGGGCCGAGGCGAACCCCCACGTCACGATCGCCGTACCGACCGGCATGGGCGAGATGCGCAACGCCCTCATCGCCAGGACGGCCGACGTGATGATCGCCGTGGGTGGCGAGTTCGGAACGCTCAGCGAGATCGCGTTCGCGCTGAAGATCGGGACGCCGGTGATCGGCCTCCTGACGTGGGACCTCGTCCGCCGCGGCGAAGCGGTCGCCGGCATCGAGGTCGCCGAGTCCCCCGAGCGGGCGGTCGAGCTCGCGCTCCATCAGACCCGCCGAACGGTTTGAGCCTTTTCGAGCCGTTCGGCCGATGCCGGGCCGACCTTCGGCGCGGTTGACTCGTCACCGCACGGGAACCATCGACGCGGGATGCGCACGGCGGTGCGATCCGGCAGGATGGTGGTCCCAGGGGGTGCCGATGAGGGGGAACGTCAGGGTGGCGCGCATTGCCGGCGTGGTGACGCTCGGCGGCGCGTTCTACACCGCCACGTACATCACGTCCTATCCGGGGGGCGCGCCCCCGTTCGCCGTGTTCTGCCTGCTCGTCGGCACCGCGGCCGGAGTGCTCGCGCTGGTGCTCCCCCGATCACCGGCCGCGTTGACCGTCGCGTCCCTGTTGCTCGGGATCGCGTCCCTCGGCGCGTTCATCCGGTCCGGCGTCGCGTTCGGACCCGGGCTGGTCCTGATGATCGTGGCCGCCGTCCGCGCCCACCGCGGGGACGACTTCGGGTTCCTGGAGGAGGCCAGGAACGGCCACGGCCTCCGACTCCGTTCCCAGGCGCGCAACGAGCTCGGGGGGTTCGCGGGAGTCTCGCTCGCCGCCGACACGGAGCCCGTGGTGGCGCTGCCCGAGGCCGAACCGCTCCTCGTTCTGCCGCGGGTCGTGGCCCCGCCGATGCCGCTGCTCTCGAGCGACGGGACGTCCCAGGCGGGCCCCCCCGGCGTCATCGGGGCCCTGCAGCTCGACCCCGTGCGGCCACCCTCCCGGGACCTCCGGTAGGGTCCGGGCCGCGTCGGACGTCGCGGACGGCTACGCCGCTGCCGGGGAGCCGCCCGGAAGCATGCGCTTGAGCAGGGTGATCAGCAGCCGGCGCTCGCCCGGCTTGAGGCCGATCGCCACCAGCAGCACGCCGTAGACCAGCGTTCCGAACACGATCGAGCCACCCAGGTCGATCAGCCACTTCGGGCCGGCCAGCACCTGGTGCGCCGCCCACATCGCGACGCCCCCCGCGACCGTCGGCACGATCAGCCGGAGGAACGCCCGGTCGAACGGCCAGATGCGCACGAAGTGCCGGACCAGCAGCAGCCGGGCGATCGCCGACGCGGTGAGGGTCACGGCCTCGGCGATGGCGGTTCCCCGCATGCCGATGTGCGGCGCGAGCACCACGGCGATCCCGACCGCCGTGATGAACGACCCCATGTACACCAGCAGGTCCCAGCCGGTCCGCCCGACCATGATGAGGATGAACCCGACCGTCCCCACGATCACCGGCACGATCAGCCCGATGATCAGGATCTGCAGGGCGGCCTTCCCTGCGACGAACTCGTTGCCGTACACCCGCATGATCGTCCCGGGCAGGATCGCCAGCGCCAGCAGGATGGGGAGCGTCGTCGCCAGCCCCCACCGGGTGACGTTCTTGTACAGCGCGTCGAGCTTGTCGCGTTCGCCCCGATGGTGGAGGTCGGCCACGAACGGGCTGAACACGAGCGACAGCGAGGTGAGGAACAGCAGCAGCGACTGCCCGGTCCGCACCGTCGCGCCGTACACGCCGACCTGCCCCGGCTTGATCGCCGCCAGCACGAACGTGTCGATCCAGAACAGCAGCTGCGCGAACAGGGTGGCCGGCGTCCTGAGCATGCCGAACCGCAGCAGGTGACCGGTCTGCTCCTCGGGGATCCCCTCGCCGCGGGGCATCGCGTCGAACCCCCGCGACTCGCGTTCCCACGCCCAGGCCGCCAGGCCGCACGCCACGATCCACGAGAACGCGTACGCGAACGAGGACACGCCGGCCGTCTTCGACGCGACGAACCAGCCGGCGATCGCGAACAGGATCCAGCCGACCGGCTGGCCGATCCAGAAGATGTACAGCGTGTGCCGCATGATCTTCAGGCCACGCGTCCCGCCGAGGTAGGACCAGGTCACCGCCGCGAACGGGATCGCCAGCGCCGCCGCCCAGAACGACACGGTCCCCTGCCGGTGGAGGTCGGGCGCCACGAACGTGCTCGCCAGCCACGACGACAGTGCGAACACGATCAGGCCGACGGCCACCGAGACGATGCCCGAGATCCACACCGACTTGCGGACGAGGTGCCGGATGCGGCCCTGCTCGCCCCGGCCGTCGAGGATCGCGACCAGGCGGACGTTGGCCACGTCCATCCCGAACCGGGTCGCCGTCGAGGCGATGAATGCGAACTGCGTGGTGACCGTGACCACGCCGAACAGCTGCGCGCCGAGCGTGCGCGTCATCACGATCTGGGTGACGAACGTGGCCAGCACGCCGGCCGCGAGGCCGATCACGTTCTGGCCGGCGCCTCCGAGGATGTCGCGCTGGTCGCCGAACTCGCGCCGCGGCAGGACGGACTCGAGCGCGCCGCGGAACCCGCCGCTCCCGTCGGCCCGCCGCCGTCCACCGTTGCCGTGCTCGAGTGGGAGACTCGCCTCCTCGGCGGCCTCGTCGGCGCTCAGGTCGCCGTCCCCCCGGCGAGCATCATCGGACGGTTCGGACGTGTCGCCGTCGTCGGGCGGCTCGCCCTCGGAACGCGTGGTGGGTCGGCCGGCTCGGGCCACGTGACTACTCGAGGTACCCCAGGCCGCGGAGATGTTCCTCCATCTCGTCGGCCTCGGTGTCCGAGACGGCGGCCTCTCCACCCATCCCCGGGATGGCCACGGGCGCTGCCGCGTCGCCGGCCCGCACGGTGGCGTCGGCACCGACCAGCGGCTGGAGCACCTTCCCGGTGTGCTGGACGGAGGCCGGGGCGTCGACAGCGGCGAGGATCGTGGGCGCCAGGTCGATGAGCGACGCCGGCTGCCGTTCGAACGCGTCGTTCGACACGCTCGGGCCGGCCGCCACGATCACACCCTCGATGCGATGGTCGCCCGACACCCAGTCGGCGTCCTCGAGGGCGGTCTTCGCGTGGGTGAGCGAGTACAGGGGCGCGGGCTCGAAGACGAGGTCCGGGGCGGAGTCGAGGAACTTGCCCTTGAACAGCTCCTCGCGCCGCCAGACCTTCTTCACCGGCGTGCGGCCGGTGGCCGGGTCGACGAACGACTCGATCTTGGACGCGATCTCGTCGCGGACCTTGTCGTAGTCCTCGGGCTTGACGATCCCGTTCACCTCGCGGCCCTCGAGGTTCACGGAGACGCCCTCCCCGGTCGAGCGGATCGACGTGTACACGCGGGTCTTCGACCAGTTCACGGCCTGGCGCAGCGCGACCTTGCCGTGCAGGCCGAGCGCGTCGTACACCTTGCGCGCGACCGCACGCACCGGCCCCCACTGCATCGGCCCGTACACGGCCTGGGACGCCGAGAACTGCAGGAACCCGAGCTGCGCGAGCAGCCGGTCCATGTTGAGCGCCCGGGTGCACGACTGGAACCCGTGGTCCGACATGAAGATCACGAGGTCGTCATCGCGGGCGTTCGCCACGAGCTTGCCCAGCGCCTCGTCGAGCATCCGGTAGACGTCGCGGATCTTCTCCGCCGTGGGCGTCTTCGCGTTCGTCGCATAGTCCGGGTGGTCGGGCGACAGGAACTCGGACAGGCAGTGCTGCACCCGGTCGGTCGAGAAGAACACGAACGTGGCCACGTCCCAGTCCGACTCCCCGATCAGCCTGAGCGACGCGTCGATACGGGGCCTCGTGACCCGATGGACCTCCTCCAGGTACGGCTCGATCTTGTTGTGGTACGTCGTCCACGACATGCCGTTGATCGGCCACGGCGTGCCCTGTGCGGCGAGGTCGTCGGCCAGCGAGTGCGGCCACGTGAACGGCTTGCCCTTGGGCAGCACCCCGCCCGCGATCAGCTTGCCCTTGACCTCGGGCGGGGGGAACGAGAGCGGCACGTTCACCATCAGCTGCTCTTTGTCCGCCGCGGTGAGGTCGGCGAGGAACGTGCGTTCCTTGATCGAGCGGTAGGTCACGGGGAGGTGCTTGTCGGCCCCGGGGGGGTCGTGTTCGAGGATGTCCCACACGTCGTGGTCGTCCGGCTCGACGCCGGTGAGGAACGACGGCCAGGCGGCCCACGAATGCGTCGGGATGGTGCTCTTCAGCACCCCCTTCGCGCCGCGGTCGATCAGCGCCTGGAGGTTGGGCAGGGCGCCGGCCTCGAGCAGCGGATCGAGGATCCGCCAGTCGGCGCCGTCCCAGCCGATCAGCAGGACTCGGGACATGTGAGAGCTCCGTTTCGAAGGTGAACAGGCCTGTAGGGGGCGTCGCGCAAGTGTAGGGAACGCCGGCAGAGGCTGACCAACCGCGGAGTCGTCTTCACTCGCGGTTCTTCGTCGGACCGGCGTTGAGGCAGACGTCCCGGTCCGGCCCGCCGTCCGCCTGGTTGTGCCCGTGCCCGCCGTCGAGGAAATCGTCGCCCGGGCCGCCCACCAGGACGTCGTGCTCGTCGCCGCCGTGCAGCACGTCCGCCCCGGTCCCGCCCGAGATGTGGTCGGCGCCGTCGTCGCCGTGGTCTCCGAAGACGGTGTCGTCACCCCAGTCGCCGCAGATGACGTCGTTCCCACCGAAGCCCCGGATCGAGTCGTTGCCGCCCAGTCCGACGATCACATCGGGGCCGTTCGTCCCCCGGATCGTGTCGTCCCCCCGGGTCCCGACCCTGGTCGCCGTGCGGCCCATACACGTCGGCCTGGTTCGAGCGGCCGTCATCCGTGAGGCAATCGACACCGGAGTCGCCAGGAGCGCCGTTCCCACCAGAGCGAACATCCATCGCCCTGTGCCGTGCGGGTTCACGGCCGTCTCCTCTATCGACCACCCCGGAGGTTCCCCGGTATCGAGGCGAGCGTATGCCCCTCGATGCTGGAAAGGAACCGGG
>DATBHM010000169.1:0-19970 GCA_036557505.1 Actinomycetota bacterium | reverse complement strand
CGGCGCGCGCATCCCGGGTCGGTCTGCCACGACTGCTTCGGCTCGTAGGCCGAGCAGCCGCTGCCCGCGCCGCTCCATGCGCCCTCTGCCCAGCCGCGCGCGTTCGAGGCGTGGCTCAGGGTCGTGCCGCCGACCGCGGTGACGTACGGCGAGGCCGCCGGGTACTCGACCCCGTAGCCGCCGTCACCCGAGGAGACGGTGATCGCGATGCCCGGGTGGTTGAAGTGGGAGTCGCTGGAGGTCTCGGCGCTGGACTCGCTCCCCCCGTAGCTGTTCGAGATCTCGTTCGCGCCCAGACGGGCCGCCGTGTCGACGGCCGCGTAGAGGTTGGCGTTCGAGTTCGAGCTCGCCTCGACGAGCAGGATGTTGCATCGGGGGCACACGGCCGAGACCATGTCGACGTCGAGGCTGATCTCGACGGCCCAGCTCTGGTTGTTGCTCGGGTACGAGCCTTGGACCCCGTTCTGGTTCACCTTGTGGATCCAGGCGCCGTTGGCGAACGTGCAGCCCGTGGTGGCCACGGTCTGGCAGCCGCCCAGCCCGTACTGGTTGCGGTACGCGCTGACGTCGGCCACCGCGGTCGTGTCGTCGTAGGCGTCCACGATGGCGACGGTCTGTCCCGTCCCGGCCGTGCCGCTCGGGAGCGCGTAGGCGCCCTGGAGGTCACCGGGGCCGTAGCCGGACGGGGTCGCCGCCGCCTTGGCCTGGCCCTCCGACGTCCCCACCAGACGGAGATCGCAGTGGGAGAACCCGGCCTGCTTGTGGAGCGCGCACTTGGGCCGGAGGATCGTATGGCTCCCGGAACGGGTGGCGGCGGCGCGACCGGCCATCGCCGGCATGGCGGCGCCGATGATCACCACGATCGAGACACCGAGGGTCGCCACCGAGCGGAACGTGCGACTGCGCATCGGGCAGCCTCCTTCCCGGCGTGCTCGCGGGAACACACCGAACAGGCGGACGCGGGCGCCGTGCTGAAGGTTGCCCTGCTCCGTCGGACTCCAAACGCCGATCGCGGGCAGGAACCCGCGGCGAGCGTCGCCGGCTACCGGGCGGCGCGGCCCGTCGCGCCCGCCAGCAGGCCGGACACGATGATCCCGAGGGGCAACGTGCCCCAGTACGACAGGCCGACCGTGGGGGCGACGTTGCCGAAGAACAGCATCAGCAGCCAGGTCGCCGGGAAGGTGGCGATCAGGAACACGACGAACACGACCAGCAACGTCTTGATCACGGGTGCACCCCTCCGTTCCCTCGCGCCGGCCGGTCCGACGCGCCGGCGCAAATCATTGCCGATCGTCCGGGTGACCGAGAACCCGTCCCCGCCCGAGGTCACCCGAACGGGGCGATGCGGTTCCCGGCCGGACGTGGTCCGATGCGCACGACATGGGCGGCGGCACGGTCGTCGCGCGGAGGAGGACGTCATGGCCACGACCGAACGGGAGCAGAAGCCGGCGACGAAGGTCCCCCACCTGACGTGGGAGGAGCGGGCCGCACGCGGGAAGGCCGCGCGCAAGGCGGTGCCGCGCGAACAGCATGCCGAGTTCACGCCGGAGGGCCGGCCGGACCCGATCTCGCTGCTGGAGGAACAGGCCGCCACCCGCGTGCCCGAGCTGGTCCCCATCCGGTACGGGCGGATGAGCGTCTCGCCGTTCACGTTCTACCGGGGCGCGGCCCTGATCATGGCGTCGGACCTGGCTTCGACGCCCACCACCGGCATCCGTGCCCAGATCTGCGGCGACGCCCACCTGTCCAACTTCGGCATGTTCGGCTCGCCGGAGCGCAACCTGGTGTTCGACATCAACGACTTCGACGAGACGGCGCCCGGGCCGTGGGAATGGGACGTGAAGCGCCTCGCGGCGAGCCTCGAGATCGGAGGGCGGGACATCCAGTTCGACGACGCGGAACGGCGCACGGCCGTGGTGGCGGCCGTTCGTTCGTACCGCGAGGCCATGAAGGACTTCGCGTCGAAGCCGAACCTCGACGTGTGGTACGCGCACATCAACATCGACAAGATGATGCCCGAGCTCCGGGAGCAGGCGGCCGACCCCGAGCGGGTCAAGCTCCTCGAGAAGACCCTGGCGAAGATGCGGACCAAGGACAGCATGCACGTGTTCACCAAGCTCACGGACGTGAGCAGCGGGGAGCCGCGGATCGTGAGCCAGCCCCCCGTCCTCGTCCCGGTGTCGGAGCTGGTCGGGGCCGACGCCGCCGAGGCGTTCAGCGAGCTGATCCGGACGATCCTGCGGCGGTACCGCCGGACGCTCGCCACCGACCGGCGACACCTGCTCGAGCAGTTCCGGTTCGTCGACCTCGCGCGGAAGGTGGTCGGCGTCGGAAGCGTGGGGACGCGCGCCTGGATCGCGCTCATGCTGGGGAACGACGACGACGATCCGCTGTTCCTGCAGGTGAAGGAGGCGCAGGAGTCGGTGCTCGAGCGGTTCGTGGGCAAGAGCGAGTACGGGAACCACGGGCAGCGGGTGGTCGCGGGACAGCGGCTCATGCAGGCCGCCAGCGACATCTTCCTGGGGTGGGACCGCGTGGAGGGCATCGACGGGCACCAGCGGGACTTCTACTTCCGCCAGCTCAAGGACTGGAAGGGCTCGGTGGAGATCGAGCAGCTCCGGCCCCAGGGCCTCGCCATCTACGCCCGCCTGTGCGGGTGGACCCTGGCGCGGGCCCACGCCCGGTCGGGCGACCGGGTGGCGATCGCGGCGTACCTCGGGAAGTCGGACCGGTTCGACCAGGCCATCGCCGACTTCTCCGTCGCCTACGCCGACCGGAACGACCGCGACTACGAGGCGATGCAGGTGGCCATCGAGTCCGGCCGGCTCACGGCGGAGCTGGGCGTCTAGCGGGGGCGCCGTTGCCGGCGCGCCGCACGCTGCGATAGTCCCGCGCTGCGGGAGAGGGCCCGAGGGAGGGATGCCGATGATGGGCGAGACGATGGTCGTGGCGACGATTCCCGTCACGGACCTGGAGCAGGCGAAGGCGTTCTACGGCGGGACGCTGGGGTTGACGTTCCTGTGGGAGAACCCGGCGTCCATCCGGTTCCGGTGCGGGGAGGCGTCGGAGATCTCGGTGTTCAAACGGCCGCCGACGGTCACCGATCACACCCTGGCCCACTTCGAGGTGGTGGACATCGAGGCGGTGGTAAGCGACCTCGACGCCAAGGGCGTGGAGTTCATCGACTACGCCGACGGGCCGCTCGTGACGACCGACCACATCGCGCAGGTCGGGCCGGCGCGCGGCGCGTGGTTCCGCGACCCGGACGGGAACACGCTCGGCCTCCGGCAGGCGTGAGGAGGACGGCTCGGACGGCCCCCGCGAGGAGATGGAGCCGCGGGACCCCGACGGTGACCACCTGCCGGTGGCCCGGATCGAACGCTGCCCCGATCGACGCCGAACCTCGCCGACCGATGAGAACCGTCGCCCGCCGTCGTCTCACCACGTGACGAGGAGGGAGACACGAGCGATGACAGAGGGTACGAAGGTCGCGGAGATCAACGGGATCCGGCTCGGCTACGAGGTCCATGGACAGGGATCGCCCCTCGTCCTGCTGCACGGGGGGTTCGGGACGATCGAGATGTTCGGGCCGAACGTGGAGCTGCTGGCGGCGGGGCGCCAGGTGGTCGGAGTCGACCTGCAGTCGCACGGACGGTCGCCGGCCGCCGACCGCCCGATGCGGTTCGAGGCCATGGCCGACGACGTCGCCGCCCTGATCCGGGAGCTCGGGCTGGAGCGGGCCGCCGTGATGGGGTTCTCGCTCGGCGGGGGGGTCGCCCTCCGGATGGGCATCCAGCACCCCGACGTGGTCGACCGGATGGTCCTGGTATCGACGGTGTTCAAGCGCGAGGGGTGGTACCCGGAGATGCGAGCCGGCATGGACGCGATGGGCCCGGGGGCCGCGGAGTTCCTGCGCCAGACGCCGCTGTTCACGGGGTACGAGGCGGTCGCGCCGCGCGTGGAGGACTGGCCGGTCCTGGTGGAACAGGTCAGCGACCTCCTCAAGATCGACTACGACTGGTCGGCCGACGTGCCGGGGCTCCCGATGCCGGTGATGCTGGTCATCGGGGACGCCGACGGCCTCCCGCCATCGCACGCCGCGGAGTTCTTCGGGCTGCTGGGCGGCGGGCAGCGGGACGCGGGGTTCGACCACTCCGGGATGACGCATCACCGCCTGGCGATCCTGCCGGGGCTGACGCACTACGACATCAACGTCTCCCCGGCGGTGTCGGCGGCGGTGATCCCGTTCCTCGACGAAGCGTCGTAGGACGGCTCAGCGCTTCAGGTACACGGAGACGTGTGCGGTGCTGCGGTCGGTGAACGGCTGGCGGCCCCACCCGGCCCAGCGGTGCTCCAGGGTCATGCTGGCGATGCGCGCCATGAGGTCGAGCTCGGCGGGCCACGCGTAGCGGAGCTCCACCGGGAACGCCTCGACCGCGCCGTCCGTGAACACGTAGTGCTGCGAGCTGAAGCGCTGCGTGACCACGTCGTACACGTCGACCGAGATGCCGTCGGGTTCCGCTCGGAACGGCAGGATCGTCTGCCCCACCGGAAGGCTCTGCAGCGCCGGGACGTGGGTCTCCACGACGAACCGCCCGCCCGGCACCAGGTGCGCGGCGGCGTTCTCGAAGCAGGCGACCTGCGCGTCCTGCGTCACGAGGTTGAAGATCGTGTTGAACGCGAGATAGACGAGGGAGAACTCGCCCCCGACCCGCGTCGTCGAGAAGTCGCCGATCGCCACCTCGATGCCTGCTCCGCCGGGCTTCGCGCGCAGCCGCCCGACCATGGCCTCGGAGCTGTCGATGCCGGCGACGCGCACGCCCCCAGCGGCGAGCGGAAGCGCGAGGCGACCGGTTCCGATGCCGAACTCCAGCGCGCCGCCGTGCCCGGCCAAGCCGGCGAGCAGCTCGACCGCGGGCCCGACGACCGCCGGGTCGAACATGGCTGCCGTGCGCTCGTCGTAGACGGAGGCCGCGCGCTCGCCGAAGAACTCCTCCCCGTCACCGGTCATGGGGCGGAGTCTGCCATTCATCGGGCCCGGGCAGCGCAGGACCGTGGTTCGGCTACCGTGCCGGCATGCCGGAGCTCCTTGCGGCGGTGCTCGGGGGCGGCCACGGAGAGGCCGTCGGCGTCGGCGGCCGGTCGATCACGTACGGCCGACTCCGCGATGCGGCCTCGGCGGTGGCCGCCCATCTGTCGCGCGGCGAGCACGTCGCCGTGTGGGCCGAGCCGACGCTCGAGACGTGTGTCGGCGTGGTCGGTGCGCTCATCGGGGACGCGGTCGCGGTCCCCGTCAACCCCCGGATCGGCTCGAAGGAGCTTGCGCACGTCCTGCGCGTCGCGGCTCCGGAGCGAGTCCTCGCGGCGCCGGGCGACGAGCTCCCGGTGCGCTGGGAGCGCTGCAGCGCCTCGACGTGGAGCTCGATGCACCGGGCCGGCCGCTCCCGCCCGAGCCCGCCCCCGATGCACCGGCGCTGGTGTTCTTCACCTCGGGCACGACGGGGCCGCCGAAGGGCGCGGTGATCCCGCGCCGGGCCCTCGCGTCCAACCTCGACGCCCAGGCCGCTGCCTGGGATTGGACCCCGGACGACGTCCTCACCCACGGGCTCCCGCTGCACCACGTCCACGGGCTGGTGCTCGGCGTCCTGGGCGCGCTCCGGGTCGGCGGCCGGGTCCACCACGTGGGGCGGTTCTCGCCGGAGGCGATCGCCGCCGAGCTTGCGGCGGACGCGACCATGCTGTTCGCCGTCCCCACCATGCACAGCGACCTGGCGGACGCCGCGGAACGGGACGCCTCGGTCGCGGCCGCGATCGGCCGTGCCCGGCTGGTGGTCTCGGGGTCCGCGCCCCTGCCGACCCGCGACTGGCGCCGGATCGAGCGCGCCACCGGCCAGCGCATCGTCCAGCGGTACGGGCTCACCGAGACCCTGATGAACTGCGCCGTCCCGGCGTCCGGCGACCGCCCGCCCGGCACCGTCGGCCCGGCGCTTCCGGGCGTCGAGGTCGGCCTGATCGGCGGCGGGGGGTCACCGGTGGACGAGTCCGAGGATCCCACGGGCGAGGTCGCCGTTCGCGGGCCGAACGTGTTCCTCGGCTACCTGGGCGATCCCGGGGCGACGGCGCGGGCGATGCACGAGGGGTGGTTCCACACCGGCGACGTGGCCGCCCGCGACCGCGAGGGGTGGTTCCGGATCCTGGGCCGGCGCGATCTCGACCTGATCAAGACCGGCGGACACCGGGTGGGGGCCGGGGAGGTGGAGGATGCGCTGCTCGAGCACCCGGCGGTGGTCGAGGCGGCCGTGGCCGGAGTGCCGGACGACCGGCTCGGCCAGCGCATCGTGGCATGGGTGGTGCTCGATCCCGACGGCGCGGCCTCGGCGGACGAGCTCACGGACCTCGTCGCGTCGACGCTCTCCCCGTTCAAGCGGCCGCGCGACGTTCGGTTCGTCGAGCGCCTGCCGCGCAACGAGATGGGCAAGGTCGTGAAGACCTCGCTCCGCTGAGCGGCGTGGTCACGCCGACGGACCGCTCGTCGCGGACGTGGCCGGCGGGGTCGTCGGAGCCGTCGTCGCCGGAGCCGAGGTCGCGGGCGGCGTGGTGGCGGGCGGCTGGCTCAGCGCCCGCTCGAGGGCGGACAGCGTGGCGGCGTCCACGGCGCCCGTCGGTGTGACGCCGAGGTCCACCTGGAACCTCTTCAGCGCCGTGGTCAGCTCGTCGGTCCAGTTCCCGTCGATCGGGCCTGTCCAGTATCCGGCGAGCTTCAGCGCGGTCTGGACCGCCGTCGTCTGCGTCGACGCCTGCGAGGCCGCGGCTCCCTCGGCCTCCTTGACCTTCGCGTCCAGGGCCAGCGACGTCGCCCGGTCGACCAGCCCGGTCACCGGCAGTCCGGCGTCGCGCTGAAGCTGCTCGACGGCGGCTTCGGTCTGCGGCCCGTACACGCCGTCGACCTCGCCTTGGTAGTACCCCGCCGTCTGGAGGTTCCGCTGCAGGTTCTTCGTGTACGTCCGGACCGCGTCGGCCATCTGCTCCGCCTGCTGGTCGGTGAGGCAGCCGGCGTCGGCGAAGAGGTTCACCCACGCGACCTCGAGCGCGAACGCGGCCGATGTGTACCGCTCTCCCGCCTCCACGACCGGCGTCTCGTCGGTGATGCCCGCCGACGCCGCCTGGAGGTCGGTCTCGGCCCGCTTCACCCGTTCGATCGAGGAGGTCGGGAGCGTCGGCAACGGCGACGGGGGCTTGGATGCCGGTGTCGCGGACGGGTTGCCCGACGCGGAGGCCTTCGCCGCGGCCAGGGCGGCCCTGGCGTCGGAGAGCTCCTGCTTGGCCGCGGTGAGCGCGTCCCTGGCGTCGAGCACGGCCTGGGCGGCCGCCTGCGTGCTCGCCCGAGGCTCCGCGAGGTCCGCACCCAGCGTCCGCACGTCCCCCACCGTGGCAGCCTGCTGCTCGAACAGCTGCCCGTATCGGTCGATCGCGGCGATGTAGTCCCCGGCCTCGCCGCAGAAGTTGGTGGTGGCCTGCTTGAGAGCCGCCTTGGCGTCCGACACGTCCTGCTGGGCCGCGGCGACGCGCGCCTCGGCCACGGAGACGGGGTCGCTGGGCGACGGCGTGGGACCCGATCCGCCCGTGCACGCCGTCAGCAGGCCAACGCCGGCCGCGACGGCGGCGATCCATCGCAGAGGGGAGGCAGCGAGTCCTGGCCGGGACATCGTGTCGTGGAGCGTGCACGCTGCCCGCGCAGGCCTCCATCACCCCGATGGGGCGAACCGCGGCGCAGGCGACCCGAGTCGCGGCGAATCACCCACGCGGGGTGATGATGCGTTCGGGCGGCTGCGTTCGAATCGGCATCGTGGTGGTGTCCCTCCTCGAGGCGGACGAACAGGCGACGGGAGGATCCTGGTCGCTCGAGGTCCGGTGGATCCGGCCGGGTCAGGTTCCTTCCGCCATGGTCGCGTGGCTCGGCGCGTCGGAGGATGGGACCGAGCGCCGCGTGGACCGCTACCTCGTCGAACCGCTCCGGCCCGAACTGTCCGTGAAGATCCGGGCCGGCGTCCGTCTGGACCTCAAAGCCTTCCGTGGCGCGCGGGGCGAGCTCGAGGTGCCCGGCGGCCTCGGCCGCATCGAGGCATGGGAGAAGTGGACGTTTCCGGTCAGCCCCGATGCGCTGGACTCGTACGAGGGGTCGAGCTGGCGCTCCGTGGCGAAGGTTCGGCGGCGCCGTTCGTTCCGGATGGAGGACGGGCAGCCCGTCGAACGCCCCCTGGAGGAGGCGGAGCTGGAGGGGTGCACGATCGAGCTCACCGAGTTCACCGTCGGCGGGGAGACGTGGTGGACGGTCGGCCTGGAGGCCACCGGCGGCCAGGACACGCTGGAGCGTGACCTGCTCGCGACGGCCAGGGTGATGTTCGACCGCCCCCTCCCGGGCGACGCCGGGCTGGATCGGGGCTCCTCGATGTCCTACGCGCAGTGGCTGGGCACGGAGTGACGTTCAACCGGTCAACAGCCCGCACAGCCGGTCGAGTGCCCGATCGCTCGCGCCGGTGAGATCGCTCTGCAGGCGCCCGTAGTCATCGGCGGGCAGGACCTGGCCGAGCTGCCAGTCCCGAACCTCCTCCCGCCCTCCCCGGGCCGCCCTGTCAGACGCCCGAGGCCGTGAGCGCGGCCTCCGGCCCCTCGACTCCGAGGATCTCGGCGAGGGCCTCGCCCGGGAGCGGGAACCACCGGATGCGCTCGAACTCCGGCGTGAGCGGCGGATCCAGGTCCGGCCCGTCCCGCAGGGGCGGCCGCGGCGGCCCGGATGATGCGCGGCGCATCCTCCAGGTACCCGGGCAGCACAGCCTCGGACGCCGTCGCGAACCGGTCCGGCCCCGCCTCCGTGAACGACACCTGTCCCAGCGACAGCGGCCGGGGCGTGGGCCCGCTCGCGTGGTGCCACATGCCCGACGCCGGGTCGAACCGGTCGTGCGGGAGCAGCTTCCAGCCCCCGTTCGCCACCAGGGTGCACCGCCTGCACGATGTAGTCGACGACGGTGTCGCTGAAGAAGTAGTTGAACCCGACCCGGACGAACGAGAGATTGGCGCCCACGTTCCCCCGGACCACCTCCGCGTGCATGCGCTCCGACCAGTCGTCGTCGATCCGGTACTCGCGGTGCACGTAGGGTCGAGCGAACCTCGCATCCTCCGGAACTCGCCGGCGCCCTGAGACCGAACATCGTGGAGAATCGTCGGGTGGAGACCGATTCCGCATCCGACGCGAGCGTCGACGTCGTCCGCCGGGCCTACGAGGCATATGCCGGCGGAGACGTCGCGGGGATGCTCGACCTCGTGGACCCCGACCTCGAATGGACGTTCCTCGATCCGTCGGTCGAGAACCCGGAGCCCCAGGTCTGCTTCGGCCGGCACGAGCTGGACCATGCCCTTCGTCGCCGCGAGTCGCGCGGCCTCCGGACCGAGCTCCAGGAGGTGGTGGCCTCCGACGGTGACCGGGTCATGGTGGTCACGCGGACGCCCGGCCTGGAGGCCTACCGGGTGGACCGGAGGACGGACCTCAACTTCGACGTCGTCACGGTGCGCGACGGCCGCATCGTCGCCCTCCGGGCCTGCCGCGATCGGGACGAGGCTCTCGCCCTTCTCAGGGGCTGATCACCGCGCGGATCCCACCCGGCGGGCGGGGAGCTCGGCGCCACCGGTCTCCCCCAGATCGACCTCTGGCCCCGGGCCCTCAGCGCGGCGGCGGTTCTCCCATCGCCTCGGCGGTGCCGCCCGGCAGTCCGGCGGCACCGGTGGCGGCGGCCCGTTCGGCGATCCCCTCCGGCGACGTGGACGGCATCGGCCGTCCGGCCAGTCGGTACACCTCCTCGCCGTCGATGATCTCGTGCTCGATGAGGAGCTTCGTGACGGCGTCGAGCACGTCGCGGTGCCCCTGCAGGAGCTCCTCCGCGCGCTGGTCCGCCTCCTTCAGCAGCCGGGAGACCTCCTCGTCGATGAGCGCCTGGGTCGCCTCGGCGTAGTCGCGGGAGCGAACCTCCTGCTGCCCCAGGTACATCGGCCCGCCTCCGCCGAACCCGACCGGCCCCAGCCGGCTGCTCATCCCGAACTCCCGAACCATGCGGATCGCGAGCTGTGTGGCCGACTGCAGGTCGTTGGCCGCGCCGCTCGACACCTCGCCGAGCACGACGCGCTCGGCCGCTCGGCCGCCCATACGGATCGCCAGCGACTCGCGAAGGTACGTCTCCGAGTACAGGTGGCGCTCGTCCACGGGCAGTTGCTCGGTCACGCCCAGGGCCTGACCGGCCGGAAGGATCGAGACCCTCGCCACGGGGTCGGCGTGGTCGGAGTACACGGCCACGAGTGCGTGGCCCGACTCGT
This sequence comes from Actinomycetota bacterium, assembly GCA_036557505.1. Taxonomy (GTDB): domain Bacteria; phylum Actinomycetota; class UBA4738; order UBA4738; family JACQTL01; genus DATBHM01. The sequence continues at coordinate 9,605 of DATBHM010000169.1, read as the reverse complement.
GCACCGCGACGGCGCGCTGCTCGTCGGGCATCAGCGCGTTGGTCGCCTCCCGCCGGCCGAGCAGCAGGCGCTCGCGCGCCGCCTCGAAGTCGGCCTGCGTGACCATGTCGCGGTTCTCCCGAACGGCCACGATGGCGGCCTCGTTCACCAGGTTCGCCAGGTCCGCACCGGAGAATCCGGGCGTCCCGCGCGCCACGGCGCCGAGGTCGATGTCCGGGTCCATGCGCTTGCCCTTCGCGTGGATCTCGAGGATCGCGCGCCGCTCCTTGAGGTTGGGAAGCGGGATCTCCACCTGGCGGTCGAACCGTCCGGGTCGCAGGAGCGCCGGGTCGAGCACCTCGGGACGGTTCGTCGCGCCGATGACGACGACGCCGATCGCGGGATCGAACCCGTCCATCTCGGCGAGGAGCTGGTTCAGCGTCTGTTCGCGTTCGTCGTTCGACACGACGCCGCCGCCGCGTCGCTGGCCGATCGCGTCGATCTCGTCGATGAAGATGATCGCCGGGGCGCGCTTGCGGGCGTCCCCGAACAGGTCGCGCACCCGCGACGCGCCGAGCCCGACGAACAGCTCCACGAAGCTCGACCCCGTCACCGAGAAGAACGGCACGTGGGCCTCGCCGGCCACGGCCCGGGCCATCAGGGTCTTCCCGGTCCCCGGCGGGCCCACCATGAGCACGCCGCGCGGTCCCACGGCGCCGACACGCTTGTACCGGTCGGGGTTCTTGAGGAAGTCGATGACCTCGGCCACCTCGCGCTTGGCGCCCTCGTAGCCGGCGATGTCGGCGAACGTGACGCTCGGCTTCTCCTCGTCGTAGAGCTTGGCCTTGTTGCCGGTGATGGCCGACAGGCCCGGGATGCCCCCCGCGCCGATCTGGCGCTGGGCCCGCCGGCCGATGTACCAGAACAGCCCGATGAACAGCAGGAACGGGAGCAGGCTCCCGATGATGCTGAGCAGCGTGTAGGTCTGGGGTCCGGTGGCGGTGATCTCGACGTTGTGCTCCTGCAACAGGCTCGAGAGGTTGTTGTCCTGCAGCGCCACCGGGATCTGCGTCTCGTAGTTCTCCCCGTTGGTGAGCGTTCCCGACACACCACCGTTGGCGTCGATCGTGGCCGTCTTGACCTGGTCGCCCTTCACCTTGTCGACGAACTGCGTGTACGTGAGCTCGCTCGAGCTCCTGCCGAGGGGGAGGAACAACAGCAGCAGCGTCGCGGCGACGCCGACGACGATGAGCCAGTTCCGCCAGGCGGGAGGAGGCGGCGGCGCCGGGCCCTTCGACTTCTGGCCCGCGCCCGGTTCACGCGGCTTCGCCGAGGTGGTGAAGTGACGGATCCGGTTCATGGTCCCCGCTCCCCTGTCGAGATCCTCGCTGCGCGTTCCCAGTCTCCGCCGACCGGAGCGGAACGCACAACCAAGGTCCCCCCGCGACGGTGGTCGATCAGCCGAACGTGAACGCGTACGCCTCCGCGCCCCGTTCGAGGAACTCGATCTCGAACAGGCGGTCGTCGACGGGCTCCTGCTGCCGGACCAATTGATACATCCGGGGCTCGACCAGCATTCCGGCACCCTCGGCGTCCGCGTCGCTGCCGAAGGCGCGTCGCGGAGGCTCGCCGTCGATCGCCACCCGGAACGGGATCGGCGGCGCACCTTCCGCCCGGCCCATCACGAGGTTGACGTCGCGCGCGTGGAACCGGAACGAGACGCGGCCCTTCGGCTCGTTCAGGTGCACGCCTTCGGCCTCGGCCGTCCAGTCGCCGGACAGGGCCCAGGCGTTCGGCGCCAGCGGGTCAGGGGCCGTGTACGTGGTCCGCTCCGGCGTCATCCCACCAGGGGACGCGAAGTTCTGGGTCCGCTGCCAGCCGAGATACGTCTCGGGCGACATGAGGTCGTCCCAGTCCGCCTGCGCTTCCGGTCCGGCGGGGTTCACCTCGACCGGCCCATCGCCGACCGCCTCCGCTCCGGCCTGCGAGAGCAGGTCCCGGACGACGGCCTCGGACCGTTCGTAGTCGCCTTCGCCGAACCGGTGATGTCGGATCCGTCCCTCTGCGTCGACGAAGTACAGCGCCGGCCAGTAGCGGTTCGAGAACGCGTCCCAGACCCCGTAGTCGTTGTCGACCGCGACCGGGTACTCGACCCGCATCGACGCGAGCGCCCGCCGGACGTGGTCGAGGTCGTGTTCGAACGAGAACTCCGGCGTGTGGACGCCGATCACGACGAGGCCGTGAGCGGCGTACCGCACGGCCCATGCGCGTACGTACGGGAGCGACCGGAGCCAGTTGATGCAGGTGTAGGTGCAGAAGTTGACGACGACGACCTTGCCGCGAAGCTCCGTCGGGTCGAGGGGAGGCGAGTTGAGCCATGCGGTGGCGCCGGCCAGGGAGGGGAACCGCCCCTCCGTGGGGAGCGCGAACGGAGGTCGCAACACGTGTGCCATCGGGTGACCTCCAGTCGTCGGCAGGCGCCGACGTCGGGTACGCAGACGGTGCTCGCTGCGGCAGATTGTGCCCGATCCCGCCCGCCGGGGTCGAGGTACGGTGCGACGACGAGCGGGCTCGCGCCGCGTTAGCGTGGCCGCGGTCGCATGCGCACACGACAGGCCGAGGGCGAACAGCGGGTCACGACGCTCGAGCTGTTCTTCGACCTGGTCTTCGTCTTCGCCTTCACACAGGTCACGACGTTCCTCTCGCACGACCCGAGCTGGCGTGGGCTCGTGCGGGGGCTGATGGTCCTCGGCGTGCTCTGGTGGGCCTGGTCCGGCTACGCATGGCTGACGAACGCCGTCGATCCCGAGGAGGGCATCGTCCGGCTGGTCGTCCTCACCGCGGTGGCCGCGCTGGCGGTCGTGTCCCTGGCGGTGCCGAGGGCGTTCGGCCGCGAGGGGGTGATCTTCGGCGTCGCCTATCTCGTCGTCCGGGGATTGCACCTCGTCCTGTTCGCCATCGCCGGCCACTGGGACCGCGACGCGTCGCGCCCACTGGTGCGGGGGCTCGCCGTCGCGATGGTCGCTCCGGTGCTGCTCGTCGTCGCCGGCTTCCTGCGCGGGCCGGCCCAGTTGGCGCTGTGGGGGGCGGCGCTGGCGATCCTGTACCTCGGTCCCCTGCTGGGCTTCATGCGCGGATTCGGTCTCTCGCCGGCGCACTTCGTCGAACGGTTCGGGCTGATCATCATCATCGCCCTGGGCGAGTCGATCGTGGCCATCGGCGTCGGCGCCGCGGGCCTCCCGCTGGACGCCGGCGTCATCGGAGCCGCCCTCCTCGGGGTCGTCGTGTCCTCGTGCCTGTGGTGGTCGTACTTCGACTGGACCGTCTACGTCTCACAGGCCAGGCTGGCCGAGATGTCGGGCGCCCGCCGCGCGGACTTCGCCCGGGACGCGTTCTCGTACCTGCATCTCCCGATGGTCGCCGGCATCGTGCTGTTCGCGTTCGGGCTGAAGATCGTGCTCCCGGACGTGTCCGGCCATCTGTCCGCCGTGCCGGCCTTCGGGCTGTTCGGCGGGATCGCCATGTACATGCTCGGCCACGTCGGGCTGCGCCTCCGGATCGGCGGTGGCCTGGGACGGGGTCGCCCCATCGCGGCGGTCCTGCTGCTCGCGCTGCTGCCGGCCGCGACCGCGGTTCCCGCCGTCGCCGCGCTCGGTATCGTCGCGGCCGTCTGCGTCGGGGTGATCGCCTATGAGTTCCTCGCGCATCGGCAGGAACGCGCCTGGATCCGCCGCCGCCGGAGCGGCTTCACGATGGACGAGGCCCGCGAGCAGATGCAACGGCGGGCGCGCGGGAGCAGGAGGCGCCCCCGCTCGGATGCCGTCGACGAGGCGGCCGACCGTTGAGCTACGTGTGCCGCTCGTAGTGCGCGGTCCGCGGACGGTCGAGCAGCCGAACCCCGGTGAGCGCCTCGATGCGGCGTTCGGCCAGCCGATCGGCCGCCTCCTGGTAGCCGATGCCGTCGCGGTCGGCGATCTCGAAGACCTCGAGGATCCGCTCGTAGATGCGTTCGACGTTGGCCAGCGCGCGTTCCCGCTGAAACCCGCCCTTGCGGAAGCGGTCGGTGTCGAGGATCGTGCCCCCGGAGTTCGCGACGTAGTCGACGGCGTAGACGATGCCGCGTTCCTGCAGCGCCGGCCCATGGCGCTCCTCGGCCAAGATGTTGTTGGCGGCTCCGGCGACGATCCGCGCCTTCAGCATCGGCAGGGTCGTGTCGTCGATCACGGCGCCCAGTGCGTACGGCGCGAAGATCTCGGCGTCGACGCCGTAGATGTCCCCGGGCGCGACGCTCGCGACGCCGTGCTCGTCGACGGCCCTCGCCACCTTCTCGGGGTCGATGTCGGTCACGATGACCGTGGCGCCCTCCTCGACCAGCATCCGCACCGCCTGGGAACCGACCACGCCGAGGCCCTGGAGGGCCACCGTCCGGCCGTCCAGGTCCGGAGCGCCCCACACCCGCTGCGCGCAGGCGCGCATGGCCAGGATGGTGCCGCGCGCCGTGGCCGGCGAGATGTCGCCCGCGCCTCCGCAATGCTCGGGAAGCGTGACCACGTGGTCGGTCTCGGAGTAGACGACCTCCATGTCCTGGAGCGTCGTGCCGACGTCCTCACCGGTGATGTACTCGCCGCCCAGCTGATCGATCGCCCGCCCCATCGCCCGCAACAGGGCCTCGGTCTTCTCGGTCCTGGGGTCCCCGATGATCACCGCCTTGCCGCCGCCCAGATCGCAGCCGGCCGCCGCGTACTTGTACGTCATGCCCCTCGCGAGGCGGAGCGCGTCGAAGATCGCCGCCTCCTCGTCCGGGTAGGTCCACATTCGCAGGCCGCCCACCGCGGGCCCCAACGCGGTGGAATGGACGGCGATGACCGCGCGCAGCCCGGTCGCCGTGTCGTTCACCAGCTGCACCTTCTTGAACCGGTACCGGCGCAGGTAGTCGAAGATGGGGGCGATCATGGCGGGCCCGGCCGCCTCGTGAGCAGGCTCCTGGTTGGACGACATGTCGACTCCTCGATGTCGGCGCCGGTCCGTTGGCGGTGAGGGTGGTGCCGCGAAGGGTACGCAATGCCCGGCGTCGAGCAACGATGGAGGAACGATGAGATCGATCGTCTACGCGCGGCATGGTGATTCCTCGGTCCTCGAGGAGATCGAACGACCGGCCGGCGAGCCCGGTGACGGCGAGGTTCGCGTTCGCCTGGTCGTCTCGGGGGTGAACCCCACGGACTGGAAGGCGCGAACCGGCGGGTACGGGCCTGTGGCCGCCGAACCGACCGTGCCGAACCACGACGGTGCCGGAGTCGTCGACGCCGTCGGCGGGGGCGTGGACGGTCTCGCCGTCGGCGATCGCGTCTGGATGACACTGGCCGGCGACGGACGCCCCGGGAGCGGCACGGCCCAGGAGGCCACGGTGGTCCCCGCCGAGCGGGCGTTCCCACTCCCCGCCGGAGCGAGCTTCGACCTGGGTGCCAGCGTCGGCATCCCGGCCGTCACCGCACACCGTGCGCTGACGGTCATGGAGGACGGACCGACGCGTCTGCACTCGGGCGCACTCGACGGTCGTTCGATCCTCGTCGCGGGGGGCGCCGGGGCCGTCGGGAACGCCGCGATCCAGCTCGCCCGGTGGTCGGGCGCCACCGTGATCGCCACCGTGAGCGGGGAGGAGAAGGGACGGCTCGCCACGGCGGCCGGCGCCCACCACGTCGTGAACTACCGGGAGGAGGATGCCGCCGAACGGATCCGTCGATTCGCGCCCGATGGCGTCCACCTGATCGTCGAGGTGGCGCCGGCGGCGAACGCGCCGCTCGACCACGCGATCCTGCGTCCGGCGGGGACGATCTCGGTCTACGCGAGCGAGCCCGGCCCTGCACTCGGCGTGGACGTTCGTCGCGCCATGGGTCTCAACGTCCGGTACCAGTTCGTCCTGCTGTACACCATGGGTTGGGAGCGGATCACGGCCGCCGCCGAGGACGCCAACCGGGCGATCGGAGACGGCGCCTACCGGGTCGGCGAGGATGCCGGCCTCCCCCTGCACCACTTCCCCCTCGAGGAGACCGCGGCGGCGCACGACGCCGTCGAGCACGGCGCGGTCGGCAAGGTGCTCCTCACGGTCGGCCCCGACTCTTGAGCCGGGAGGCTGTGCGGCGCGACGGCCTCCGGGGCGACTCAGCCGGCAGGCCCTCGCAGGATCAGGAAGATCGTGCCGCCGACGTTCTCGGAGATCGTCGTGCACGTCGCCGAAGCGTCGGGAACCTCGTTCAGCTCGTACTGGTGCGCGTCCTCGGAGAGTCCGAGCTTCCCGGCCGCCGACCGGACCCGCTGGGCGGTCGCGCCGAGCGGTTCGCAGTCCCGCGCGACCGGGCGGAGCTCGGCGGCGAGCCGCTCCATGACCGAGCCGGGCGGCACGGGACCGCTTAGGGCGCGCAGCGCCACCGTGCTGTTCGAGGCGTCCAGGATGCCGGTGTCGACACAGGTCCCGGCGTCGCTCGCCGGAGGGGCCAGCACCGTCCAGCCGGTCATGCCGAGCCGTGCGAGCTGCTGTTTCGTCATCTGCGCTGCCGTGGCGCCGCCGAAGCAGCCCGAGTTCAGGCCGCTCACGTAGTCGTCGAGCCACTGCTGCATCTCGACCATCGAGACGTTCTGCACCGCCCCGCCGGGCAGGCGGGTGAAGCCCGATGGTGGTGTCTGTGAGGCCGGCAGTACGGTGATGCCGCCGAGGCCGTTGTCGTAGGCGGCGAGGGCCGGCGCCTCCGTGCCGGTGTCCCGCTTCCACTGCGTGGCGCAGTCGGACACGGGATCGCCACTCGCCGCCGGGATGATCGTGTCGGTTCCCTGGATCTCGCACTCCACCGCCACCGTGTCGCGGGCCGACGAGGTGAGGAAGGCCCAGCCGACGGCAGCGCCGCTCAGGACGACCACGGCCGCGATCAGGATCGGCAACCGCCGCCGCCGGATCCTCCGCGGCGGGTTCGGCTCGGGGGCGGGAGCGCGTTCGAGGGACTGCTCGACCTCGCGCATGACAATCTCCTTCCGGTGAGCGAGACGGTCGGGAGCAAGCGGCCGGACCGGAGGCGGGGGCGCGAGGGCCTGAAGCTCTTCGCGCTCGAAGCGGTCATCCATCAGACCAAGCCCTCCTTCCTCTCGAGTCCTCCGTTGCGTTCACCCGATTCATCTCCGCTCCCTCCCGACGGTTCCCCCAGCGCCACCCGGAGCCTGCCCCTGGCCCGGGACAGTCGTGAGCGAACCGTCCCGACGGGGATGCCCAGAGCCCCGGCCACCTCGTCGTAGGAGAGCTCCTGCCACACGCAGAGCGCGAACAGCTCCTGATCGCCCTCGGACAGCGACGCCAGGACCTCCAGGGTTCGCTCCACACGCCGCGCGTCGTCGATCCGACCCGCGATCCCGTCCGAGGGATCCGGCTCGTCGCCGAGCAGCGGCAGCCGGGCCACGGCCGCCTGGCGGCGGCCGACGCTCCGAAGATGCCGGCGCACCAAGTTGGCGGCGATCCCGTACAGCCAGGGGACCGGCCCTCCTGAGCCCGGGTGCATCTCGGCCCGCCGACGCCAGGCGTGGAGGAAGGTCGTCGACATGAGGTCCTCCGCCGCGGCGCGGTCGCCGGTCCGACGCAGGCAGAACGCGAAGATGGCCTGGGCCTGACGGTCGAAGAGTTGCCCGAAGGCGTCGGAGTCGCCGGCAACGGCGCGATCCCAGAGTTCGGCGTCCGCCGGCCCGGTGCCGTCACCCATTGCCGCCCCATCGTTGCATTCGTCTGTTCATCCCCGCTCGGCCGTCCCGGTTCCGACGCGGCGAACGGCCCTCGAGGCCCCGGCGGCTGCGTTGAACGATCCGCGCTGGGCGTTCAGTGCGAGGATGTACACGGCGTGCGCTCGGAACTGCATCCTGTCCGGACCTCGGCGAGGAGTCGGAGCAATGAGCGAGTGGACCGGCGACGAGCTCGAGCGGGTCGGCGGGTCCGACGAGCTGCGGATCGCGTCGCTGCGAGCCGACGCCACGCTCGGAAGCTGGCGGACGATCTGGGTCGTGCGGGTCGGCGACGACCTGTACGTCCGGTCGGTGCGGGGGAGATCGTCGGACTGGTTTCGCGCCGCACGGCTGCGGCATGAGGGCCGGATCCGCTCGGGCGGGGTCGAGAAGGACGTGACGTTCGTCGAACCCGACGACCAGGCCGCCGGTCGCATCGACGCCGCCTACCGGGAGAAGTACCGGAGGTACCCGGGCGGCGTCGTGGGCTCGACCCTCACCCCCGAAGCTCGATCGGCCACGCTGCGGCTCGTCCCCCGACCCTGATCACGACGCCCGTGCGGGTCGACAGGGGGACCGAGGTGCACCTGCGCCCGCGGAAGCCTTGCCGCCGTCACAGGTCGATGCCGGAGACCACGTGGGGCACGTAGGGCTCCTCGAGCGCCGCGATGTCGTCCTCGGTCAGGTTCAGCTGTTCGGCGGCGAGCGCGTCATCGACGTGCGCGACCTTCGTCGCGCCCACGATCGGTGCCGTGACCGCGGGCTTGTGCAGCACCCAGGCCAGCGCGACCTGCGCGCTCGGAACGCCGCGCGCTGCTGCGACCTCCCCAACCCGGTCGACGACCGCGAAGTCGACCTCCGGCGCGTACAGGCTGTCGCCGAAGGGGTCGGTGTTGGCCCTCGTCGTGCGTCGCTCGCCATGGGACGTCCGGGTGCCCGCCAGGAGCCCGCGGGCGAGCGGGCTCCACGGCAGAACCCCAACCCCCTGATCGATGCACTGCGGGATCATCTCCCGCTCCTCCTCCCGGTAGACCAGGTTGTAGTGGTTCTGCATCGAGACGAACCGTGTCGGCGCGACGTGCTGGGCCTTGGCGAACTGCCAGGCGTACATGCTGCTCGCGCCGATGTAGCGAGCCTTGCCCGCCTTCACCACGTCGTGCAGCGCCTCCATCGTCTCCTCGATCGGTGTGAGCGGATCCCACCGGTGGATCTGGTACAGGTCGACGTAATCCAGCTCCAAGCGCTTGAGCGATGCGTCGATCGAGGCCAGCACGTGCTTGCGGGAGAGCCCCCGCCCGTTCTCCCCTGGCATCGTGCGCCCGTGCACCTTCGTCGCGACGACGTATTCCTCGCGCATGCCGAACAGGCGCTTCAGCAGATGGCCGGTGACGATCTCGCTCCGGCCGCCGTTGTACACGTCCGCGGTGTCGAAGAAGGTGATGCCACCCTCGACGGCGCGACGAACGATCGGCTCCGCCGCCTCCTCGTCCAGCGACCACTGGCGGCTCTCGTGCCGTCCGTAGCTCATCATCCCCAGGCACACGCGCGAGACCCGCAGCCCGGTGGTTCCGAGGTTCACATATTCCATCGGCTTCCTCCTCGTGCTCTGGGCGGACGACCGGTCCCCTCGATCATCTCCGGTGGAGGACTGACTGGAGCGCCCCCGGGCCGGCACCCTACGGCAGGATCTCGACGTACCCGTCCGTTCCATGCACGCGGATTCGCTGCCCGTCACCGATCAGCCGGGTGGCCTGCTCGACCCCTACGACTGCCGGCACGCCGTACTCCCGTGCGATCACCGCGCCGTGGGTCATCAGGCCCCCCACCTCCGTCACCAGTCCCTTGATCGTGACGAACAGGGGCGTCCAGCT